>DASYFD010000426.1:0-29580 GCA_036498625.1 Xanthobacteraceae bacterium | reverse complement strand
CGCCCTGGCGATCCGGATCGGGGCGCCCGCGAGCCCGCCCGCGACCGCCATCTCGTCGAGATCGAGCGCGAGCTTCATGGGGCCGGTGAACATCACCACCGGGGCGCAGCCGATCACGATGCAGCATGGCATCGGCTCCTTGCGCTTGCTGTATTTGCGCCAATGGGCGTAGCCGCCGGCGCCGCCGAGCCGCGCCGCCATGCGCACGCCGAGCCGGTCGGTGGCTTTGAGGCCGGCCCGGTAGGTCCCCATGTTGCGGATGCCGGTGTCCGGATCCCGGGTGACGCACAGCGTGGCGGTGAGATATGGCGCCGCATCGAAGCCCGGCGTCGAGATCGGCACCGGCAGCGCGGCGAGCCCCTGATGGGGGATGCACAGATCGGCGCCCGTGATCACGACTTCCTGGCAGGGCGGCGCGGTGACCCGCACCGGCGCGATCGGATGCGCGATGGCATTGGTCCAGGCGGTCTCGATCTCGTCGACCGGACGGCCCATGCCGACCGAGTAGATGCGCGGCGAAGCGCCGAGCGCCCCGACCGCGACCGGCATGTCGTAGCGGCGGCCGGCCGAATCCACCACATGGGTGAACAGGAATGCCCGGCGCTGATCCTCGGCGAGCCCGCCCTGAAACTGCCAGCGCACCAGCGGGTGCAATTCGGTGTCCTTGTTGATCGGTCGATCGATGCGGGTGACCAGCCCCTGCGCCTCCAGCGCCGCCAGATGCTGCTGGAAATCCAGCGGCGGCCCATCGGCAGCACCGGAGCGGCGGGTCGCGGGCGCAACATCGAGCATGACTATTCCTCGGATGGTTGGTTCGGCGCGAAACTACGACTTGTGGTCACGGCAACGCAATGGAGGGCGCAAGCCGCGGGGCCTATTCGGGGCACGGGCCGACACGCTCGGCGGCCTTGCTGGTCGAGATGACGGTGACCGGCTGGTTCGGCGGCGCAAAGGTCGTGACCAGGGACCCGGTAAACCGCCCCGCGTCCTCGAACACATAGCTGCCTTCCTGTGTGACCGACAGCGTGCCGCCTTGCGGGGCGTCCTCCTTGCATGCCGCTGTCAGCCTCAAGGTCTTGCCCGCGATCGTGTGGTTGCGGGTGCAGTCGTGATCCGGGAATGGTGTCGCGAAGGTCGCCACCAGATCATCGAATTGCGCGGCCGCATAGCAGATGCTCTCGGTCTTGTCCGACATCGGCTTGCCGTTCTGGGTGAATTTGAGCAGCACCTTCCACAGGCCCGGCTCGGGCCGTACCGAAGGACGCTCCTGCGCCGCGGCAAACGGGCTCGCGGCAAGCAGCAGGATTATGGCGACAGAGAGTCTGGTCATGGCAGCGTCCCTGCGGGCTCCTCTTTCGCGGCCTGGATCGCCTGCCAGATTGCGAACGGCGTCGCCGGCATCTGGAGATCGCGCACGCCGAGATCGTGCAGCGCATCGAGGATACCGCTGATCATGACGGCCGGGGCCGCGGTGGTGCCGCCCTCACCGCCGGCCTTGATGCCGAGCGGGTTGGTCGGCGACAGCACCTCGGCGATCTCGGTGCGGAACGACGGCAGCGTGTCGGCGCGCGGCATCCCGTAGTCCATCAGCGAGCCGGTGAGCGGCTGGCCGCTGTCTGGCTCGACATAGACCTGCTCCCACATGGCCTGGCCGACGCCCTGGGCGATGGCGCCGTGGGTCTGGCCATGCACGATCAGCGGATTGATGCAGCGGCCGACGTCGTCCACCGAGGCGTAACGCAGAATATTCACCTCGCCGGTCGCCGGATCGACCTCGACCTCGCAGATGGCGCAGCCGTTGGGAAACACCGGATCGTGCATCTCGTTGTCGGTGACAACCGTGAGCCCGGACTTGAGATCGTCCTGCAGATCGAGCTGCGCGGATTCGCGCGCCAGCTCGAAGAAATCGAAGGTGCGATTGGTGTCGCGAGCGGAGAAGCGGCCATCGTTGAATTCCACTTGCGAGGGCGAGGTGTCGAACGCGATGGCGGCGATGCGCTTGGCCTTGGCGATCAGCTCGGCTGAGGCGAGAGAGAATACCGTGGCGGCATGGCGCATGGAGCGGCCCGAATGGGTGCCGCCGCCGGCCTTCACCACGTCGGTGTCGCCGTAGATGATCTTGACGGTCTCGACCGGCACATGGAGCAGATCGGAAACCACCTGGGCAAAGCTGGTTTCGTGGCCCTGCCCGCTTGGCTGCGTGCCGATCACCACGTCGATCCGCCCTTCCGGCAGCACCGCGAGCCGCGCCTGCTCGTTGGGAGCCCCGATCGAGGACTCCACGTAATTGGCAAGGCCGCGGCCGAGCAGCTTGCCGCGCTTTTTGGCTTCGCGCCGGCGCCGCTCGAAGCCCTTCCAATCGGCGATCTCCATCGCCCAGTCCATGTTCTCCGCATAGCGGCCGCTGTCATAAAGCATGCCGACCCCGTTGCGGTACGGCATGGCGGCCGGCTTGATCAGGTTGCGGCGCCGCAGCTTGATGCGGTCGAAGCCGAGCTCGAGCGCGGCCCGGTCGATCAGCCGCTCGATCGCATAGGTCACCTCCGGCCGGCCGGAACTGCGATAGGCCTGCGTGGGCATCGTGTTGGTGTAGACCGCCATCGCCCGCAGCGTGACCGCTGGAATGTCGTAGGATCCCGGGATCAGGCCGGAGCCTTTGCTCAGCGGCGAGAACGAGACGGCGCGCGCTCCCACATTGCTGATATTGGTGGCCCGCATGGCGAGAAAGCGGCCATCTTGGCGCAGCGCCAGCTCGACCCTGCTGACCAGATCGCGGCCCTGGTAGTCGCTGAGAAAGGCTTCCGAGCGCGTCGCTGTATATTTGACCGGACGCTCGAGCTTGTGGGCCGCCCACAATACCAAGCCGAACTCCACGAAGACGCGGTTGCGGGTGCCGAAATTGCCGCCGACGTCGTGGGAGAGAACCCGCAGCCGCTCGGGCGCGATGCCGAGCACGGTCGCGAGCTCGCGCTTCTGGCGCACCGCGCCGCCGCTGCCGGCATAGAGCGTATAGCGGTCGGTCGCGCCATCGTATTCGGCAACCGCGGCGCGCGGCTCGAGCGGCACCCCGGTCACCCGGCCGATATGGAAATCCATCTTGACCACGTGATCGGCGCCCGCGAATGCACGATCGGTCGCGGCCCGGTCCCCGAACCAGGTCTCGACCGGAATATTGTCGGTGACCTCGTCCCAGACTTTCGGGGCGCCGGGCGCCATGGCGTCCTGCGCATGCAGCACATGGGGCAGCACCTCGTAGTCGACCTCGACCGCCTCGGCGCCGTCGAGCGCCTGTGCCAAGGTGTCGGCCACCACCATGGCGACGGCCTCGCCCACATGCCGCGCCTTGTCGGGCGGCAGCAGCAGATGCGGGCCGATGAAGACGGCACCGCCGCCGGGGGCGTGCAGCTTCATGTCGTATTTGGTCTTGGGCAGGGGATCGTGCGGTATGGGCCCAAGATGATCGGCCAGGCAGTCGGCCCCGGTGAAGACGCCGAGCACGCCCGGCAGGGCGCGGGCGCGCGCCGTATCGATGCCGCGAATGCGCGCGTGCGGATGGGGCGAGCGGACCATCGCCGCATAGGCCTGATGGTCGAGCTTGAAATCGTCGGTGAAACGGCCTTTGCCAGTGACCAGCCGCTCGTCCTCGGCGCGGCGCACGGGCCTGCCGATGAAGCGGAAGCCGTCCTTGTCGGGTTCCATGAATGGTCGTTCCGGTGTCTTCGCGGCGCGCGCTGAGCCGATGGGGAGGCATGTATGCGCCGCGACCGGCCCGTTAGTAAACGGCGTCAGCCCGGGCACCGGAGAGTCTCCTTGACTCCCGTCCGGGGCTGAGGAATCAATAGGAACAAAACATGAACATCTCAGGTTGCAAATGCCTTCGGCCCTTACCGGCACGGCCTCCCCCTCCCTTTCCCGCCTTCGGCGGGAGGTCGCCGCGATCGATCCAGGCAGGGCTGCATTTTCTCCCAGGTTTTCCCCCCTGGGCGCGCAAGAGGGCTCGCTCCGGTTAGGCGTGCCGGCCCTCGATGACGCGCTCCAGGGGGGTGTTGCCTACGGGGCTTTGCATGAGCTGGCGCCCGCAAGCGAGCTGCAGCTCGGCTCCGCCTTCGGGTTTGGGCTCGCCATTGCGGCCCGGGCGGCGGCCGATGGCCGCGACGTGCTCTGCATTGCGACCGACTATGCGGCGCTCGAAGCCGGCACCCCCTATGGGCCCGGCCTCGATCGTCTTGGGCTCGCCATGGATCGGTTGCTGATCCTGCGGGTCGCCCATCCGCTCGATGCGCTTTGGGCCTTCGAGGAGGCGCTCAAATGTCCGGCTTTGGCGGCCGTTCTGGCCGAGCTGCCGGAGGCCGGCGCGGCCGCCGATTTCACCGCGACGCGCCGCCTGTCGCTCGCCGCGCAAGCCGGCGGCGGGCTTGGCCTGTTGCTGCGGCACCGGCCCACCCCGCTGCCATCCGCCGCCCTGACCCGCTGGCAGGTCGCGGCGGCCTTGAGCGAGCCTGACCGCTTCGGCGGGCTCGGCGGCACCAGCTTCGATCTCTCCTTGCAGCGGAACCGGCGCGGTCGCTGCGGCCGCTGGATCACGGGATGGAACCACGATGAGCGCACCTTCGTCCCGCAGACGCTATCTCTCGGTGTGGCTGAGACGGCTCGCGACCGACCGGATCGCACGTACCCGCTCCGCCGCATCGCCTGAGCCGGCGCCTTTGGTCATCGCCCTGCAGGTCAAGAATGCCCTGCAGCTGGCGGCCGTGAACGATGCGGCCGCGCGGCGCGGCCTGCGCGTCGGCATGGCGCTGGCCGACGCCAAGGCGATGTATCCGACGCTGACCGTCGCGGACGCCGATCCAGACGCCGACCGCAGCCTGCTCGCGGCCGTGGCCGACTGGTGCGACCGCTACACGCCGCTCATCGGGCTCGATCCGCCGGACGGACTGATGCTCGACATCACGGGTTGCGCGCATCTGTTCGGCGGCGAGGCCGCCTTCCGCGGCGACATCGTGCAGCGCCTCGAGCGGCAGGGCTTTGCAGTCCGCGCCGCCATCGCCGACACGGTCGGCTGCGCCTGGGCGGTGGCGCGTTTCTCCCTTCCCCTTGCAGGGGAAGGTAAGCAAAAGCAGCACCTCATCGTTCCACCCGGCGGCACCCGCGATGCGCTGCTGCCCTTGCGGCTCGCGGCGCTGCGCATTGCGCCCGACATCGCGGTCGCCTTGGGGCAGGCCGGCTTCAAATCCATAGCCGACGTGATCGATCGTCCGCGCGCGCCGCTCGCCGCCCGCTTCGGCGAGGAATTCATCCGCCGCATCGATCAAGCCATGGGGCGCGACGACGAGCCGATCACGCCGCGCCTGCCGGTTCCGCCTTATGTGGCGGAACGCCGCTTCGCCGATCCGATCCTGCTCGAAGCCGACGTGCTGCGCACCACTGAGCTCCTGGCCCAGGAGCTCGCCCACATGCTGGAGCGGCGCGGCGAAGGCGCCCGCCGCCTGCAGGTCGCGTTGTTCCGCACCGACGGCAAGGTCCATCGGTGCGAGATCGGGACCGGTGCGCCGCTGCGCGATCCGGCCCGCATGCGGGCGTTGTTCGGCGAGCGGCTCGCCGCTGCCGGGGAGGTTTGCGATCCCGGCTTCGGTTTCGATGTGGTGCGGCTGGCGGCGCTCGCGACCGAGCGCTGCGATCCGGTGCAGACCGGCCTCACGACACCCGACCACGGTGCGGCGCTGACCCATCTGGTCGATCGCCTGGGGGCGCGCTTCGGGCTGCGCCGGGTGACGCGCGCGCTGCCGCATGACAGCCACATCCCGGAATTCGCGGTCGCGGCCGTGCCGGCGCATGTCGGGCGCGAAAAATTTATCATGAAGCACGGCGTTTCACTCCCTCGCCCCGAAGGGGAGAAGGTGAGGAGAGGGGGTTACGATCGTTCCGTATCGCACCGCCGGGGCCCCCTCATCCCACCTTCTCCCCTTCGGGGAGAAGGAGTGAAACACAGTGCGTCCCTTAAACAGATCGAGCTCATGAAGATGGATGCCCGACCTGGCGCTGCGGCGGAGGACGAAAATCGCTTCCACCAGGATGGCCTCTGCCCGCCGCGGCCGATTCGTCTGCTCGGACGTCCCGAGCCGATCGAGGCAATCGCGGAAGTTCCCGACGGGCCGCCGGTGCGGTTCCGCTGGCGGCGGGTGCTGCACCAGGTCGCCCATGCGGAAGGACCCGAGCGCATCGCCATGGAATGGTGGCACGACCCGAAGGGACGCGCGCTGACCCGCGATTATTTCCGCGTCGAGAGCCGTGAAGGCCTGCGGCTCTGGGTCTATCGCGAAGGCCTCTTTGGACGCGAGCTTCAGGAGCCGCGCTGGTTCCTGCACGGCCTGTTTGCCTGATGGTTGTTTGCTAACAATCCGGATGTTGCGTGATGTATGCCGAGCTCGCCGTCACCACCAATTTCTCCTTCCTGCGCGGGGCTTCCCGTGCGCAGGAGCTGGTGGTCTGCGCCAAGCGGCTAGGCCTCGCCGGCATCGGCATCGCGGACCGCAACAGCGTGGCGGGCGTGGTGCGGGCCCATATGGCGGCGAACGAGGCGGGCTTGCGGCTCGCGGTCGGGGCGCGCCTGGTCTTTGCCGACGGAACGCCCGATATCCTGGCCTATCCGCGCGACCGGGCCGCCTGGGGTCGGCTCACCCGTCTGCTCTCGCTCGGCAAGCGGCGCGCCCAGAAGGGCGATTGCAGCCTCGGCCTCGCCGATCTCGTCGATTTCATCGCCGGGCTCAATCTCATCGTCATGCCGCCGACGCGGATCGAGGCCGCGGACCTGCAGAGCTTGCTGAAGCGGCTCGAGCAAGCGACCGCCAAAAAAAGCGTCTGGCTCGCCGCCAGCATGCTGTATCGCGGCGATGACGGACGCCGTAATTCGCGGCTCGCCGAGATCGCCGCCCAAGCCTGCGTTCCGCTGATCGCTGTCAACGACGTGCTCTATCACGCCCCCAAGCGGCGGGCCCTGCAGGACATCATCACCTGCATCCGCGCGCATACCACCATCGATGCCGCCGGACGCCTCTTGGAGGCCAATGCGGAACGGCATCTCAAGCCGCCTGCCGAGATGGCCCGGCTGTTCCGCAAGCTCCCGGATGCGGTGCGGCAGACCAAAGTTTTTCTCGATTCATGCCGCTTCTCGCTCGATGAATTGAAGAACACCGAATATCCGGACGAGACCCGCAAGGGCTTTGCCACCGCGCAGGACGCGCTGGTCGCCTTTGCGCTGGAGGGTGCGCAGCGGCGCTATCCGGACGGAATTCCGGCCAAGGTCCGCCACGCGCTCTCCGAGGAGCTGCGGCTGACCGGCGAGCTCGACTACGCGCCGTTCTTCCTGACGGTCCACGACGTGGTGCAATACGCCAAACAGGAAAAGATCCTTTGCCAGGGACGCGGCTCGGCGGCCAACTCGGTGATCTGCTATTGCCTCGGCATCACCGACGTGGATCCGCTCAAGATCGATCTCCTGTTCGAGCGCTTCGTCTCGGCCGAGCGGCGCGAGCCGCCCGATATCGATGTGGATTTCGAGCACGAGCGGCGCGAGCAGGTGATCCAGCATGTCTACAAGACCTACACCCGCGAGCGTGCCGGCCTCGCTGCGACCGTCATCTGCTATCGGGGCCGCAGCGCCATTCGCGACGTCGGCAAGGTGTTCGGGCTCTCCGAGGACACAATCGGGGCGCTCGCCAGCTCGCTCTGGGGCTGGTCGACGGACGGCGTGAGCGCCAAGGAGGCGAAGCGCATCGGCCTCGATCCGGCCGACCGGCGGCTCAAGATGGCGCGCTCGTTTGCGCGCGTGCTCACCGGCTTTCCCCGCCATCTGTCCCAGCATGTGGGCGGCTTCGTCATCACCCGCAGCCGGCTCGACGAGGTGGTGCCGATCGAGAACGCCGCCATGGAGGAGCGCACCGTCATCGAATGGGACAAGGACGATCTCGATGCCGTCGGGCTGCTCAAGGTCGACGTACTGGGGCTCGGGATGCTGTCCTGCCTGCGCCGCGGTTTCGAGCTGTTGCAAACCCATTATGGGGTCGCGCGTGATCTCTCCATGCAGGACGATGAGGGGGACGAAGCGGTCTACCGCATGATCCAGCGCGCCGACACGATCGGGGTCTTCCAGATCGAGAGCCGGGCGCAGATGTCCATGCTGCCGCGGCTCAAGCCGAAGGAGTTCTACGATCTGGTCATCGAGGTCGCGATCGTGCGGCCGGGCCCGATCCAGGGCGATATGGTGCATCCCTATCTGCGGCGCCGGCAGAAGTTGGAGCCGGCGCACTACCATTCAGAGGAATTGAAAGCCATCTTGAAGAAGACATTGGGGGTTCCGCTGTTCCAGGAACAGGCCATGCGGATCGCCATCGTGGCGGCCGGCTTCGCGCCCGCCGAAGCCGACAAGCTGCGGCGCGCCATGGCGACCTTCAAGCGCGTCGGCACCATCAAATATTTCCGCGACAAGTTCATCAACGGCATGGTGAGCCGCGATTACCCGCGTGATTTCGCCGCCCGCTGCTTCAGCCAGATCGAGGGCTTCGGCGAGTACGGCTTTCCGGAAAGCCACGCGGCGAGCTTCGCCAACCTGGTCTATGCGTCGGCCTGGGTTAAGTGTCGCTATCCCGACGTCTTCGCCTGCGCGCTCCTCAACAGCCAGCCCATGGGCTTCTATGCGGCGGCCCAGATCGTGCGCGATGCGCAGGAGCATGGTGTCGAGGTGCGGCCGGTCGACATCAATCATTCCGATTGGGATTGCGGCCTCGAGCCGGGCGCAAGCGCCGGCGCAGCCGGCGCCGCAAAGCTGCATCCGCGCCACGTCGAAATGCGCGGCGACATCCATTCGACCCATGCGCTGCGGCTCGGCCTGCGGCAGATCAGCGGATTTTCGGAAACCGACGCCCGCAAGATCGAAAGCCTGCGCGGCACCGGTTTCGATTCGGTGCGCGATCTCTGGCTGCGCACCGGCCTCACTCCCGCCGTCATCGAGCGGCTGGCGCAGGCCGATGCGTTCCGCTCGCTCGGTCTCGACCGCCGCGATGCGCTGTGGGCGGTGCGCGCCCTGCAGCGCGCGGGCGACAAGGACGACTTGCCGCTGTTCGGCCGGGTGAAGATGCCGGAACTCGAGCCCGACATCGCGTTGCCGCCGATGCTGCTGGGCGAGCACGTGGTCGAGGACTATCGCCGCCTGCATCTGTCCCTGAAGGCGCACCCGGTCGCGTTCCTGCGCGCCGATCTCGCGCGGCGCGGCATCCTGCGCCACGATGAGCTCCCCGACATTCCGTCGGGCCGCCGCGTCACGGTCGGCGGCCTGGTGCTGGTGCGCCAGCGCCCCGGCACCGCCGCCGGCGTCATCTTCATGACGCTCGAGGACGAGACCGCCATCGCCAACACGATCGTGTGGCCGAAGATATTCGAGGCCTTCCGCCCGATCGTGCTCGGCGCCCGGCTCATCAGCGTGACCGGCAAGCTGCAGAGTGAATCAGGCGTCATCCATGTGGTGGCGGAGCGGGTGGAGGATCTGACCGCGCTGTTGCGCCGCCTGTCGCAGGATCACGGCTGCGTCGAGGCGCTGGCGCGCGCCGACGCGGTGAAGCATCCGGCCGCCCCCGACCCGCATCCGCACCGCCACCCGCGCGCCGGCGATGCGCTGGTCACCTTGTTCAAGGACGAGCCCGCGCTCGCCGGCCAGCTCGGCTTCGCGAACGTCATGCCGAAGGGAAGGAATTTTCATTAGAGCGCTCGCCCGAAGTGGAATCGGCACCGACACCTCGGAGTCGTCCCGGCCGAGGCCGCGAAGCGGCCGCAGAGCCGGGATCCATACGCCGTGTCCTCTCGATAAGACACGGCGTATGGGTCCCTGCCTTCGCAGGGACGACATCGGTGGAGCGGTCGAACGCAATGCAGTCAGGGCAAGTAACTTTGCCTGTTATTTGACGGCCCTGGCGCCCGCTTCGGCGACCCGGCCATCCTGCGCTCCGGTGCCACCCGAAACTCCGATCGCCCCGATGAGCTTGCCGTCCACGACAATCGGGATCCCACCATCGATCGGAATTGCGCCGGTGAGACGTAACAAACGAAGCCCCTCGCCGCCCGCCGCCACCCCGTCCTCGAAGACCTTGGTGGGACGCCGGAACAGGGCCGCGGTCCGCGCTTTCTCGATCGCCAGCTCGACGCTTCCGGTCTGGGTGTCCTGCATCTTCTCGAAATACACCAGATGGCCCCCGGTATCGACGATGGCTATCGCCTGCTTCCAATTGCTCTTCCGCGCCGTCGCGATTGCGGCAGCGGCTGCGATCTTGGCGCTATCGATACTGATCGCCAGGCCATAGGAGACGAGCGGCGGCGCCGCGAACGGCGTCTGCGCGATCGCAGGCGAGGCGCGCGACTTTCGGGCAGGCTTCCGGGTCATGGCCGGCTTTCTCGCGTCCTGGCCGGAGCTCCCGGCCAGGACCATCTCGTGTCGTGCGAAGGCCGAGCGACCCTAGATGCGATCCGGGAACCGGATGACGAAGTTGCCCCGGTTCGGCATCAACACCTTCGGCAAGGTCGTGGCGTTCATCTCGTCGCCCTCGCCGATCAGCTTGTTGGCCGCCAGGATATAGGCGGTCAAAGCATAAACCTCCTGATCGGTGAGCGAACGCGGCTGGGTCCACGGCATCGACCGGCGAATGAAGTCGAACACCGTGGTGGCATAGGGCCAATAGTTGGCGATGGTCTTGCCGCCGTCCAGCGTCGCCTTGGGCGGACCGCCGATCAGCCGCGCCGCGAGGCCGCCCTGGCCGCTCTCGCCATGACAGGCGACGCATTTCTCGGCATAGATCTTGGCGCCATCGGCGGCCTTGCCGCTGCCGGGCGGCAGGTTGGTGCCGTCCGGGAACACGTTGATGTCCCATTCCGCGAGATCGGACTGGGTGATCGGCTGGCCGAGACGGGGGCTCTCGGCGAACGCCATGGCGCCGAGCGCCACGCTGGCGCAAAGCGCAACCGCGACGGCGCCGGCCTTGAACGCGCGCTTACGCATAGACATGCTTGACCTCCCCCTTGGGGCTGACGCCCCAACTGGTGATGGCGTTGAAATGGTGGCCGGGGAAACCGCCGACATTCGGCGGCTTGGTGGTCTGGCCGCGCAACGCCACGAACTGCTCGCGGGTCGGCTGCACGGCGCCGCCCTCGTCCCAGGCGCGGCTCTGCAGGATCGTCGGCCCGCCGTCCCAGCGCCACGGCATCGAGAAGCGGGTGAAGGCTTTTGGCAGCCGCGGGTCCTGCAGGGCCGCCTCCGCCCAGCTCTTGCCGCCGTCGGCCGACACCATGACCTTGGCGATGCGCCCGGAGCCCGAATAGGCGATGCCGCTGATCTCGTAGACGCCGGGCTCCTTGAGGTCGAGGCCGGGCGAAGGGGAAGTGATGAACGATTTCACCTCGTTCACGAAATAGAACTGGGTGTCCTTTCCGTCCGGCAGCGGGTCCGTATAGATCTTCGACTCGTAATAAGTCATCGCCGGCTTGTCGGTGACCTGCACCCGGCGCAGGTACTTGACGTTCATGTTGCCTTCGTAGCCGGGCAGCCACAAACGCATGGGATAACCCTGGCCGGGCTGGATGCGCTCGCCGTTCTGGTACATCGCCACCATGGCGTCTTCCATTACCTTGGCGAGCGGCACGCTGCGGGTGAGATGCGGGGAGTCCGCGCCTTCAGCGACGATCCATTTCGCCTTGGGGTCGACGCCGGCTTCATCGAGCAGTGCCGCGAGCGGCACACCGGTCCATTCCGCACAGGAGGAAAGTCCATGCAGCGCCTGCAGGGTGGCCTGGATCGGCTCATTGGAGAACAGCGGCGCGCTGTTGCCGCCGCATTCGGTGAAGCCGACCCGCGACACCATCGAATAGCGCGAGAGCGACTCGAGAGTGAACACCAGCGGCTGCTTCACCATGCCGTGAATGACCAGCTTATGCTGGGCCGGATCGATATCCGGAATGCCGGCATGCATGATGGTGAAGTGCAGGCCGTTGGGCGTGATGATGCCCTTGAGCAGCTGGTGCGGGGTGCGGGCGCGGGTACCGCCTGGCTCGCCTTTGGTGTTGTCGACCGTGCGCACCACGTAGTCTTCGAACCGCGAGGCGTGCTGGTAGGGCGCCACCGGACCGCCGGGGTGCGTGCTCCAGGGCGCCTCGGTCAACGGCTCGGCGGCGGCGCCGGTCAGGGAGCCGGGAGCGCCCGCCCCCATCGCGCCGGCCAGGAGGACGCCGCGGCCCAGCAGCGCGCGACGGTCGAGCAGGCCATTGCCGGCCACCTGCGGAAGCGAGTTTCCACTATGTCGAGATTTGCTCATGATGTTTCCCCATATGGGTATCTTGCGCTTTACTGCGGCTTTCCCATCGGTCAGCCGCAATCGTTTCAGTAGTCCCCTGATCGTTGCTCCGCAAGTGGCTCCGGGGGCCGGCGGAAACCAACGCTTGATCGGCAAGCGCCTGTGCACACAAGGGCGCGCGGCTTGTTCATTCACACGTTGCGGGCTGACTGCTAAGATTTTCCCTGACTGGCACGACCGCGGCCGGTCAATTCCTGCTCCAATCGACCGAAACGCTCCGGAGGGCCGTCCGCGATGGGCAAGATTTCCGTCGTCATTTGCAGCCGGAACAGGGCGCGCCTGCTCGAGAACACGCTCGAGTCCTTGTGCCGGGCCGCGCCACCGCAGCGCCTGACGTGGGAAGTCGTGGTCATCCTCAATGATTGTACTGACCACAGTGCTGTCGTGGTCGGCCAGCTCCGCGATCGGCTGCCGCTGGTCTGCCAGGCCGAACCGCGACCCGGGCTTTCCAATGCCCGCAACAAGGGAATCGATGTGGCGTCGGGAGACGTTTTCATCTGGATCGATGACGACGTTCGGGTCACGCCCGGGTGGCTGCGCGGCTACGAAGAGGCGTTCATGCGGTGGCCGGAGACAAGCTTGTTTGGGGGAGCGATCCTTCCTGAGTTCGAAGGCAATCCCCCGGCGTGGCTGCTTCGCAGCTGGCACCTCTGCGACTCGGCGTTTGCGGCGCGCCGGGTGCCGCACGCCGACGCGCCGATCGTGCTCACGGACAATTATCCGCCCTATGGCGCGAACTTCGCCCTGCGGGCCTGCATGCAACGGCAATTCCGTTACGACATCGCGCTCGGAGCGCGTCCAGGCAATTGGATGATGAGCGGAGAAGAGACCGAAGTGATGCAAGCGGCTCTCGCCGGCGGCGCCACCGGCCGCTGGGTGCGCGCCGCCATCGTTCACCACATCATGCCGCCGGAGCGGCAGTCGCTTGCCTATGTGCAGACTTATTATGAAGGCGCCGGCCGCCAGTCGGGATTGCGCTCGCGGCGCCGCGGACCGCCACCATCGCGAGCCGAGGGCCTGCACGATCTCGGCCGAGCCATCCTGTTGCAGGCGCAATATCGCGGGCTCCGTGCAGTGTTGCATTCTCGTTACTGGGTGCCCGCGCTGGTGAAGGCCGCTGTCGCTCGCGGCTGGTGGATCGGCCGCCACAGATCGCCTGCCCCGATGGGCTGATTGGTTCAGCTCAGCTTCGCGGCCGCCGAGACGCCGCTCATTCCGGCGGGCCTGGCTTCTCCGAGCAAATCGACGACGGTCGGCATCACGTCGAACGAGCTCAAAGCGCCGCCCTCACCCGGCGCGATTCCTTCGCCCGCCATGTAGAGAAAGCCGCGGCTGCCGGTGTGACCCCCGGTGCGGCGATACGGCACCGGTCCGATGTTCCCGTGTGGCGTCTTGAGGCCGAGCGGAGCGGATTTCCAGACGATATAGAGATCCGCTTCCGAACGTCCGACCGTGCTGGGATCCTTCTTCGGCCGGTGAATTTCGGCCACGGCCGGCTGACCGGTCAGCAGATTGCGGCAATCCCGGATGAGCCGGATCATCTCCTCGCACGTGCGGTCGTAATGATCTGCAGCCACGATGCCGCGAGCTTCACGGCCCCGTAGATTGATCCGAACGCGCCCATCGTAATACGCCGGCAAGGCGAAGGCCGGCATCTGGGACCAGAACTGACCGTACCGCGCCGCCGGCATCCAGGCGACGCCCGACCGTTCGAGCCACTCCGGCACCGGCGTCGTACCGCCCGGTCGCCTGATGCGGGAAAGCCGCTCAAGGAGCCGGCCCATCCAACCGGCCGGCGGCCGCGGCTTGGGGACCGCACCCAACATCACGTTCTCCCACGCGGCATTCTCCCCGATCAGCGGCGCACCCTCCGCCGTCGCGCCCGAATAAGCGAGGGGTCGCAGATAGGGCTTTCCGAAAGACGCGCGATAGAGCAGCTCCGGCAGAAGCACCATGGCGGGAACGTCGCCATCGTTGGGACCCATGCCGTGCATGGCGAATACGGTGAGGATCACGTCCGGAAACGATGCCTGCAAGCTTCCGATCATGTCGTCGATTGCGCGGTAGACATTGTGCAACGCCTCACCGGCCGCCGCGCTCGACTTCACGCCATGCAGCGGATGGGACGGATCGACGCCGTGCCACAGGGGCTCGATGGCGGAATGGGATTCGCTCACCACCACCAGGGCGAGATCCCATTCGGGCAAGCGTTCCGACAACAGCCATCGCGTGGCCTCGGCGCGCACCTCCACCGCCCGCGCCAAAGCGGCTCCGGCGGCGCGGGCCTTCGCGGCGGAGGGCCAGCAGAAGCCATAAATCCATTGTGTCGCCGGGTACGGCCCGAAGCGGCGGTCGAGCTCCGCACGCAGACCCGCCGGACGCGACGCAGGCAGCACGCCGGGATCGTGCGAGCCCCAATGCGTCAAGCCAAGAACGTGCGGCGCCTGCGCGAGATCGCAGTACGGCACATCGAAGACCACCGTCCGGGCGGTGAGATCGGCCATGAACGGTCGCGAGGATGTGGGCTCTTGGCGAACCGCATATGTCGCCGGATCGAATGTCAGCGCCGACCATCTGGCACCATCTCCGGGGGACAATCCGGCGGAAACATGCTCCCACGCCAAGCCGGAATATTTGTCCAGGCCATGATCGAGCTCAAAGCGCGCGCTTTGCGCGCGCAACCGGGCAATGTGGGGGAGCGCCCCCTGGCCAATGAGGCGTTCGGCGAAAGCAATGTCGAAGCCGTCGAGTCCGATCATGAGTACGCGGCGCCGGACCATACGCTCACCCGATTGCGCGGCCTGAGCCGACAGCCGCGATTTGCGAGGAATACATCAAAATATTCGCGGTACAACGCTCATTGCGCACCGAACCTGAAACCCGGGTCCGCCCGGCCAGCATCATTCGGCGCGCCCGCCAGCCATGCCAGCGCCCCGCGCGCAGCGGCGGCGCCGGTGGAGAACGCGGCCTGCAACAGGTAGCCGCCGGTCGGCGCCTCCCAGTCCAGCATTTCGCCGGCCACGAAGACACCGGGCCGGCGCATCAGCATGAAACGCCCGTCGATTTCCGCGAACGCGATGCCGCCGGCAGTCGAGATGGCGCCCGCAAAGGGTGCCGCTCCGTGCAGCCGCACCGGCACCGCCTTGATGAGCGCGGCGAGCGCCGCCGGCATCAGGGTGGAGGCGCGCTCCGGCGACCCCATGGTTGCCTCATGGAGCAATCCGATCGCGACCGGGGCCAACGCCAAGGTCTTGCGCAGGAAGGTCGCGAGCGATTGCTTGCCGCGCGGAGCGCTCAGGCGTTGCTCCAGCGCGGTGGCCGAAATATCAGGACGCAGATCGATGTGGACCACCGCCTCCCCATGAGCCGCAATGGCTTCGCGCAGCGGCGCCGACAACGCATAGATGCCGCCACCCTCGAGTCCGCTGCGCGTGATAATGGCCTCACCCCGCGCCGCATAGCCCGCAAACGACAATCCGACGCGCTTGAGCGGCCGGCCTTCGAAGCGGGTCATGAATACGTCCGACCAGGCCGCCACGAATCCGCAATTGGCTGGCGAAAGCGGCGTCACCTTGATCCCGGCCTTCCCCATCATCTCGACCCAGCCGCCGTCGGAGCCGAGCCGTGGCCAGCTGGCGCCGCCCAGCGCCAGCACGGTTGCGTCCGCACGCGCGCTCACGCGCCCCTGCGGACTATCGAATATCAGGGCCCCGTCCTCCCATCCGACCCAATGGTGGCGCGGCTTGAACGCGATGCCCGCCGCAGCGAGCCGCCGCAGCCACGCGCGCAGCAGCGGCGAAGCCTTCAAGGCGCGCGGGAACACGCGCCCGCTCGATCCGACGAACGTCTCCTGGCCAAGCCCCTCGCACCAAGCCTGCAGCGCCGTCGGTGAAAATGCCTCAATGGCGGCGCGCAGGCGCGGCGCGGCGTTGCCATAGCGCTCGAGCAGGCGTTCGGGCTCTTCGCTGTGCGTAAGATTGAGGCCGCCGCGGCCGGCGAGCAGAAACTTGCGCCCGGCCGACGGCATCCGTTCATAGAGAGTGACGCGCGCGCCACCTTGCGCCAGCACGTCGGCCGCCATCAATCCGGCCGGGCCGCCGCCGATGACGGCCGCATGGGCTTCGCCGCTTGCAGGATGGCTGCCCATTATGAGCGTGCGCCCCGCCGCTCTCGGGGCTGCCCGGCGTCAATCCTTCGCGGCTCCGCCGCCGAGCATCAAATGGATGGTCTTGGTCTCGGTGTAGCTCAACAATTCGTCGATACCCTCCTCGCGCCCGAGCCCGCTGTTCTTGTAGCCGCCGAACGGCGTCCCGTAGAAATGACCCGATGCGCCGTTGATCCACACATAGCCGGACTTGACCGCGCGCGCGGCCCGGAAGGCGGCGTCGAGATCGTTGGTGAAGATCGATGCGGTCAGGCCGTATTCGGTGGCGTTCGCCAGGGTCAGCGCCTCCTTCTCGTCGCGCCAGCTGAACACCGAGAGCACCGGCCCGAAGATCTCCTCGCGCGCGATCCGCATGCTCGGCTTGACGTCAGCGAACACGGTCGGCTCCAGCCAATAGCCGCGCTTGAACTCCTCGCCGGGCGGACGCTTGCCGCCGGTCATCAGCCGCGCGCCTTCCTGGCGCCCGGACTCCACCATGGCGCAGACCCGCTCGTAGTGGCGCTTGGAATTGATCGGGCCCATCTGGGATTTGTCGTCGAGCGGATCGCCCAGCCGCAGGGCGGCCACGCGCTCGACCACCCGTTTGAGCACGCCCTCGTAAAGGGATTCGTGCAGCAGCAGACGGCTGGTCGAGCCGCAGGACTGGCCCTGCCAGGCGAAGTTCATGCCGGCGACCGCGATCTGGGCCACCTTGTCGGGGTCCATGTCGGGAAAGGCGATCAGCGGATTCTTGCCGCCGAGCTCCAAGGTGACGTGCTTGATGCCGCCCTCGGCGGCGGCGCGCTGGATGGCGCGGCCCGTCGGCACCGAGCCCGTGAAGGCGATGCGCTTGACGGCAGGATGGCGCGCCAGCGCGTCGCCCGCCGGCATGCCGAGCCCCGTGACGATATTGACGACGCCGGCGGGCAGCACCTCGCGGCAGATCTCGCCCAGCATGGTGGCCGAGAGCGGGCTCGTCTCCGGCGGCTTGAGCACCACCGTGTTGCCGGCCATGAGCGGCGCCGCCAGCGCATTGGCGGCGAACTTGATCGGATGATTGAACGGAATGATGCGGCCCACCACGCCATAGGGCTCGCGCAGCGTCATGTGCAGATTCTTGGCGCTGGCCGGGATGGTCTCGCCTTTGATCTCGCTGTGGAAGCCGGCGTAGTAATCGAGCGTATCGCCGGCGCTGGCGACGTCCGCGCGCATCTTGCTGATGGTGTTGCCGGTGTCGATGACTTCGATGCGCAGGATGTTATCGGTGTGCTCGCGCAGCTTGGCGGCCAGCTGGCGCATGAGCTTGGCGCGGGCCTTCGGCTCCATCGCGGCCCAGGCGGGCTGCGCGGCCTCCGCGGCCGTGACCGCCCGGTTGACGTCGGCGGCGGTCGCGGCCGGCACATGGCCGAGGGTCTCCTCGTTGGCGGGATTGACCGATTCGAGCCATTCGCCCGCCTCGCTCGCCACCAGCTCGCCGCCGATCAGCATATGGCCGCGCATGAGATTGGAATGAACGTTCATTGGGCGATCCTCTTGGGTCACAAGCCTTGATTTTCAATCCTGGTTTTTAGACTTTCGGGTCGACAAGTCCAGCCGATGATGCGGATCAATCGGCCTTGATATTGGCGTCATGCACCACCTTGGCCCATTTTGCGATCTCGGTCTTGATCCGCTCGCCGAAATGCGCCGGCGTGTCGGCAACCGGCTCGAAGCCGAGGTCCTCAAGGCGCTGCTTCACATCCGGCAGCGCGACCATGCGGGCGATCTCATCACGCCAGCGATCGATGATCTCCTTCGGGGTGCCGGCCGGCGCCACCACGCCGGTGAGGGTGTCGGATTCCTGGTCCGGAACGCCCGCCTCCGCCATGGTGGGAACCTCCGGCAGCACCGCGGCACGCTTGAGGCTGAGCACCGCGAGCCCGCGCAGCTTGCCGTCCTTGATGTTGGCCATGGCGGGCGGCAGCGCCGTGAAGGTGACCGGGGTGTGGCCTCCGAGCGTCGAGTTGATCGCCAGCGCCGCGCCGTTGAACGGCACTGTCACCAGATCGAGCCCGAACCTGAGCTTGAACAATTCACCCGCCAGATGCGGGGTCGAGCCGGTACCGGGCTGCGCGAAGCTGTATTTGCCGGGATTGGCCTTCACCAGGTCGATCAGCTCGCGCACGCTCCTGGCCGGCACCTCCGGATTGACCGACAACACGTTGGGGGAAGACGCCACCAGGGTGACGGGCGCGAAATCCTTGATCGGATCGTAGGGCACCTTCGCATATAGGCTCGGATTGACGATGAAGCCGGTGCTCACCACCAGGATGGTGTAGCCGTCGGCCGGCGCCCGCGCCGCCATGGCGGCCCCGGTATTGCCGCCGCCGCCCGGAACATTCTCGGTATAGATCTGCTGCCCCCAGGTCTCGGAGAGCTTCTGCGCCACGATGCGGGCGATCACGTCGGTCGGGCCGCCGGCCGCGAACGGCACGATCATCCTGACCGGATGGCTCGGATAGGTCTGCGCCAGCGCTCCCCCGGCCGAGGCCAGCGCCATGGCGGCGAGCGCGAGCAGCACAACGAACCCACGGATCAGCGTTGTCATGGCGCCCTCCTTCGTGTTGTTGTGCGGGCATCATCGCGCCCGCGCCGGGCGCCGTAAATGGGGAAACCGCCCCGCATTCATCGGGGCGGTTCAGCACCCGCCCGCCGGAAGGAAGCACGATGTCGAATGCAATACCCAGCACTGCGTCGAAAAAGAAGCTGACCCGCCAGGATCTGCGCGATGCCGCCGAAAAATATAAGAATTGGGGCAAATGGGGCCCGCAGGACGAGATCGGGACACTCAATTACACGACGCCGGAGGACATCATCGCGGCCGCCCGGCTGGTGCGCAAAGGCAAGGTGATCTCGCTCGCCCTCAATTTCGACCATACCGGGCCGCAGGGCGCCAAGAGCACGTATCCGGCCATGGGCCGCACCAACCCGATCCACACCATGCTGCGCACCGGCACCGACGCCTATTCGGGCGTGCTCGACAAGCGCGGCATCCGGGCTGCCGACGACATGGTCACCATGCCGCTGCAATGCGGCACCCAGTGGGACGGGCTCGGCCATGTGTTCTATGAGAACTCCATGTGGAACGGCTACGATTGCCGCGAGGTCACCTCGGCCGGCGCGCAGAAATGCGGCATCGAGAAGACCAAGAGCAAGATGGTGGGCCGCGGCGTGTTCCTCGACGTGGCGCGCACGCTCGGCAAGGACTGCCTCGATGACGGCTACGGCATCAGCTGCCAGGACCTCGACTTGACCGCCAAGCAGCAGGGCGTGAGCGTGCGGCGCGGCGACTATGTGGTGGTGCGCACCGGGCAGATGGAGCGCTGCCTCAAGGCCGGCAGCTGGGACGGCTATCCGGGCGGCGATGCGCCCGGCTTTGCGTTCGAGACGCTGGAATGGGTGGCGCGCACGCAACTGGCCGCGCTCGCCAGCGACACCTGGGGGTGCGAGGTGCGGCCGAACGAGACCGAGCCCGGCATCAACCAGCCCTGGCACTGGATCACCATCCCGATGATGGGCATGACCATGGGGGAGATCTTCTACGTGAAGGATCTCGCGGATGATTGCGCGGCCGACAAGGTCTACGAATTCATGTTCGTGGCGCCGGCGCTGCCGATCACCGGCGCGGTCGGCTCGCCGACCAATCCGCTGGCCATCAAGTAGACTCCATCTCTCCCTTTCGCAGTTCGTAGCCCGGATGAAGCGAAGCGCAATCCGGGATCCCCGTTCCCGCATTCCGCTACGCGGCATGCGGGCTACAAGAAATCGCCTGCGCGATAAAACAACAGGATGACTGCACCATGCTCGGACACAATCGGAAAATGGCCGGGGCCGAATGCCTGGCCGAGATGCTCAAGGGCTATGGGGTCACCCATCTGTTCATGGTGCCGGCGGTCTTGCGGCGGACCTTTGCGGAGCTGGAGCGGCGCAGCACCATCGCGCGCATCCACACCCACGGCGAGAAATCCGCCGCCTATATGGCGGACGGCTATGCGCGCGCGTCGGGGCGGCCCGGCATCTGCATGGCGCAGGTGATCGGCGCGCTCAATCTGGCGGCCGGCTTGCGCGACGCCTGGCTCGCCCATTCGCCGGTGATCGCATTCACCGGCGGGCGCGAGCCCAAGACCAAGTTCCGCAAGGTCTACCAGGAAATCGACGACCTGCCGGCGTTCGAGCCGGTCACCAAGTTCAATGCCACGGTGGACGATGTGGCGCGCTTTCCCGACATGATCCGCCAGGCCTTCCGGGTCGCTGTCTCGGGCTGCCCGGGACCGGTGCATCTGCAGTTTCGCGGCAATGAAGGCCAGGTCGATGCCGAGGAGGCCGAGCTCGAGCCGCTGGTCGAGCCGATGTTCGCGCGGTTACCGCCATTCCGTCCCGAGCCCGAGCGCGCCAGCATCCTGGCGGCGCTCGCGCTCATGCAGGCGGCCGAACGTCCGGTGATCGTGGCGGGCGGCGGGGTGCGCGCCTCGGGCGCCGCCGCCGAGCTGGTGGCACTGGCGGAGGCGCTGCAGATTCCGGTCGCGACCTCGCTCAACGGCAAGGACACCATTGCGGGCAACCATCCGCTTGCGGTCGGCGTGGCCGGCAGCTATTCGCGCGAAAGCGCCAACCGCGTGGTCAACCGCGCCGATCTGGTGTGCTTCATCGGCACCGAGACCGGCGGCATGACCACGCATTTCTGGGCGGTGCCGCCGATCGGCACGCCGGCCATCCAGATCGACATCGATGCGGAAGCGATCGGCCGCAACTATCCGCTCAAGGCGGCGATCAACGGTGACGCCAAGGTCACGCTCGTCCGCATGCTGGAGCATGCGGAGCGCGCAAGCGCCGCGCGGCGTGCCGCCTGGATCAAGGAGACGCAGGCGATCTGCCAGGAATACGGCACCAAATATGCGTCGATCCTCGCCTCCGACGCGGTGCCGATCCGGCCCGAGCGCATCTGCGGCGAGCTGTCCCGCCACCTGCCCGACGATGCCATCGTGGTGGTGGATACCGGGCATGCCGGCATGTGGATGGGCGGCATGTTCGATCTCATGAGCCCGCGCCAGAGCTATCTGCGCAGCGCCGGCCATCTCGGCTGGGCATTCCCGGCCGGGCTCGGCGCCAAATGCGGGGTTCCGGAGCGCCCGGTCGTCACCTTCACGGGCGATGCCGGATTCTGGTACCACATCGCGGAGGTCGAGACCGCGGTGCGCTGGAAGATCAATGCCGTCACGGTGGTCAACAACAACAGCGGCGGCAACCAGTCCAAGCGCGGGTTCGACCGCGCCTATGGGGGCACGCAGACCGAGCAGGCGCGCGAACTATGGACCTACAACAAGGTCGATTTCGCCCGCCTGGCGCAGGACATGGGGGCGCTCGGCATCCGGGTCGAGAAGCCGGGCGAGATCGCGGGCGCGCTGGCGCAGGCGCTCGCCGCCAACCGCCCGGCCGTGATCGACGTGGTCACCGACATCGACGCACTGGCGCCGCTGGCGGTGAGCTGAGCCGCTACGCCGAGAGCCCGTCGTCGAATCCCACGGTGCCGTCCGTATCGAGCACGAACATGCTGGAGCAGATCACGCCCTGCGATCCGTCGGTGGCCCCGACGCGCAGCGAGTAGACCTCGCCCGCCTCGAAGGTCTCGCCGACACCGGTATGGGGAGGCTCGTCCAGGGCAAGGCCCATGCGTTGCGCGAAGGCGCGCGCGGTCACCGGATGGGCCTGGAAGGGCTCGATCGCGGCGGCGATCGATCGCGCGATCGCATCGGTGGCGACACCGGGCTTGATCGCCGCCTGGGCCGATCCCAGCGCGGCCCATGCGGTCTCGACGAGCCCTTGCGGCCGGGTCGTGAACAGGGAGAAGCATTCCGCCCAATAGTTGAATCGGCGCACCGCCAGATAGGCCAGCATCGGATCGCTCACCTGCTTGGTCTGGGCAACAAAGGGCCGCAGCGTGCGGCCGCCATCCAGGCTAAAGAGCGTGCGCACGTCCTGCGCCCCGGCCGCACCGGCGGCGCGCTCGCCCGCCAGGACGACCTCGGTGACACCCGCGCCCGACGCCAAGGCTTCGCGCAACGCCGTGCGGGCCGCGCCGATGGTTTTCATCGCAGCATCGATGGCGCTGCACTCATAGTGCGACTTCCTGCGCATCTGTGACCACACATGCGGTGTCGCATCGATGGCGGCGGCCTCGCCGCCGATCGCCTCGGTGATAGTCCGTCGCAGCGCCAGCGGCATGTAGTCGGCCCCGACCAGGAGCGAGCGCTGGCCGGCTTTGCCGGCCGCGATGGCGGCGACCGCATCCTTCATGGAGGCGACATTCTCTATAAAGGTGAGCGGCCGCGCGGCGCCGAGCATGTTGGCGGCGTCGCCCACGAACATCCGATGCTCGCCGGTGCGCGACAGCAACGCGGTCGCGGGCCCGAGCTTGGGAGTGAGGTTGGTGAAATAGGCGAGCTCGGCGTGGTGGCGGCTGTTGCCGAAAACGATCGCGCGCTCGGCTTGCGGATGGCCGGCCCACAGCGCCTCCATACGGCGCGTGAACTCCGCCCGCGGCATACGCTCCGCCATCCAGTCGGAGGGCCCGATCAACAAAGTGGGATGCGGGGTCAGCATTTCACGCTTTCCAGCGGCCCGCGACGCCGAGCGCGGATCGCTCCGCCGTCAGCACCTCGGCCCCGTGCGCGGTGATCACCACCGGCTCGCCGCACAAGAGGTAACCGGTCTCCGGCAGATACTGGTTGGGATGGATCATGAACAGCATGTCGGGCTCGAGCACGGTCGCGTTGTCGAGGCTCACATCGCCGGGCCGCACCGAGGCAAAGCCGAGCCCGTGGCCGCGGCGCCGGATATGCGGCGGATGGCAATATTCGCCATAGCCCTGCGCCTCCAGCACCGCGTTGATCGCGCCGCAGACCTGCCCCATGGGGACGCCCGGGCGGGCGGCTGCGATGCCTTCGTTCATCGCCTGCACCACAAGCTCGTATTTGCGGCTCAGCATCTCGGGCGGCTCGCCGATCGTCACGGTGCGGCAGATTTGGGTGAGCTGGCCGCGGTAGCTCGGGGTGATCTCGGCCAGGATGATGTCGCCGTGCTGGAGCTTGCGGCCGGTCGACGGCTGGACCGCGCGGTTGTGCGGCCCGGCACACAGCAGCAGAAAATTGTCCTCGGCCCCGAGCGCCTTCATGTGGTCCCTGAGCTCGACCGCGAGCTCGTCCTCGGTCATGCCGATGCGCGCGATCTGCAGGAGCCTTGTGTAGCCGAGCTCGGCGATGCGTGCCGCCTCGCGGGCGAATTCGATCTCCTCGACGGTCTTGCTGCGGGCGGCGTCGAAGACCAGCTTGTCGGCTGAGCGCGCGCGCGGAAGCGCCGCGCTGATCGGGCGCGCCATGCCGGATGGCAGCAACGCCAGCCCGGCGGTGCCGACCTGATCGTGGGCGTCCTGAGGAAATTCGCCGCCGAACATTGCGAGCAGCGCCGCCACCAGATCATCGGTCCCCGTCACGCGGGCCTGCGGGCAGAGCGCGGCCGCGCGCCCGGCGTCCCAGCGCGGCGTGACGATCAGGGTGCAGCCGCCGTCGGAATACAGAACGGCGGCCGCGGGGCCGATCGACTTGAAGCCGGAAAGCACCGTCACCGGATTTGGCTTCTCGATGAAATGCGCACCGTCATGCAGCGCGACCAGAAGCAAGAGCTTCTCGTCCTGCATGCGGCGGCGGATGTCGGCGAGGCGATCCTGGAAGTTCATGCTTGTTTCCGCGAACCGTGAAGGAGAACGCGAGTGTCTCCATTCGCTCGTCCCCGCGGACGCGGGAATCCAGTCTTTGCCGATTGAAACTGCGGGCGATCTGGCGAGGTCTGGATTCCCGCGTCCGCGGGAATGAGCGGACGTGGCAATTCCTTCACACACATTGAGGAGCGGCCGAAGGCCGCGTCTCGATGGATCATACCTCCTCCGACCCGCCGGAATCGCCGAGGTCGGTATCCTCGAACAACTCGTCGAGCGGCCGCAGCTTGCCGACCATGCCCTGCTGGTGGGTGTAGCGCTGGATGGTCTCCAGCGTCTTGCGGTTGACCGGCGTGAGCCCATAGATCCAGGGATCGCGCCCCAGGATCTCCTCCTGCTCCTCGACCGCGGTGCGCACCCAGGCGAGCGGAACCATGCGCGGATTAGCGACCCGGCGGTAGGCCGCGAGCTTGGCCTGCTCGAACGCCTTGACCAGGTTGGTGGTCACCCACGGATATTTGTCGACGATCTCCTGCTTGATGGTGGTCACGTGCATGATCGGGAAGATTCCGGTCGAGCGGAAATAGTCCATCTCGATCTGCTTGTAGTCCGGGAACAGGCGCCCGATCCGCTTGTCGCCCAGGGCGAAGGGGCGCGGGATGGTGGGCGAGATCATGGCCGGCAGATCGCCGTCGGCCAGCATGTCGCTGAGCGATTTGCTGGAGGTCTTCATCTCGATGCGCAGCCCCGGCGGGGCTGTGAACGGCACGTCCTCGCTGCGGTCGACGATCCAGGTGATCTCCCGGTGCGGCACGCCGTAATGCTCTTCCAGGATGCCGCGCATCCAGATATTGCCGGCGGGCTGGAAATTGGTGCCGCCTACCCGTTTGCCGATCAGGTCCTTGGGCGACTTGATGCCCGCACTCGTATTGATGAACACGAAGCCGTGCCGGAAGCGGCGGTGCAGGAAGACCGGCAGCGCGGTGACCGGGTCGCCGCGATCGCGCGCCATGAAATAGGCGCCCACGTTCTCCTCGCAGACGTCGAACTCCATCTTGCGGGCGAGCCGCCAATGGCGCTCGCGCGGGCCCATGTCGGTGAGGAAGATGAGCTCGAGGCCGCCGGCCTCGACGGTTCCTTCCTTCAGCGCCTTCACGATATCGTAGTCGCCGCAAGCCACGGTCAGTCGCAGTTTGGACATCAGGAATATTCCTCTTTTTCTGTTTGGTTGACGCCTCGAATTGTCATGGTCGGACTTGTACCGGCCATCTCGATAAGGGAGGCACAGTGCCCTCCTCATCGAGATCGCCGGGACGCCAGGGCGTGTACGCCCGTCTTCGCGGGCTATGCCCGGCGATGACAGTCTAACCCGAGCGCCAGCGGCTGAACCTCACCTCGGCGCGCCGCACCAGCTCGTTGAGGCCGATCGCCATGGCGGCCAGCATGCTGATGAGGCCCAAGAGCTTGGTCGGATCGAAGTTCTGGGTGAACAAGGTGGTGAAGTACCCGATGCCGGCGGTCGAGACGTAAAGCTCGGCCAGCAGCACGCCCAGCAGCACGCCCGTCATGGCGAGCCGCATGCCGGAGAAGAAGCTCGGGATCATGTGCGGAAAGATCACCCAGCGGAAAATGTGCCAGCGGCTGGCGCCCATGGATCTGGCGCTGGTGAGCAGGATCGGCTTGATGTTCTGCACCCCGGCGATCACCGTCACCATGATGGGAAACATCCCGTGGGTGACCCCGAAGGCGATCTTCGATGCGGGCCCGATGCCGAAATACAGGATGAACAGCGGCAGGATAGTGACCTGCGGGGTGCCGTAGAGCAAAAGGATGATCGGCATGAAGCTGCGGTGCGAGAAACGGTTGAGCCCGACCGTGAGCCCGACCGCGAGCCCGATCACGATCGACAGCGCAAACGCGATCGACAGCTCGAAAAACGTGATCCGCAACGCGCCCGGAACCCCGTTGGTCATGAACACCTTCTGCAGCGAGGTGAAGACGCTCGAGGGCGGGCTCAGGAACATCTTGTCCACATAGAAGCGCGCCGCGATCTCCCAGATGCCGAACAGGAGCGCGATGACGCCGAGGCGCGCAAGCCCCGGCCGCGGCAGCATGAAGGCCTGGAAGCGGCGCCAGATCGAGCGGCGCTCGGGCTTAAGCATCGCCGCAGCGGGGCGCACCGCGACCGTATCGTCGCTGGCGGGGGCGTGCGCCATCTCAGCGCTTCCCTTTGGCTTCGAGGCTCGACACGGCCGCATTGAGGAACGCCGCGATGGCGACCACGAACGTGATGTAGGCGAACATGCGCGCCATATCCATGGATTCGGCGAGATGCACGATGCGGTGCCCGAGCCCTGCCAGCGAAGCGATGGTCTCACTGCCCAGGATGGCCAAGAGCGCCACCGTGAACCCCATGCGCAGACCGGTGAGAATGACCGGAAACGCCGCCGGCAGCAGCACGAAGCGGAACAGCTGATAGTTGGAGGCTCCCATGGAGCGGGCCGAAACGATGAAGATCTTGTCGATATTGCCGAAGCCCGCGATGGTGTTGAGCGCGACCGGAAAGAAGCTGATGGTGGCGCCGAGCGCGATCTTCGAGGGCGGCCCGAGCCCGAAGAACAAGACATAAAGCGGCAGGAACAGGATGATGGGAACCGAATAGATGCCCGCCATCAGCGGCTCGAACACCTTGATCGAATACGGCGACCGGCTGATCAGGTAGCCCACCACGGTGCCCGCGGTCATCGAGATGGCGAACGCGGCCGCCAATTCGGTGAGCGTGACCCGCAGGTCGCCGACGAACTCGCCGCTCTTGAGGATGTCGATCAGCTCGCTCAGGACCGAAAGCGGGTTGGGCAGCAGGATCGGGCTGACATGCCCGAACGTGGTGGCAAAAAGCCAAAGCGATATCAGGGCGACCAGGAACAGCGCCTGCACGGCGCGGCTCGCCCAGCGGCCACGGTCCGGTTCGGCGCGCCCGCTCACGGCTTTCCTCCCCGGCCCGGTTTGTCGGCGGCAAGCTCGCTGACCGTCGATTGCGAAACCGCCTTGCGGATCTCGTCGTGCAGCAGCGCATAGAGCTGATTGCGAATGCGGGTGAACTTCTCGGAGGTCATGAAGTCGGGCTTGCGCGGATGCGGCTCGTCGATCTCGATGATCTCCTTGATGGTGCCGGGGCGGGCCGAGAACACCGCCACCCGGTCGGCCAGAAATACCGCCTCGCCCAGGCTGTGGGTGACGAACACGATGGTCTTGTCGGTACGCGACAACAGCACCGAGAGATCCTCGCCCAGCACCATGCGGGTCTGCTCGTCGAGCGCGCCGAACGGCTCGTCCATCAGCAGGATGTCGGTCTCCAGGCTCAAGGCGCGCGCCAGCGCGGCGCGCTGCCGCATGCCGCCCGACAGCTGGCCCGGATAGTAGTCGGCAAAATCCGAAAG
This sequence comes from Xanthobacteraceae bacterium, assembly GCA_036498625.1. GTDB lineage: Bacteria > Pseudomonadota > Alphaproteobacteria > Rhizobiales > Xanthobacteraceae > VAZQ01. Next base: position 1,857 of record DASYFD010000426.1, on the reverse strand, counting down.
TCCCACCGCTTCGAGCGAAAGCTTGGCGCGTTTCTCGCGCTCGCCCTTGCGCACGCCCTGGAACATCATGCCGAGCTTCACGTTCTCGATCACGGTGCTCCAGGGGAACAGCGCGTTCTCCTGGAACACGAAGGCGATCTCCTGCGGCATCGGTCCGCGCACCGGCTTGCTGCCGACCTCGACGGTGCCGGAGGCCGGCTCCATCAATCCGCCCATGATGCTCAAGAGCGTGCTCTTGCCGCAGCCGCTCGGCCCGATCAGGCACAACAGCTCGCCGCGCCGGATATCGAGCGAGGTGTCGAGCAGCGCCCGCACATAGCGCGGGCCGCCTTGCTCCCCGAACGCATGGGACACACCCCGGATCCGAACCGCCACCTCGTCCGTCACGTTGTTGCCGTCCTCCCCCTGCCCCTTTTGTTTTCTTGCTTCTTTGTACTACTCGTTTTTGGGCAGAAATACCTCGGTGTAAAGCTTGCTCGTGCCCGGCCTCATGTCCGGTTCCTGCGACAGCACCCCGAGCTCCACATAGGACTTGGCGAGAGCCGCCAGCGCCGTCGGGGCGAATTTTCCGTCGTCGGAGAACATCGGCATCAGCTCGTCATAGGTCCGGCTGCGTCCTTGCCCAGGACGTCCATGGCGCAGCAGATGGCTTGCGGGTTTACGGTGTCATCGCGCATGCCCTCGGGAATGGCTCGGCGTCACTAGACCGGAACGGGTTTGACGGTGCAACCCGATCACCGCCCCAATGCGTGGCTGGGCGCCTCATTGCCGAGACAAACCGGCTTGGTCGAATTGTCGCACGGCGAACCGGCTCCCGCCTCGCCGGCCCCGGCCCGCCTAGCTCGCCTTGCGCCGCGAGCGCATGAATTCCCGCAACGCCTTGGTGGCGGCCTCATCGACCGCGAGATCGCCCCCGAACACCACACCGTAGTGCTCGCGCGCCGCGAGGCGGGACACCAGCTCTTCGAGCACATCGGAACGGATAAGCTCGGGATCCCGATCCAACGGATCCCCCCAGCCGCCGCCGCCGCCGGTGCGCACGATCGCCTCGGCGTGGAGCGGCACCGGGATATGGGCGCCGACGATGGGCTTGAACTCGTTCTCGCCGGGCAGGCGCAGGAGATAGCCGCCGACCTCGCCGGCGGTGCCGCCCCACAGGCCCCAGGGCGGACAATTCAGCCGCCGTGCCTGCTCGAAATTCCAGCGTCCCTCGACCAGGTTGCGCACCCGCACGTCGATGCCGAGCCCGCCGCGATATTTGCCGGAACCGCAGGAATCCTGGCGCAACCCACGGCTTTCCACCACCACCGGGCACTTGAGCTCGATGCCTTCGATCGAGCCATTGCGCACGTCGCCCTGGCACACCGAGACGGTGGCCGACTCGCCATCCTCGGAGGGACGGCCGCCCCAGCCGCCGCCTTCGATGCTCTGCACCACGAAGCGGCGCTTGCTCTTGGGATGCACGCCGAAGAACACAACCGAGCCGCCGAGCAACCCATGATGTCCGGCCGGCACCCGGTCGCGCATGGCTTGCGACAAGGCGTGGACGATGGTGTCCACCACCATGGGCACGATGATGCTCCAGCCCGCCATCGGGGCCGGAAAGCGCGCCATCATGATGCTGCCTTCCGGAATGATCACCTTCAGGGCCCGGAACGAGCCTTCGTTGACGGGATCGAGCGGCCCGGTCAACGCCTTGTAGGCGACGCGGGCGCCCGCCAGGGTACGCGAATTGATCGCCGCCTTGCGCTCCTTGGAGCAGCCCGACAGGTCGATCACCATCTCGCCTTTGTGGATCGTCACCTTGACCCGGATCGGCACCGGCTCGCCCTTGAGCACGCCGTCGTCGTCCATGGC
>DASYFD010000425.1:0-21549 GCA_036498625.1 Xanthobacteraceae bacterium | reverse complement strand
ACCGCGAGCTTTGCGCCCACGAGCGCGACTATCCGTTCCGCATCATGAACGTGCTGGAGATCGTCGGAGAGAGCATGGGCCTGCATCACGAAGACGCGTTCAAGCGCCTCAAGAAATTGCAGGACGTCGATGCGATCGCGGACGATTGCCGCGATCTGGCGAGCCGGCACGGCCTCGATGCCGCCACCACCCGCCTGGCGATCCAGGCCATGCTCGACGAGCAGCCGCTGCCGTTGCGCGGCCGCTGAATCCCTCCCCCTGAAAGGGGGAGGTAAGTTGCGGCGCGGTCTTGCCCCGATCAACAATCGGGATTTACTTGCCGCCCTTGAGCTCCTGATACACCTCGGTCACGAACCGGTCGGCGCTGGTCCCGGCGCCCGCCGGCAGCAGGCCGCCCGGAACGCTGGCATCGTAGGGCGCCGTCACATGCGCGGCCAGCACGTCCTGCTGGCTCTTCCCCTGCGCGATCAGCTGCTGCACTTTTCCCTGCACGGCGAAAATCATGTCGCGATAGGGGATGAGGTCGGCGCGCTTGATGAGGGTGCCGTGGCCCGGGACGAGTCGCGTGTCCGGCCCGGCGACCTTCATGGTGAAGTCGAGCGCCTCCAGCATGCCCTTCAACGAGCCGCCATTGTTGATGTCGATGAACGGGTAACCGAAATTGCGATAGTAGTCGCCGATCATGATGGCATTGGCGTGCTCGAACCTGATCATGGTGTCGCCGCCGGTATGTGCGGCGCGGATCGGGACCAGGTCGACGATCTCATTGTTCAGATGCAGTCGCACCGGCTCGCCCATCCCGTAGGTCACCACCGGGATGGCGGCCGGATCGCTCGCCGGTGCCGGGCCGCCGTTGAGCGAGCGCGCGGCGCCGCTCATGCCGGCGCGCAGCTCCTCACGCGCAAAGATCGTGGCCCCGAGCTTGGCGAATTTCGCATTGCCGGCGGTGTGGTCGCGATGGATGTGGGTGTTGACCAGAAAGCGAATGGGCGCCGCGCTGACGCGTCTGATCGCGGCCAGGACCTTGTCGCCGAGCTCGGCGTACTGGGCATCCACCATCAGGATGCCGTCCGGGCCGGCGAGCACCCCGATCCGGCCGCCGGCGGCGTCCTCGTGCGACGGGTCGAGGCCGGCCGATCCCGAAAGCATGTAGAGGTTGGGCGCGATCTGCTCCGTGAGGATCTCGATCCTGGCGTAATCCAATGCTTGCGACCGGGCGCTCACCGAGGAAGCCGCCGCAGCCAGGGCCGCCAACAGCAGACATGCGGATTTCATGGGCCTTGCTCCCTTTTGGGCGCTGATCCAGGTTGATCGGAGCGCCGGATGAAGCTGGTGCATATTCGCGTTTTTCCGCCTTCCCGCAAGACGCCGCCCGCGGCGCAAGCCGTCCGCGGCGCAGCCGCCTCGATGCCATGGCGCAAAGTCGCCTGACGGCGTAGCCTTGCGGGTCTGGGATGCAGCAATGGCCCAGCCGATAATCTTTCAGGAGGAAATCATGATCCGATCCTACGCACTCGCCGCCACCGCGGTTTTGGTCGCGCTCGCCGGCACCAATGCCAGGGCGGCCGATCCGTTGCCGACCGAGACCCACAAGGTCCTGACCGCCGCACTGGCGGTGGAAGCAGCACAAGCGGCGATCGCCGCCTGCAAGGCGCAGGGCTACAACGTCACGGTCACGGTCGCTGATCGCAGCGGCTTGCCGAAGGTGGTCATCGTCCGCGACGGCCCGCCCGGCGTCGGCCGCGAGTCCACCCGCCGCAAGGCCTATACGGCCGCCGTGCAGCGGGTCTCGACCGCAGATTTCACCAAGCGGGTGTCGACGCCCGGTGCGTTCAATCCCGGTGCCTACGACGCCGATCTCGCCACCGGCGCCGGCGGCGTGCCGATCAAGGTCGGCGAGGACACGATCGGCGGTATCGCGGCGGCCGGCGCCCCCGGCGGCGACAAGGACGAAGCCTGCGCGGCCGCCGGCGTTGAGAAGATCAAGGACCGGCTGAATTAGGCCAACGTTGCGCACGCTGCGTTCATTGGTTTGATGAGACCTCTGGACTTTTCCCGGACGCGGAGAAGCGCGCAGCGCTGCTCCGCAGAGCCGGGATCGTTCCACCCGCAGAGGCTGAACGGTTCCGGGTCTGCAGCGCACCACTGAAGAAGTGCTGCGCTGCGCCCGAAACAAGGGCGGGGCGTTAAGTCACGTCGCTCAAAAATCCGGCTTGTCGGATTCCGGGATCGGGAACAGGTTCTGGTGGAAGAAGTCCTCGTTGTTCTCGGCGCAGGCGGTTTCCAGCATCGGGTTGTCCACCTTGCGCCAGCCCTGGCGCAGGTGCAGCGGCTCGTTGAAGGTATCCGGATCATCGACCGTCACCGCGGCATCGAGCGTCTTGCCGTCGGCCGACACCTTGAACCGCTCCACCACATGCTCTTTGGTGGTGTGCGGGGTGCGGAAATTGTCGATGAAGCTGGTCTTGTCTGAAAGCCCGATGGTATCCACCACCAGCGTGTCGCCGTTCTCGTAGTGGCCGATGGATTCGCCGAACCATGAGGGCTTGACGTCCGCCGAATGCTTGTCGGTGAGATAGATGCGGCGCACCATGTGGTCACGCTGCCAGATCATCCACACTTCCTTGGGGGTCTGGATGAAATAGAACGGCTCGGCCGGATAGAGCAATTGTCCGGGCACGCCGCCCGGATAGCAGCGGCCCTGGGCGGTGAACGGCACCGCCCGCTTGCCGCTGATCGCCTCTTCGTTGGAGGCCAGCATCTGCGCCGCCGCCCACGGCTTGAGCACCGGATCGCGGGTATCGCCGAGCCTGATCGTCACCTGGCCGGGGCCGTCGAGATTGCCGTGAAACGGATAGGCCGGGTCCTGCTTCATCGGGCCATGCCCGGAGCCCGGTGGCGGAGCGCGCCAATCGGCGCCGATGGCGAGCCAGGCGAAGCTGATCGAGGCCAAAGCCGGTATCGCCTCCTTGGCCGGCACTTGCGCGGCAGCGGGAGTGCTCACGGCGCCGACCGCAAGGCCGGCGAGCACGGCGGCGGCAAGCGTGCCAGGTGACGATTTTTTCGGCGCGATACGATCGCGGCCGTGGTTGTAGGCTCGTTGCATCGGCATGTTCCCTGCACCGCTATGACAAAAATTCCGCCGCAAGATTAAGGGGCAAAGAAGCTCGCCGCAACCGCGCGCCGCCGCGCTAGAAGTCCGGCCGCTCCGCCGTCGGCATCGGCTCGACGTCCTGGTTGAAGTAGTTGAAGTTGCCCTCGGCGCAGCGCGATTCGATCATCTGGCCTTGCGCGCGGCGCCAGCGATGGATCACCTGCAGCGGTTCCTTGAAGACCGCCGGATCCTCGATGGTGATGTCGGCCTGCAGCGCCTTGCCGCCGTCGATCAGGCGATAGCGCTCGATCACGTGCAGCTTGTCGCTGTGTGGCGTGCGGTAGTTGTCGACGAAGGTGTGGGTGTTCTGCCCGATGGTGTCGACCACCAGGGTGTCGCCTTCATAGTGCCCGACCGATTCTCCGTACCAGGACGGCTTGGGATTCTCCGAATGCGGCACGTTCAGGTACACGTGGCGCACCTGCTGATCCATTTGCCAGATCATCACCACCTTCTCGGGGGTCTGCAGGAAGTAGGTCGGCTGCGCCGGATTGAGCAGATAGACCGGAACCCCGGTCGCCCAGCAGCGCGCCTCGCGCGAATACATCGCCTTGCCGGCCATCACCTCGTCGTTCGATTTCTTCAAGCCGTCCTTGGCGAATTGCGTCAGGTTGGGATTGGCGAGGTCCGCGATCCGGAAGGTCGGCTGCTTGCCGGTATTGTTGGGCACATAGGGATGGGTCGGATCGGAGCCGACCGGAGGCGGACTGCCCGGCTTGGGGATCCATTCGCCGCCGGCCGAGATCCAGCCGGTATCGCCCGAGGACAGATCGGGCGGCGCGGCCTTGACCGCGGCGGTGCCCTGCGCGCTCGCGGGTGCCGCACCGGCCCAAAGCAGGCCGGCCAGAATGCCACCGGCGAGGCCGGCGCGTGAGGCTTTACGGCGGATCGAGGTTTCTCTTGATGCAGTCGTCTGCGTCGCGGCGTGGGCCAGTGATGACATTGCATCCTCCCGTGCGTCCCTGATTGTCTCCCTTCGGATGGGGATGCTTTTCCCGTGCGCAGCGCAGCGCCTACATAATGCGTCGAAGACGCGCGTAAACGCGCTGATGGTGGTGCGCTGCTGACCCGGGGATCGTTCCACACTCCGAGTTTGGAACGATCCCGGATCTGCAGTGCACCGCTGCGCTCCGCAAGAGCTTCGCTCCGCGCTGCACTGCGTCCGGGAAAAGTCCAACCGCCGGGCGCCGCATGGCTCGGCGCCGACATTTTTCGCGCGCGTCCTACGGACGGCGTACGCCGGCGACCCCGGAAATGTCGCGGTGCGGCTCGCCGCAGACATAGTCCTCGATGCGCACGTCGTTGCGCACGGTGTAGACGAAGCGCGCCTGCCAATCGCGCGAGTAGTATTCGGGATCGTGAATGGTAATGACGTCCTCGAGCTGGGTCGGGCTCACCTTGCGGATGCGCTCGACCGTGCGCAGCTCGTCGGTGTGCGGCGCGCCGGTGGCGTCCACGAACGTGTTCTCCTTGAAGCCGGCCGACTCCACCACCAGGGTGTCGCCGTCGAAATGGCCGACCGAATGGCCGTTGAAGAACGGCAGGACGAGCAGGTCCTCGTCGCTCGGCAGCGGCTTGTCCATCGCGATCATGCGCACCTGATGGCTGAGCTCGTAGATGATCGTGATCTGGCCGGGCGGCGCCTGGATGATCTCGAACGGGTAGGGGGTGGCGAGCACGCGCGGCAGCCCGTCGGGGACGCAGAACTTGCGGGCATTGTCGGTGAGCGAGCCGTCCTTGAGGCCGGCGATGTTCTTGTCATAGGCGGCCTTGCCGGCCGCGGTGAGCGGCAGCTCGCCGCCGCCGACCAGCTGGATCTTGGCGTTGTATTGGGTCGCCCAATAGATGCCGGAGATATCCGGCGCGTCCGCCCCATAGGCAAACCCGCTGTGTATCGACAGCGCCAGCAGGGCCGCCAAGGTCGTTCCCGCGCGGCCATAAACCCGATGGTGTTCCATTCACTCCTCCCAAAGGCTGCTTGCGGACAAGCCGAGCCTCGTTTTTCTGTTTCTGTCATTGACCGCCGAGCGCAGGCCAAGTGGCCTCGCCCGATGGCCTGATGACCTGAGGCTAGCATGGCGGGGCGGGGAAAAAAAAGTGTGGCCGACGCCCGGGAGGGGCGCGCGGCCAGGAAATTTTGCCGCCCTTTGGGCATTCAACCGGCTTTACTCCCGGGGCCGGCTATGAAAAACTACGCTTAGCCGGCTCTCGGGGGAGAATCGGCCAAGGATTCAAAAGCTCTGGAGGCGCCCATGACGTTAAAATCACTCGGTCTCGCGGGCATCGCAGCTGCCCTCTGTTCAAGCCCCGCTTTCGCCCATCATTCTTTCGCGATGTTCGATGCCGACACCAAGGTTACCATTGAAGGTACCGTCAAAGAGTTCCAGTGGACCAATCCCCACGCCTGGATCATGCTCAATGTCGCCAATGCCGCCGGCGTGGCTGAGCCCTGGGCGGTCGAGCTCAACGGTCCGAGCGGCCTGGTGCGGCAGGGCTGGAAGCCCAAGACCCTGACGCCCGGCATGCCGATCAGCTTGACCATCCATCCGCTCAAGGACGGCACGCATGGCGGCCAGTTCATGGCGGTCAAGCTTCCGGACGGCACGATGATCGGCAATCCCAACGGCCGCGAGCCCGGCACGCCCGCCCCAACCGGCGGCGAGACGCAGTAAGATTGGGTTGACTCTTCGAATTGTCATGGCCGGACTTGTTCCGGCCATCTCGATTAGGTTTGCTCAGTGCTCTGCTTTCGAGGTCGCCGGGACAAGCCCGGCGATGACACTCAGCAAGCAACCTCAGCGCTCCAGCCCCGCCGAGACCTCGCCCGTCACTTCGAACGCGAAGTGAAACGCCGGCAGGTCCTCGCCCGGATGGTCGGCCGCGTAGGTCAGCTGCGGGATGCGGAAATTGTTGGGCCGCGTCTCGGTGCCTTTGTAGATACCCGGATAGAGATCGATGAAGTGCCAGCCGGGCTCGCCGGTGGCCTTCATGATCAGCTCCACGTCGCCCTGGCTGTTGAAGGCGCAGGCGTAGCCGATGTAGTCGTTGTCGTAGACCAGATGATAGATGTTGGCGGTCTCGCTCCACCCCACGCCCTTGAGGTGCAGGCGGAACGTGGTGTTGGCCGGGCCGCGGCCGACATCGACCGGTAGCGCGGTCGCCTTGATCCAATAGGCGCCGATCTGCCTGGCGCCGCCGCCCAAGCCGTCGCTCATGTCGACCCACAGGCCGTGGGCGCCGCCGAGATCGTCCGGCACCTTGAAGCTGAATTCGGCGCGGCCGTCGGCGTCCGCCTTGGCCTGCGCGATCACCCGCGAGCCTTCCTCCCAGCCGGCGCCGGTCATCCGGTTGCCGACCACATGCGTCCAGTTGAGCGCATAGGTCTTGCCGGGTGTGAAGCCCTGGCCGCGCACCACCACCGGCTCCCCGATGCCGGAGAACGCCGGCGTGGCGGCGAGCGCACCCGGCGGCGGCAGATTGCGCACCACCGTCTGCGCCTGCCGCTCGGGCGGCGGCGGGAGCACCGGCTCGCCGGCAGTGATCCGGAACGGGATCGCCCAGCGCGGCCGGTCGGGCTCGGGATTCTGCTGCATGTTGCGGTACGGGAAGGTGAGCTCGCCGTGCAGCACCTCGAGCACGTGCAAGCCCGGCCGTCCGGTCGCCGGAATGGTGAAGGTCGCGGAGCCGCCGGTGGTCACCGCCGACATCCAGCCGGTGAAATGATTGTCGTAGAGCAGATCCCACGAGTTGAAGAGCGAGCGCCAGCCGATGCCCTTGACCTCGACCGTGATCGGGGTGCCGACCGGCCCGCTCTCCGGCGTGATCCTCACCGTCATGTCGATGGAAAAGCCGGCCTGCGTGAACATGCGGTCCGGCTGCTGCAGCACGATGTCGTGCACGAATCCAAAATCCTCGGGCGTGACGAACTTTGCGATCAGCCGCCCGGACGCATCGGATTTCACCTTGGCGATCTCATAGGCGACCGGCTGGTAGTCGCGGCCGTGATATTCGGCATCCGCGACCTTCCAGCTGCCCTTGACGGTGCGCCACACCAGCTGAAATTCCTGGTTGGGCGGCAGCTTCTCGGCCGTCACGGTAAGGGGCGTGCCGGCGGGACCGTTTTCCGGCACCACGGCGAGGCCGCCGACAAAACCGTCCTGCGGCTCGGCCAGCACCACTTGCGGGCCGAGCTCGGATGCCAGCGGTGCGGCCGCTGCCGGCCGCACGCACACACACGAAAAGGCCAGCAGCGAGAGCACCGCGAGCGCGCGAATATGACCGGCCAAGCGGCCGCTTGGTATCGTCATCGATGACCTCTTGCCAGCTATCGCTTCACTGCTTGGGCACCGGGTCGCCCGCGATCACGGTGAGCTGCGTGGTGGCACGGTTGAACGGCTCCCAGGTCACGGTCGAGTCGTCCATCATGGTGGCCACCACCTTGTAGCCGAGCGAGCCGGTCGGGAAGTCCGCCGGAATTTCCCAATGCAGCGACCAGAAATGATCGGTCGGCGGCATCCCGTGCCCGCCGTAACGGGCCGGCAGCTTCTGGCCGTTACCCAAAATCACCACCACGCTCTTGAGCACGGTATTGTCGGCGATATTGCCGCTCGGCTCCAGCACGCGAATGCGCCAGGCCACCGCTTCCTTGCGCTTGAACTGGTTCGCCAGCACGCAGAACGGCCCCGCCTGATCCGGCAAGGCGTGGCGCACGATGTCGCCTTCGAAGAACAGCTTCTTGGCCTGCTGTGCTCGCGCGCCATCGGCGAAGCCTAGAATGCTCGACAAGACCAAGGCGGAGATTGCGAAGGTTTTCATGAAGTCGCCCTTTCCTCCCGGGGATGCATCGGCATTCTTGATCGCTGCCTAGGGCATCGTGCTCCAGAACCGCAGGATGCGCCTTTCCGCCCGCATCGGCAAGCCGGTTCGAGGCCGCAAAGGCGGCTGTGCGCGCCGGCGCGCCGTGGCATAATGCGCGCAAGAAAAAGGCGTGAAGCCGAGCGATCGCCGATCTGCCGCGAGCGGATCATGCGCGATGGCAGCACCGGGAGGACAATCGTGCTCGACCGAAAATTGCTTGGAGCCATGGGATTGGCGGCGGCGCTTTGCATGCCGGTTGCGCCGGCGGTGGCGCAGAGCCGCGCGCCGGACGCCGCCCGATACGATCCCGCCAAATACCCCGACTGGTCCGGCCAGTGGCGAAGGCCCGAGACCGGCCCCAGCCGCTACGATCCGAGCAAGGCCCCGGGCCTCGCCCAGCAGGCGCCGCTCACGCCGGAGTTTCAGGCGATCTTCGAGGCCGGCCTCGCCGACCAGAAGGAAGGCGGCTCCGGCACCAACATGACGTCGTCGTGTCTTCCGTCCGGGCTGCCGCGCGACATGTCGGGCAACCAGGGGCTCGAATTCATCGTCACGCCCAGGATCACCTATGTGTTGTTCGACAACGCCATGCCGCGCCGCATCTACACCGACGGCCGCCCCTGGCCGGAGAACGAGGAGCCCTCGTTTGCGGGCTATGCGATCGGCAACTGGAGTGAGCCGGGCCCCGACGGCCGCTATACCGTGCTCGAGGTCGAGACCCGGAACTTCGCGGGTCCGCGCACCTTCGACAATGCCGGCATTCCGTTGCATCCCGACAATGCAACCGTGCTCAAGGAACGCATCTGGCGCGACCCGGCCAATCCGGGAATTCTGCACAACCAGTTGACCACCTTCGACCACGTCCTGACCCGGCCCTGGACGGTCCACAAAACCTATCGGCTGGAGAAAACCGCGATCTGGATCGACAACATCTGCACGGTCGGCAACCAGCATGTGCAGATCGGCAAGGACGGCTATTACCTCAGCGCCGACGGCTTTTTGATGCCGCTCAAGAAGGGCCAGCCGCCGCCCGACCTGCGCTATTTCAATCAAGCAAACAAATAACGGAAAGACATCAGGGAGGGCGCCATGGCAGAGATCGCTCGACGGAACTTCGTCAAAGGCGCGGGGCTCGGCGCCCTCGTGTTCACGGTGGCGGGCGCCGAGGTTCTGCTCACCGCCAGGCAGGCGCGTGCCCAGGGCCTGCCGTTTCGCGTGCTCGAGCCGGCCGAGGTGCGGACGCTGGAAGCCGTGGGCGAGACGCTCGCCATTGGGGCGCGCCAGGACGGCATCGCCCATTTTGTCGACCAGCAGCTCACTGTCCCGCCCGAGCATGCGCTGTTGAGCCTGCGGGTGACCGAGACGCGCCCGCCCTATGTGAACTTCTACCGCGCGGCCCTGGGCGGTATCGACCGAGCCAGCCACGCGCTTTCCCGGCGCATCTTTGCCGAGCTCGAGCCGAGCGAGCAGCACGATTTCGTCGATCGGCTGCGCCAAAGCAAGCTCGAGAGCTGGCAGGGCCCGGCGCAGTCTTTCGTTTACGGCACGCTACGCAACGACGCGGTCGATGTGGTCTACGGCACCGTCGAGGGCTTCGCACGGCTGGGGATCCCCTACATGCCCCACATCCTGCCGCAGAGGAGCTGGTGACATGGCGGCGCTCGAAAAGGTGGATGCCGTCATCGTCGGGGCCGGGGCGGCCGGGGCCGTGTTCGCCGCGGTGCTCACGCGTGCGGGCAAGAAAGTCGTGCTGCTGGAGCAGGGGCCCGATTGGCAGCTCACCGATCTCATCAGCTCCGACATCTGGGGCCGGCGGCTCAAGGGCGGCGGCGCCCCGATCCTCTACGAAGGCCGCAACCCGGTTGGCCGCACCTCCGATCACGGTTGGGGAGTAGGGGGCGCGGCGCTGCACTATTCCGCCAATTTTCCCAGGCTCTTGCCGGCCGATTTCAAGGTGAAGAGCGAGCACGGTCGCGCCCTCGACTGGCCGATCTCCTACGCCGATATCGCGCCCTATTACGACCGCATCGCGCGCGAGATCGGCATCTCGGGCGATGCCAAGGCGGAGGAGCGCTGGCGTCCGCCGGGCGAGCCTTACCCGATGCCGCCGCTCAAGACCTTTCGGCATGGCGAAATCTGGGTGCCGGGCTTCAAATCGGTCGGCATCACGGTCGCGCCCGGCGCGGTCGGCGTGAACAGCACCGAATACAAGGGACGCGCGGCCTGCATCCATGACGGCTGGTGCGGCGCCGGCTGCCCGACCGGCGCGCTCGCCAATCCGCAGGCCACGTTCCTCGGCGAAGCGCGCCAAAAGGGCGCGCAGGTACGCCCCATGAGCACGGTGACGCGCGTTCTCACCAATCCGGCGGGCACGCGGGTGACCGGGGTCGAATATTACGACGCCAACAAGGAGCGCCAGGTGCAGGAGGCGGGTGTGGTGGTGCTCGCCGCCTATGCGTCGCAGAACCCGCGCCTCCTGTTCAACTCGGCGACCGACAAGCATCCGGCCGGTCTCGCCAACGGCAGCGGGCTCTTGGGCAAATACCTCATGGCCCATGCGGGCGGATCGGTGGCCGCCATCTTCGACGAGGATATCCAGAACCACATGGGCTCGAACGGCTATCAGTTCGTGTCCTACGACCGCCATCCCAAGACCACCCGCAAGGGCGCGTTCGGCTCGACCTTCTGGAACACCGGCGCGGCGCAGAAGCCCAACGACGCCCGCGGCATCGCCAATGTGCGCAGCGATCTGTTCGGGGCGGAGCTCGACGCCTTCCTCAAGGGCAAGGCGCGCGGGCTCGCCCGCATTACCGCCATCTGCGAGGAGATGCCCTCAATCGAGAACCGCTTCGAGCTCGCGTCGGAAAAGGACGAGTTCGGCTTCCCGCTCATCCGCATCGTGCACACCTTCACGCCGGACGCGGTGGGCTTATGGAACGCCGCCCTCGACGAGGGCGTGGAGATCGCCAAGGGGGCGGGCGCCAAGGAGATCATGCCGGCGCGCGGCGGGATCGCACCCCAGCATCTGTTGGGCGGCACCATCATGGGAACGGGCGTGAAGGATTCCGTGGTCAACAGCTACGGCCAGACCCACGAGCTCGCCAACTTGTACGTTGCGGGCTGCGGCATATTCCCGACCGAAAGCTCGTCCAACCCGACCTTCACCCTCAACGCCCTCTCGCTGCGCGGCGCCGAGCAGCTCGCCGCCGACTGGAGCAGCATCGCGAGCTGAAGTGATAGACCAGTGTTCTAATTTTGATGTTTGCTCCGGATGTGTCCCAGGCGCAGGGCGGTCTCCTTCTCCCCGCGTGCGGGGAGAAGGTCGGGATGAGGGGGCGTTCCGCGAGTCTGAGCTTGTGGAAACGCCCCCTCACCGGGCCGAATTCTGGTTTGCGCTCGGCGGGTGTCGCCCTCTCCCCGCAAGCGGGGCGAGGGAAGCCGCGGCGCGCGGCAAGCGTTGCAAGTGCAAGTGTCACCAGCGGTACGTTCGGAAAGGATACCCATGCCCATCTCGCGCCGCGCGCTCATTCACACCGCCGTCCTCGCCACCGCCGCCGCGCTGGCGCCGCGCCTCGCGCGCGCCGCTTATCCGGAGCGGCCCATCCGGCTGATCGTGCCGTTCGTTCCGGGCGGCGCCGTGGACGCGGTGGGCAGGCTTTTGGGCAATGCCATGACGGCCGATCTCGGCCAGCCGGTGGTGATCGAGAACCGCGGCGGTGCCGGCGGCATCATCGGCATGGAGACGGCCGCCCACGCGGCGCCCGACGGCTACACGATGATGGTGTCCCACAGCGGCTTTGCCGCCATGCCGGGTCTCTACAAGAAGCTGCCGTTCGATCCCGTGCACGACTTCGAGGGCATCGTCACCGCGGTCTCCGGCATCTACGTGCTGGTGGTCAGTCCCTCGGTCCCGTTCAAATCCGTGGCCGAGCTCATCGCCTATGCCAAGGCCAATCCCGGCAAGCTCAGCTATGCGTCGGCGGGCGTCGGATCGACCGTGCATCTCGCCGGCGAGTTCTTCAAGCACTCGGCCGGAATCGATATCGTGCACGTCCCCTACAAAGGCTCCGGCCCCGCCACTTCCGACCTGGTCGGCGGTCAGGTGCAGATGATGTTCGGCCCCGCCGTCAACACTTTGCCACTGGCGCAGGCCGGCAACCTGCGGGCACTGGCGGTCACCTCGGGCAAGCGTTCGGCGCTTGCCCCCGATCTGCCGACCGTCGCCGAAAGCGGATTGCCGGGCTTTGACGTGGTGGGCTGGTATGGCGTCGCGGCCCCGGCCGGCACCCCCAGGCCCGCGATCGCGCGCCTCAACGCCGCTGCCAATAGCGTGCTCAAGTCGCCCGATCTGATCGCCCAGTTCCGCCTGCAGGGCTATGAGCCGGTGGGCGGAACCCCGGAGGAGGCGACCGCCTTCATCAAGGCGGAGGTGACGCGCTGGACCGACGTCATTCGCGCGGCCGGCATCGAGCCGCTGTAGGCGCGATCCGTTACCGGACTTGCGCCAATATGAGCGCCCAGGAGCAGGTATCCATGAGCAACGATTCCGACAATCGCATTTCAATGAAGACCATCTTCAAGGTGACGCACGTCTACGGGGCGGAGCCGGCCGGCATCTTGCTGCAGATGACCACAAGCGATGGTGAGCTGATCGATATTTTTCTTTCCAAAGCCCTCGCAACCGAAACGCAGGAAATCCTGCGAGTCGCGCTCGACAAATATCTGCCGCACTGAGGATTACTTCCAGGTGCCGGGCCTGAACGCGGTTGTGGCCGGATGCCTGAAAGGTGCACAATCGGCAAGGCGGCGTCGCGACCGGCACGGTCGTGGCTGAAAAACGAGACAAGCTTATCATGCAAGGGAGTGCTGCGATGTCGAATTCAGCTATGGCGAGAGGTTGGCTTGCTGCAACGGTTGTCATGGGGGTGGCCATGGCGGCAAGCGCGGTCCAGGCGCAGGACATTGCGCCGGTCAACAGCGGCGCCGATCCGTATCGCGTCATCCGCGACTGGGCACAGCTCACGCTCGAGAAAAGGCCGTGGGGCGGCTCCAATGGCGTTGCCATCGACCGGGATGGCAAGACCGTGTGGGCGACCGACCGTTGCTCGCCCGGGACCGTGCCGGGTTGTCTCGGCACCAAGGCCAATCCGATTCATCACTTCGACGAAACCGGCAAGGAGCTCAAGAGCTTTGGCGGCGGCATGTTCGTTTGGCCCCACAGCGTCCATATCGATCGGGACGGTAACGTGTGGGTGACCGACTCGGGCTCGGTCGGTCCCGAGGAGCTCAAGAAGTTTCCGGGCGAGGACAAGAAGGGAAGCGTCGTCATCAAGTTCAGTCCCGAAGGGCAGGTGCTGATGACATTGGGCAAGCCGGGCGTGAAGGGAAATCCGCCGGACGCCCTGACCGAGCCGACCGATGTCCTCACCGATCCCGCCAACGGCGACATCTACGTGGCCGAGAGTCATACCAATGTCGAGGATCCGAACCTGGTCGGGCGCATCTCGGTATTCGATCGCAACGGCAAGTTCCTGCGGATCATCGGCAAGACCGGAACCGGCCCGGGCGAGTTCCGCACCCCGCATGCGATCAGGTTCGACTCCAAGGGACAGCTGGTCGTCGCCGATCGCCACAACCACCGCGTCCAGATCCTGACCAAGGAAGGCAAGTACGTCGGCGAATACAAGGAGTTCAGCCGCGTGAGCGGTTTGGCGATCGACGGCAACGACACGATCTATGCGGCCGATTCCGAATCGACGCCGAAGAGCCACCCGGGCTGGCTCAAGGGCATTCGCATCGGGAGCCTGAAGGACGGCAAGGTGACGATGTTCGTGCCGCCGCACAAGACCGATTCGCCCGACGGTGCCATGGGCGAAGGCATCGCGGTCGATGCGGCCGGCAACGTGTACACCGCCGAAGCCACGGTGCGGGGCGTGACCAAATACGTGAAGGAGTAGCTCCTTCCAGCCTCATGGTAAGGAGCGCGGGCAACGCTCGCGCGTCCTGAGGCTTTCGAAGGACGAACCATTGCCGTGTGCGGCGCAGCCGAGGCGGCCGGCAGGCGCCGGCCTTCTCCGCTCATTCCCGCGCAGGCGGGAATCCAGTTTCTCTTCGCAAGATGACTGATCGGGCGGCATCCAATGCCGGAGAGAACGAGCACCTTACGCGCAGACTGAAAATAAGCTCATTTTTGCGAGCGGACTGGGTCCCCGCCCTCGCGGGGACGAGCGGGTAATCTCCTCACAGGCTCTCGCGAAGGAGTGCATCCAGTGTAGCATGGTCCTCCGGGCCTATTCCTGGCGATCCGATGCGCCGGAAATACTGCCCTGCAGGTGGGTCTCGCGAAGATCGAGCTCCCGCTCGATGTGACGGCGGCCTTCGTCGATCAGCTCGCCGCGCTCCAATTGCCCGAAGATATAGCGGCGCTCCGCATCGATGAGCAGCGTCTCGATCTCGTCACGCAGATCGATCAGCGTGCGCGCATCCGGCTCGCCGTCGGTCAACTCGACGCGCTTGAGGCGCTCGCGGTAGCGTGTCCGAATGCCGTTGACCACGGTCTCCGGCAGGTTGCGTTTCCGCGCCAGCTCTTCCAGCGTCTGCACGACTGCGTTGATGGCGCTCCGGCGCGCGGCGAGCTCGGCCTTGCGTTCCTCGAGTTGCTCGGTCTCGGCGATCTTGGGCAGGCCGAGCCAGCCGATCACGGCGGGCAGCAGCAATCCCTGACCGACCAGCGTCACCAGGATTACCCAGAATGTCAGGAGCAGAATGAGATCGCGGTGGGGAAACGGCTCGCCGGCCGCATTCATCAGGGGCAATGCCAGCGCGGCTGCCAGTGACACGATCCCGCGCACGCCGGTAAAGGACAGGATGAAAGGTCGCTGCCAGATCGGATAAGGATCCTTGCGGCGCAACGAGGGCACCAGCAGGCGTGGCAGGTAGATGGCGGGAAATACCCATATGAAGCGCGCCGCGACTACCGCCACGATGGTGACGAGCGCGGCAGCCGCGAGCTCGGCGCCCGATACCTGCACGATGCGCTCGAGCAGGGGACGCGCCTCGAGGCCGGTCAGCAGGAACAGCGCGCCTTCCAGCACATAGATCAACAAGTCCCAGAAAAAAATTCCCTGCAGCCGGGTGGCGGCCGGAATGAGCAGCGGCCCGTTCCAGCTGACGTAAAGCCCGCAAACGCAGGCCGCGAGC
This sequence comes from Xanthobacteraceae bacterium, assembly GCA_036498625.1. GTDB lineage: Bacteria > Pseudomonadota > Alphaproteobacteria > Rhizobiales > Xanthobacteraceae > VAZQ01. Next base: position 6,338 of record DASYFD010000425.1, on the reverse strand, counting down.
ACCCCGGAGCCCCCGAGATAGGCGGGCGGCCAATAAGCCGCGAACGGCGTCAGCAGGGAGAGCAGGATCTCGATGCGGGGGTCCGCGGCCCATTTACGCAGGCGCAAGCTGACATAACCGACCACCAGCCCGAACGCGATCTCGCCCGCAACGATGGCCAGAAACACCAGAAAAGCCGGGCCGAAGGAGAACGTGCCGGTGGCAACCGCCACGACCGCGAATTTGTAGAGGATGAGCGCGGTCGCGTCATTGGCGAGGCCCTCGCCTTCGAGAATCACCATGGTGCGGCGCGGCAACCCGAGCCGGCGACCGATCGCCATCGGGGCCACCTCGTCTGGCGGCGAGATGATGGCGCCCAGAACAAAGCCGACCGCCCAATCCCAGCCCAGCACAAAATGCACCACGGCGGCGACCGCCACCGTCGTGAAGGTCACGCCGCCGACCGCGAGCAGGCTGATGGAGCGGATGTTGTAGCGGAACTCGCGCCAGCTCATCTGGACGCCGGCCGAGTAGACCAACGGCGGCAATACCAGCAGCAGCACCAGCTCGGGCGCGAGCTCGATCGGCGGCAGTCCCGGGGTCACGGCCAGCACGAGGCCGACCAGCACCATGACGATGGCGGGAGGCAGCTTCGACCGGCTTGCCGCTATGGCGGCCACCGCGATGGTGGTGAGAACGAAAATGACGAGAAGGTGCGTCTGCATGAGCCTGGTCCGGAAAGGAAGACATCTCTCCGCGCATCCTAGCGCAGCCGTCAAGTTGCAATAATCGCCGCCGCCTTGACTACCGCTTCTGGACAGGCGCACCTCGTCCCAGCCGGCCCGGGAGCTCCCTCTGCATTCGCAACGATGGGCCTTGCTTTCGCCGCCGACTTGAACCAATTCCTCAAGCCCGCCCGCCACGGAAAATCCCTCCGGATCAACAGCCAGGCCCCCCGACATGGACCAGAATCTCAGCCCCGATGCGGTCACCCTGACCAAGACCCTGTGCGGCCGGCTGGCTGCGGCGCGGTTCGGCGATCTCACGCAGGCCGCCAGGCACCAGGCGCGCCGGGGCGTGCTCGATTGGATCGGCTGCGCGCTGGCCGGCAGCGGGCACAAGACCATCTCCACGCTGCTCGAGGTGCTGCAGGAAGTCAGCGGCGCCCCGCAGGCGACCGTGCTCGGGCGCAAGCTGCGGCTGGGTCTGCGCGATGCGCCGCTCGCCAACGGCCAGATGGGGCATGTGCTGGATTTCGACGACACCCATATGGGCGGGGTGGTCCTGCATGCGAGCTCGCCGATCCTGGCCGCGCTGTTCGCGCTCGCCGAGCGCGGACCGGCGGATCGCAAGCCGGTGAGCGGCGCCGATCTCATGCTGGCCTATGCGGTCGGATTCGAGGCGGGGGTGCGCACCGGCTGGAGCGCGCCCGGCCACCACAAGGGCGGCTGGCACCTGACCGGCACGCTCGGTACGGTCGCGGCCGGGGTCGCCGGCGGCAAGCTGCTCGGGCTCGATCCGCAGCGGCTGACCTACGCGATGGGGATCGCCACCACCCAGGCGGCCGGCATCCAGCAGAACCGCGGCACCATGTGCAAGTCGTTCCATGCCGGCAAGTCCGCCGCCAACGGCGTGCTGGCAGCGCTCTTGGCGGAGCGCGGCTTCGACAGCACGCAGGAGATCATCGAGGGCAAGAAGGGCTTTGCGCGCGTCTACAGCGACGTGGCGGCGCCCGAGGAGCTCAATGCCCGGCTTGATCAGGGCTGGCTCATCGAGACCAACGGCCACAAGCCCTATGCGTGCGGCGTGGTGCTGCATCCGCTGATCGATGCGATGATCGCGCTGCGCAACCGCGACCACATCGATCCCGCTACCGTCGACAAGATCACCCTGCGGGTGCACCCGTTCGTGCTCTCCATCACCGATGTGGTCGATCCCTCGACCGGCCTGCAATCGAAGTTCAGCACCGTGCATTCCGCCGCGGTGGCGCTGGTCGACGGCGACGCCGGCATCGCGCAATATTCCGACGCCCGGGCGCGGGATTCGCTGGTCGCGGCGCTGCGCCGCAAGGTGACGGCGCACGGCGATGAGACGCTCGGCAAGGACGAGGCCTATGCGGTGATCGTGGCCGGCAAAACCCGCCACGAAATTCACATCCCGCACGCCTCCGGCACCGCCGCCAACCCAATGAGCGATACCGCCATCGAGGGGAAGTTCCTGGCCAACGCGACCCCGGTGATCGGCTCGGTGCGTGCCGAACGCGCCCGCGATCTGGTCTGGTCGCTGGACAAGCAGCCGGACGTGCGCGATTTGATCAATTTGCTGGCTTGAGGCTTTCTTGCTTGCCCCGGATGCGGTGCTCCGCTGGTCCGGGACCGTTCAAAATCCGTCGAATATTATCAAGTGCGTGCAGTGACAAACAGCCCCACAGTACGGGATTGATTTTAAGGGTGTTTCCGGTTAGAGCGACCCAAGCGTGAGAGCATCACCGAGATGCACTGGCAAAATGAAAGGACAGCATGAGTTCCCAACGAGACCTAACGGTATACTTGCACGAGCACGTCTCATACGAGCTGCTGATGTTGCGTTATGCATGGTCCCAGATGGAAGCTTATTTGCACCCCCTCGATTGGAACTCAAAATTCGAATCGTTTTGCATTCATGCTCGTTTGTTGCACAGCTTTCTTTGCAGTTCTGACGACAACCGTAATCACCGCGCAAGCGACTACGTGGGGGACGATTTCGAAGCGACATATGACAAGATTCACTCCCTCCAGCTCGGGCACTTGGTTCAGCGGCTCGACTCCCAAGTGCTTCATCTGGGAAAGCAGCGCTCGGACTCTGAACGAAAATTGACTGTGGATAAAATCCGTCCGCTATTTGACTGGATAGAAACGAATTTTGCTTGCTTCATCAAAGCGCTTCCGGAGCCGTACAAGACTTCCTGGAATCCAGATCACGCCGATCCGGCCAAGACCCAAATCGGCGTGGAAAAGGCGCCCACCCAAAGTTCCAACCCTTCCTACACTTTGCTAACTTTGCCTCGACAGTCAGACACAACCAGCATGCAATCAATCACTGTTTTCAACTACACTACCAAGTCACAGAAAAACAACGCAACCGAGTGACGAGATAATCAATCCCGCCGCTGCGAGATCAAGCGGCTCCGCGGATCACAGCTGGCGGAACCGACGACCTCCACACGCCCTGTCGCTGCCCGATAGCAAATCACATTAAAAGCCGCCTCGTCGGGTGGTCACTGCGAGGTGTTGGGCGGGCTGTAGGGTTTGAGCCGACCGCGATGCCGATCATGGGCCCGGCTTGGGTAGGCGATACCGGCGCCGGAGCGCGCGGCAGCTGCGCAACGGCGCGCGCGAGCGGACCAGCTCGGAGAGCCTGCTGGCGTGCCGGAGCGTCAGTCCCAACTCGGATGTTGCCGGGCGAGAGAGTTTACCGAGAGGGAAAGACGGCGCTCACATCGATGATGGCAGGAATTGAAGTTTCGGCGTTTATCGTGACGCGCCAGGGATGAGTCCTAGGAGAAGAAGCGCATGATCTTGGAGCGCTCAACTGTATCACGCAACAGCGTGGGCAGTAACTCCCTTCGAGAAGCTCCAAGCAAGATGTCTTGCAGCGAGTTTCCGAAGTTGTATAGATTGCGAAATAGGAGCGTGTTGATTGCATCCACGCCAGCCGGATCGATGATGAAGAGTTTCGTGCCGGCTGCAGCACCTTCGCGAATATGATCATTGATGTGCGTGTCCGCGAAGCCGTAGCCGATCACCATCAATCGTGCTTCTGGCTCACGAAGTGCCTCGCGAAACTGTTGCTCGTACCAACTGAGTAGCTCCGAAGCTCCAATATTGGCTGATTTGTTCCCCCCCATTATCAGCAGGCTCGTGCCGTCGTTTGTTCTCCAGTTGCTCGAACCGTGCAGTTTGAAATACGGCTGGCGTCTTTGGAGTAAAGTGAACGGAGGTAACGCGGGCGTATACATTCCCGGCTTTGCGTATGGCAATCCCCCCATCGTCATTTCCTGTAAGCCGGGCGTCTGAACCGTAAACCATCGCCCCACTGAGCCGGCTAGTAGGTCGCTAATTTGATAGTGCTGTTCGAGCAATGTGTCCTGGTTCAGTGTAAAAATCTTATCGAATCGACATAGGAAATCACGAACGAAGGTCGGTTGTGGCCCCATTCTCGCTGGATCGCGTCCGGGCTCAAAGTCGAGGCTGGCGTAGGAGCTGTTCATGGTGTTGAACATGCCGAGAAGCATAGCTTCGAATGTCTTTAGCTCAGTTCCTTGCCTGCCATCCTTCGCGTTAAGCCCGCGCAGTGAATCCAAGGCACCCTCAAAGCCAGCGTCGGCGGATTTAGCTTTCCAAAGCTCCCTTCTAATGAGGGGCGTGATCTCCGAACATCCGAGTAGATATTCGAAGGCCTCAACAGCTAGCCATCCACCCCAATTTCGACTGAAGCCGGCGCCGGTAAGAAGGATGTAGGACATTAATATCGCCCCGGCGAGTTCGATGGCTTTCTTGTTTATCCCGGATGCGCTGCTCCGCTGGTCCGGGACCGTTCCTGCCTCAAGCGTTTGGAACGGTCCCGGGTCTGCAGCGCACCACTAAGAAGTGCTGCGCTGCGCCCGGGACAAGACCCCGGCTCACATTCATAGCTCACCCCACAAATTTGCGGACATGCGCGAGCAGCGCCTCCGGCTGCTCGTTGGGAATATCGTGCCGGCAATCCACCTCGGTGATCGCGATGTTCTTGAACTCGGTGCCGAGGCGGCCGAGCGTCTTGGCGTCCAGCCGGTCCGAGCGCAGCGCGTGCACCACCATGGTCGGGCATTTCACCGCGGCGAGATCCTCCCAGACGTCGCGCGGCTCGCGGCGCGGCAGGCCGGCGGCTTCGCCCTGCGGCACGGTGTTGCCGTTGTCGGGATCGCGCTTGAGCATGTAGCCCTTCTCCAGGCGGATCAGCGCATTGAGGGCGCGCTCGCGGTCGCTTCCGACCCGCGGCGGGCTGCTGGCCTTGGCGAAGCCCGCCATCATGGTCTCGACCGAGTCGTACATCGTAGGCGGGTTGCCGGTCTTGGGCCGATTGGGGTCGCCGAACTCGCCGCCCAGCGGACTGTCGAGCACCATCAGCTTTGCCGCCTTGTCGGGAAAATTGGCGGCCGCCGACACGACCACCCGCCCGGAGGCCGAGTGGCCCATGAAGATTACCTGGCTCCATCCCATATGGTTCACCACCGCCATGGCGTCGCTCACATGGGCGTCGAGCGAATAGTCCTTGCTCGGGCTCCAATTCGATTCGCCCCAGCCGCGCCGGTCGAACGCCACCACCTCGCGATCGCGCGCGAGCGCGCCGGCGACGCCGATCCAATCGTAGGAATCGAAATAATTGGCGCCATGCATGATCACGATCGGGGTCGCGCCGCGGCTGCCGAAGGCACGATAGAAGATCGAGACGTCACCGGACTCCACGCGTCCGATGCGATGCGGCACATTCGGTAGCGCCATGATGCTCTCCCCAGGGTTGCGATTATCTTGGCTGTCAATTCGACGGCAACTGGTCCGAACGATAGCAGCGCCCCGGCCCTTCCGGAAGCATCCGCGCGCCCTTGGGAACGGTCGCGTCCCTGGGCTATAGTGGCGCGCGCCGCCCGGCCGGAGATCGCCGCAGGTCCTGTTGCTCAAAGAGCGGCCGCAGAGGGGAAGAGAATGACTCATCGTCTTGCATCTTTGGTTGCGGTCCTGGCCACGTTGCTCGCAGTGCCGGCCGGCGCCGCCGATCTCAAGGTGATCTCGGCCGGCGCGGTGCGCGGCCTGATCGCGCAGATCATCGAGGATTATTCGCAAAAGACCGGCCAGAAATTCGATTTCACCATCGGCACCACCGGGCAGCTGCGCACCGTCATCACCTCGGGCCAGCACGCCGACCTGATCATCGTCTCGCTGCCGCTGATGGAAGAACTCGAGAAGACCGGCAAGCTCACGCCCGGCAGCCGTGCCGACCTCGGCCGCGTCGGCATCGGGGTTGCCGTCAAGGAGGGCGCGAGCGTACCCGACGTGGCGACCCCCGACGCTTTCAAGAAGGCACTCGTCGAGGCAAAATCGGTGGCTTTCACGGACCCGGCCGAAGGCGGCACATCGGGCATCTATTTCGCCGGCCTGACCGAGCGGCTGGGCATCGGCGACGCCATCAAGAAGAAAGCCGTGCTGACCAAGGGCGGCCGCGAGGCGGCGATCGAGGTGGCGGAAGGCCGCGCCGAGATGGCGGTCATCTATGTGAGCGAGGCGATCGCGGTCAAAGGCGTGAAGGTGGCGGGCCTGCTGCCGCCGAGCCTGCAGGACTAT
>DASYFD010000424.1:0-13893 GCA_036498625.1 Xanthobacteraceae bacterium | reverse complement strand
CCCGTAGATCAGCCCATAGCCGTTGACCGTCGGCTTGCGCTTGTCGGTGAGCGTCAGGTCGTGCAGGTAATGCTTGGGGTCCGACCAGTCCCGCACCGTCACCACGACGTTGCGCTCCACGCCGGTCGGCCGCGGCGGCGTCGCGCCGGGTAGCTCGCCGGCCTTGATGCGATCAGTCCAATCCGCCAGCGCCGCCAGGTGGCCGCCGTCGGGCGTCAGCAGCGGCGCCATGTTGGCGATCATGGTCAGGCCGGCCGGCCCCGATTGCAGGCGCCGCGCCCACGCCTCCATGGCGGTGTCGAAATGGCCGAGCGCTTCCGGGATGGTCCGGGTGGCGTAGTTGCCGATCTGATGGCAATTGCCGCAGCCGTTGGTCTTGACCGCGTTCAACCACTGATCCTGGGTCTTGAAGGCGACCGGAATGCCGTTGCCGTTGGGGCCGGTGCCCGGAAACCGGCTCGGGTCCGGAATCCTGATCATCGCGAACCAGTAGATCGCCGGATAGTATTGCGCCGCGGCGGCGAGGTTGGGAGCCACCACCGCGGTCAGGTCGAGAATCTTGCCGGGCTCGATCGAGACTTTCGGGGAATCGACCAGGCCATAGCCGCGCACCCAGATTTTGTAGGTTGCCCGCGGCAGGTCGGGCAGTACGTAGCGCCCCAGCTCATCGGTGACCACCATCTTGGCGAAGCGGGTGCCGAGATCGCTGGTCTCGGCAATCACCCAGACGCCGGCCTCCGCTCCAAACCGGCTGGTCACGACGCCGCCGACCGCATGGTCGTCGATCTCGACGGTGGCGCCGCGCGGGCTCTGCTGAGCATTCACGCGCGCCGGTGGGCCGGCCGCCAGCATCGCGATGGCGGCTGCGGCAGCAAGCAGAAAACGCCGGTGGCCCATGATCCAGCTCATGATGATCTCCCGCCTTGGAATTTCCATCCGCCACCGCGAACAACTGGAATTCGGGTCGCCCGCCGCTTTGACGTCTTGTGCGCGACAAACTACACCAAACCGTCTCGGTTGAGCCATGGCCCGCGCCAGGCAAGATGAGGCCGGCGGAGGAGGACCCCTATGCGCTTTCGAATCCGGCACGATCCCAAGTCGGCGCTGTTGCGGGTCGCGGCTGCGCTCGTCGCCCTTGCGTGCCTGGGCACGGACCACGGCCGCGCGGCCGGCGATGCCGCCAAAGGCAAAGACGCTTTCGTGCGCCAATGCGCGATCTGCCACACGCTGGAGGAGGGCGGCCCCAACCGGTTCGGGCCCAATCTGTTCGGCATCCTGCACCGCAAGGCCGGGACGGTCGCGGGCTTCAATTACTCGCGAGCCTTCAAAGCGGCGGCGTCCTGGGACTGGAACGAGGATCTGGTCGCCGGTTGGATCGGGGCCCCGGGTCAGATGGTGCCCGGCACCGCCATGGGGGTGTTCCAGGGCGTCGCGCAGCGCGACCGGGACGATATCGTGGCCTATCTGGCAACCCGGCAGTAGGCAGCGATCGGAGGTCGACGATGTCATCGCAACGCCGCCAGGTTTCCATCGTCTGCCGCGGCTTGATCGGCGCTTTTCTGGCGGTTTCTCCGACGCTGGCGCGGGCCCAATCGGCGGAGGAGTTTTTCAAGACTGCGTCGTTGTCGATGTATGTGGGCTCGGGCGGCGGTGGCGGTTACGACGCCATCGCGCGGCTCCTCGCCCGCCACATGAGCCGATACCTGCCCGGCAATCCGAATTTCGTCATCAAGAACATGCCGACTGCAGCGGGTGTGGCGAGCGCGAACTTCATCTACAACTCGGCCCCGCGCGACGGCTCGGCCATCCTGGCGGCCCAGAACGCTTCGCTGATGCTGCCGCTCTACGATTCCCCGGTCGCCCATTACGATCCGCGCAAGTTCGAGTGGATCGGCAGCACCGACAAGCAGGAGGCGATCTGCGTCACCTGGATCGCAAGCCCGATCAGGACCCTGGAGGATGCGACCCGACGCGACGTCCCGGTCGCCGCCACCGGGGTGAGCGCAGGTCCCGGCGTCTACCCGAAGATCCTCAACGCGCTGTTCGGCACGAGGTTCAAGGTCATCAGCGGCTACGACACCGGCAGCATGCGGCTGGCGGTGGAGAAGGGCGAGGTCGAGGGCATCTGCGGCTTGGCTTGGCAGACCTACAAGGCCATCAGCTTCGACTGGATCGAGAACCGCAAGATCAATGTCATCGTGCAGATGGGGCTGGGCAAGAACGCCGAGCTTGCGGACGTGCCGCTCGCCATCGATCTTTTGAAGAATCCCGACGACCGCAAGGTGCTTGAGTTGATCGTGCTGCCGCAGGAATTCGGCCGTCCATTCGTGGCGCCGCCGGGGGTGCCGGCCGACCGCATGGCGCTCTATCGCAAGGCTTTCCAGGCGGTCCTGAAGGACGAGCAGTTCCGGGCCGAATCGGCCAAGCAGCGCCTGAGCATCGCGCCTTTGGACGACCGGCAGATCCAGAGTCTGCTGGAGCGAGCCTATGCGGCTCCCAAGCCCATCCACGACCGGGCGGCGGTATTTTCCGCAGAGTTGAATTGAGCGGCTCAGGTGCCGGGGGCGTTTCGCGCGTAAAGTATTGATGCAGATTGATTATTCACGATCTTGGGCGCCTACCTGGAAGCCGCAAGAAGCGCCCGCATTCCGGCTTGTGTCGCCCAGATCACCGTACGATTTCGGACAGCCGTTGCCGAAATGGCACAGCCAAACGGCCCGGCGCACGGTATAACTTGCCTACGTTCAATCGTCGCATGAGGGGCTGGTCATGAAAAAATCTTTGATAACAGGCGCACTGATCACAGGCGCGGTGTTTGGCGCTCTGCTTGCTGGCAATGCCATGGCGGCGGATATGCCCACCAAGGCACCGCTGATGAAGGCACCGCCGCCCGCTTTCAGCTGGACCGGCTGCTACATCGGCGTCGGCGGCGGTTATGGCATGTGGAACCAGGAAACGTTCCATGAGACCGATCCTGGCCTCATTGGGGACGAAGGAACGACCACGACCGGCGGCGGCCGCGGCTGGTTCGGAACCGGACAGGTCGGTTGCGACTATCAGGTCGCCTCCAGCTGGGTGATCGGGGCATTCGGCGATTGGGACTGGGGCAGCCTCAAGGGCACGCCGCACTTCAACGATAGCTTCGTCGGCGATGAGAAGAATTCCTGGACCTGGGGAGCTGGCGGCCGGATCGGCTATGTGATGGCGCCGATGTTCCTGACCTACGTCTCGGGCGGGTACACGCAGGCCCATTTCGACCAGGTGAATTTGGTCGACTCGACGTCCGGGATCGATCAGCTCACCTTCCTGCCTTCGAATACCTATCACGGCTGGTTCCTGGGCACCGGCTATGAATACGGCCTGTCATTCTTGCCCGGCCTGTTCTGGAAGACCGAATACCGCTATTCAGAGTTCCAGGCGGCTGATCTTTCCCATATCGATGCCCTCACCGGCGTCACCAACGGTTCGGCGAGCAACTCGAAGAAGTTCATCCAGACGATCCGAAGCGAGCTGGTGTTCCGGTTCAACATGTTCCACTGATGGCGAGTTTGCTGATCTCCTGACTTCAGCTTCATGACGACTTAAGCCCCGGACAAAAGTCCGGGGCTTTTTTCTTGCGTGGATCCCGTAGCCCGCGTGGAGCGAAGCGTAATGCGGGAGCGGCGTCCTTCACGCGAGCGCGCCCCACAGGAACACGCAGCCCGCGATCGCAACCCCGGCGCCGCCCAGCCGCAGCATCACCTCTCCGGCCCTCCAGCGGTTGATCAGCCCGATCCCGATGCCGGCAAGATGCAGCAACCCGGTCGCGACCACGAAGCCCATGCTGTAGAGCACGCCGCTCTCGTCGGGCGGAAGCTCGGTGCCATGGGCATGGCCATGAAAGATCGCAAAGAAGCCGACCAGCCCGGCCGCGACCCAGAGCGGCGGCCGCGCCTCGATCGCCACCACGGCGCCAAGCCCGATGGCGGACAGCGCGATCCCGATCTCGGTGCCGGGCAGCGGCACCCCGAGGAGGCCGAGCATCCCGCCGAACGCCATCACCATGGGAAACGTCACCGGCAGCAGCCAGATGGCCGGCGGCCCCAGCTGCGCGCCCCACAGGCCGACCGAGACCATCGCCAGGATATGATCGAGACCCGAGATCGGGTGCGCGAAGCCGCTGATGAAGCCGCCGGCCTGGTCACCCAGGATATGCGCGAGCGCGCCGGTGGGCCAAAGCAGCAGCAGGCCCAAGAGGCCGATTCGTGACGACCGCGGGTTCATCGAAAGCGCCAGCATTTTTGCATGGTCGCATTTTCAGACGGAAAACCGGTTTCCACTTTTCCTGAAAATACTCTGAGGCGGCTCAGCGCTTGCCGATGCGGGTCAGGCCCGGCCGCACGTTCATGGCGATCTCGATGATCATCTTCTTCAGGATGGCGTCGGCGAACGTGTTGAAGTCCGTGGCCACGATCATGAATGCGCCGGGGCCGCCGATTACGTTCTCCTTGTAGTAGCGGTCGAGGTCGGGCTCCCAGGCCAGGATCGGCAGCCCGTTGATGTTGACATCGGCCGCGACCGCCTCGTCGCGGGCGCGGGTGACCGAGCGGCCGCCGTTGTTGGAGCCGTCGCCCGAAATATCGATGACCCGCCGCTCGGCCTTGAAGGGGCTCTGGGAGAACCATTTCATGGAATAGTCGATGGCACCCGAGATCGAGGTGCCGCCGCCGAACAGCCGGCGCGGCGTGGTCTCGATCAGCGCCGCCACGCTGTTGGCGGAAGCTTCGTCCTTGACCTGGGTCCAGGGCACGATCTCGGCCTGCAGCCGCGGTCCGGTCCACTGGAACATCGCAACCGCGATGGATCGGCTCTCGCCGCCGCGGATGGCTTGCAGCACCTGCGGGCTGCGGAAGGCCGCCACATAGCCGCGCCGCTGCAGCTCGAAGCGGGTGAAATCGACGCTGCCCGAGGCATCGACCGCGAGCAGGAGATGGAGGTCGACCGCGACCTGGGCATTGGCCGGCCCGCCCAAGCCCGCCGCCAGCAGCATGATCGCGCCGCAGCAACCGCGCCACCCGGGGCCCCATTGACGACGTGGATCGAAGCGCCAGCTCATTGGAAGTCCCTCTTGGAAAGCGGAGATTCGCACAGGCGGATTGCGCCCTGCCGCCGTAAAGGTGAGAATATCGATCGGCCCCGGCCGCACGGTGCGGACGGAATATTAGTGGAGGCTGGGGGCGCGCGCCAGCGCGGCCGACGATCCGCCGGATAGGGCGGACGGCAATAACAAGAGTGCCAAGGGAGGACATGAGCCATGGCGACCGAAAAGACGGACGTGGTCATTGTCGGCATGGGGGCGGCCGGCGCGGTGCTGGCGGCCGAGCTCGGCAAGGCCGGCATGAAGGTCGTCGGGCTCGAGCGTGGCCCGCGCCTTTCCACCGCCGACTTTCGGCCGCAGGACGAGCTGCGTTTCTTCCAGCGTCAGGATCTGCGGCCAAATCCCAAGCGCCAGCCCGTCACCTGGCGGCCCAATGCGAGCGCGCGCGCAACCCCGCTGCGCAGCCTCAGCTACGGCAACCAGGCGGGCGGCGGCACCGTCCATTACGGCGCGGTCTCGTGGCGCTTCCACGAGGACGATTTCCGCGCCCGCTCCCACACCGTCGAGCGCTACGGGGCGAGCGCGATCCCGTCGGATTCCTCGCTTGCCGACTGGCCGTTGAGCTACCAGGATCTCGAGCCGTTCTACGACCGCGCCGAATACGAGATCGGCGTGTCCGGCAAGGCCGGCAACCTCTTGGGCCAGAAGGTCCCTGGCGGCAACGTATTCGAGGCGCCGCGCCGGCGCGAATATCCGCTGCCGCCGCTGCAGACCGATCAATCCGGCGTGCTGTTCGACGAGGCAGCCCGCAAACTCGGGTTTCACCCGTTCTCGCCGCCTCATGCGATCATCTCGCAGGCCTATAAGGGCCGGCCGGGATGCACCTATTGCGGCTTCTGCCAGGCCTTCGGCTGCCATGTCGGGGCCAAGTCGAGCACGCTCGTCACCCTGCTGCCGCTGGCCGACGCCACCGGCAACTTCAAGCTCGTGAGCGGTGCCATGTGCCACCGCGTCGACAGCGACAACAGCGGACGCGCCACCGGCGTCTCGTATTACGGGCCGGACGGCGCCGACAATTCCATCGAGGCCGAGCTCGTCATCCTGGCGCCCTTCATCTACGACAATACCCGCCTGCTGCTGCTCTCCAAGACCGCGAAATTCCCCGACGGCCTCGCCAATTCCAGCGGTCAGGTGGGCAAGCACATCATGGCCCATATCGGGGCCAAGGTGTATGCCGCCTTCGACAACCGCTACGTCAACAACTACATGGGGCCGAACGCGCAGAAGCACAGCCTCGACGATTTCAATGCCGACAACTACGACCATGGCGGATTGGGCTTCATCCGCGGCTCGCAGGTGGCAATCGCCACCGCCAACCAGGAGGGCGGGCCGATCGGCACCGCCATGGGGATGGAGCCGCCGGCCGGCATCCCGCGCTGGGGCGCCGCCTATCGCAATTTCTTCGCCAAGTATTTCGCCCGCCACACGGTTATCATCTCGGAAACCGAGAACCTGCCCTATGCGGACCAGACCATCGATCTCGATCCGGATGTGCGCGACGCCTGGGGGTTGCCGGCGCCGCGCATCACCTATGACTGGCGGCGGCAGAACGAGCGCAAGGGCGTGGCCTTCATCCAGGACAAGCTCGAGCAGATCGGCCAGGCCATGGGGGCGACCCATGTGTGGCGGGCGCCGCTGAGCCAGGGCGCCCCCGGCCCGCATACCCAGGGCGGCACCCGCATGGGCAGCGACCCGAAAACATCGGTGGTGAATCGCTACAGCCAGAGCTGGGATATCCCCAACCTGTTCATCGTCGGCAGCTCGACTCATCCCTCGATGAGCGGCTTCAATCCGACCCTCACCATCCAGGCGCTCGCCTATATGACCGCCGACGCGATCGTCAACCGCTACCGGAAGAATCCCGGCCCGCTGGCGTAGCTGGTGGGGGTTGGGGGTAGGATGGGTCGAGCGCTTGCGAAACCCACCGACTCACATGATGGGTTTCGCATAGTCATCGAAAGCACCAGGGCGTTTACGCCCGTCTTTGTGGGCTATGGCCGTGAACGCCCTTTTGGAATCGCTCAACCCATCCTACATTACCCGATTCCAGAGCAGAAATAGGAACACGCCGTGGACGTAAAAACTGCAGAGAAACCGACCACCCGGTACCCGCTCGGCGCCCTCGTGGCCGAGGGCAAGACCAAGCGGATTCACGAAGCCCAGGGCGCCGCCGGTCTGGTGACGGTGATATCCAAGGACGACATCACGGCCGGCGACGGCGCCAAGCATGACGTCATTGCCGACAAGGGCCGGCTCGCCAATGCCACCACCTGCAATGTCTTCCGCCTGCTCAAGGCCTGCGGCCTGCCGGTCGCCTTCGAGCAGCAGGACAGCGCGACCTCGTTCGTGGCGCCGAAATGCGAGATGCTGCCCTACGAGGTGGTGGTGCGGCGCGAGGCGCACGGCTCCTATCTCAAGCGCAACCCGCACTTCGCGAAAGGACAGCTGTTTCCGCAGCTGGTGGTCGAATTCTTTCTCAAGACCAAGGACAGGAACTGGAACGGAAAGCCCCTCACCTGCGACGATCCGCTGATGCTTCGCACCAAAGGCGATGCGAACATCCGGCTGTTCAACCCGGCGAAGCCGATTCACGGCCAGGAGCCGTTCCTCATCCTTTCCGAAAAGGAGGTCTTCAGCCACGCGGACGAATCGGAGCTGTTCCCCGAGATGGAGCGCATCGCCCGGCACACCTTCCTGGTGCTGGAGAAGGCCTGGCAGCTCGAGGGCGGGACGCTGGTCGATCTCAAGATCGAGTTCGGTTTCGACCACAAGGGCAATCTGCTGCTGGCGGACGTCATCGACAACGATTCGTGGCGGGTGGTCGAAAGCGGCGCCTACATCGACAAGCAGGTCTATCGCGACGGCGGCGCGCTCGACGACGTGGTCGCGAAATACCGGCGGGTTGCCGAGATCACCGGCCGCTTCGCGCTGCCGCGCCAGCGGATCATCCTGTGGCGGGGCTCGACCTCGGACAAGACCGAAAGCTTTTCGGAAGCGCTCGGCGACCTCGCCGACCTGATGACGGTGGTGACCTGCTCGGTGCACAAGCAGCCGGTGGCGGCCGCCGGCATCCTCTATCGCATGGCGCAGGAGATCCCGGACTCGGTCGTGATCGCCTATATCGGGCGCTCCAACGGCGCCGGCCCGACGCTCTCGGCCATCTCCAGCGTTCCGGTCATCACGGTGCCGGCCAGTGTGAGGGATTTTCCCGAGGACGTGTGGTCGTCGTTGCGGGCGCCCAGCAATGTTCCGGTCATGACGGTGCTGGAGCCCGCCAACGCGGTGCTGGCCGCCATCCAGATCCTCTCAGCCCGCAATCCGCGCCTCTACGCCCATGTGCGCGGCGAGATCGAGAACCGGACGGTGAATACGATCCAGATCTGAGCGGGAGCATATTGCACCGGGAGCCGCAATCTCAGGCGTGTCATGCCCCGCGGCTGCGGGGCATCCAGTAATCGCAAACGCTCATTTTATATCGAAGCATTGATGGTTACTGGACCGTCCGCCTTCGCGGACGACGACAGCAGAGCGATTCACGGCCCTGAAACTTCTCCGTCCTAGCCTGCCGGGGAGCCGGTCCGGCTGCCTTGGAGCGCGAGAAGTCGCATGTCGACGAGCTGCCGCGATACGCCACCTGCCCTGGAGGTCCGGGGCCTGCGCAAAACCTTCGAGCGGCCCGCGGTCGATGGTCTCGATCTCACGGTGCGGGCCGGCGAGTTCTATACGCTGCTGGGCCCCAATGGGGCGGGCAAGACCACGACGTTACGCATGGTGGTCGGCCTGCTGCGGCCCGACGCGGGCTCGATCTGCGTGCTCGGGGTGGATGCGCTCGCCGACCCGGTCGCTGCCAAGCAGGTCATGGCCTGGGTGTCCGACGAGCCGATGATCTACGACAAGCTGACACCGTTCGAGTACCTCGAGTTCGTCGGCGGCCTGTGGGGCATCGATGCAGCCGTCGCGCAAGCCCGCGCACGCGATCTGCTCGACTGGCTGAGCCTTGCGCCGCACGCCCATCAACGCTGCGAAGGCTTCTCCAAGGGCATGCGTCAGAAAGTGGCGCTCGCCGGCGCGCTGGTGCACGAGCCCAAGCTGATCGTGCTCGATGAGCCGTTCACGGGCCTGGACGCGGGTTCCGTCCGCCAGGTCAAGACGGTGCTGCGCGAGCACGTCCAGGCCGGCCGCACCGTGATCATGACCACGCATATCCTGGAGGTCGCCGAGCGCATGGCGGATCGCATCGGGGTGATCGCGGGCGGGCGGTTGATTGCGCAGGGCACGTTGGACGATCTGCGCCGGCAGGCCGGCAAGCAGGACGGCAGCCAGAGCCTCGAGGACACCTTCCTGGCCCTGGTCGCCGACGAGGCAGCCGCTGGCGGCGAGGTCGCCGCGGCGTGAGCCGGCCCGGCACCATCCCATGGTTCGCCCGCCATGAGCTGCGGCTGGGATGGCGCGACTGGCTCGGCATGATGACGGCCGGCGGCCGCACCCGCGCCCGCACGCTGGCGATCGTGCTGGTGGCTTTGGTCGCGTTCATGCACATGGTCGCGTTCTCCATGGTGGCGCGTTTTGCCGCTGTCGGGCTCGACCCGGACAAGACCACGCTGGTGGTGGTCAGCGGCAGCGCGCTCTTGTCCTGGTCGCTGATGCTCTCGCAGGCGATGGAGTCGGTGACCCGGGCCTTCTACACGCGTTCCGATCTCGACCTCCTCTTGTCCTCGCCGATTGCCGCCGCGCGCGCCTTCGCGGTGCGGATCGCCGCCATCGCGGTCTCGGTGATGTCCATGGCGGCGCTGTTGGCGGCGCCTTTCATCAATGTGCTGGCAGTGCTCGGGGGGCCGCGCTGGCTGCTCGCCTACATCGCGGTCATGGCGATGGCGGCGACGGCGGTGGCGCTCGCGGCTCTCATGACCACGGCGCTGTTCCAGATGATCGGACCCAAGCGCACCCGGCTGGTGGCCCAGATCGTGGCCGCTGTGATCGGCGCCGGCTTCGTGATCGGGTTGCAGCTCGCCGCCATCGTGTCCCATGGCACGCTGTCGCGGCTCGCCATTCTCGCCTCCCAGCCGATCGTCGACATCGCACCCGATATCGGCAGCATTGTGTGGTGGCCGGCGCGCGCCCTGCTCGGCGACGTGGCGGCGATCGGCGGCGTGCTCGGCGCCGGCATCCTTCTGCTAAGTATCTCGATCGCGATGGTGGCGCCACGCTTTGCCGACTGTGCGATCGCGGCCGGCGCCGTTCCGGCGCGCACGCGGCAGCGCCGCCACGCGTCGCGCTTTCGCAGCGCCTCGCCCAACGCCATGCTGCGGCGAAAGGAATGGACGCTGCTGCGCCGCGACCCCTGGCTGGTGTCGCAGACGCTCATGCAATTGCTGTATCTGCTGCCGCCGGCATTTCTGTTGTGGCGCGGTTTTGGTGGCGAAGGCGCCAGCCAGGTGCTGCTGGTCCCGGTGCTGGTGATGGCGGCCGGCCAGCTCGCGGGCGGGCTCGCCTGGCTTGCCATCTCGGGCGAGGACGCGCCCGAGCTGGTCGCGACTGCGCCGCTCTCCGCTGGCAACATCCTGCGCGCCAAGGTCGAGGCCGTCATGGGCAGCATCCTGATGGTCTTTGCGCCGTTCATCGTCGCGCTGGCGCTGGTGTCGCCGTTTTGCGCCCTGGTGGCGGGTATCGGGATCGCCATCGCGGCCGGCTCGGCGACCGAGATTCAGCTCTGCTTTCGCTCCCAGGCCAGGCGCAGCCATTTCCGGCGCCGGCAAACCTCCTCGCGGGTGGCGACCTTCGCGGAAGCCTTCGTCTCCATCGCCTGGGCCGCCACCGCCGCGCTCGCCGCCACCGGCACCGCGCTCGCCGCGATGCCGGGCGTGGTCGCGGTAGGCATCCTGGCCGGCGCACACCTGTTCAATCCCCACAAGGCGTGAGTCCCGAAGGGTGGTGCAACAATTTCTCACGTGTCATGCCCCGCGAATGCGGGGCACCCAGTAATCGCAAGCGCCGGGTTTTTGTCGAAATCGTTGGTGGCTACTGGGTCGTCCGCCTTCGCGGACGACGACGGCGCACAGTCATCGATTCACGCCGGCAGCACGAACCATCCGCGCCGGCGCGCCTCTCGCGTCAAGGCGTTGTTGCACTCCACGACCGCGTGCAGCTCCGCGTACTCGACCATCGGCAGATCGTGCACGCTGTCGCCGACAGCAAACAGCGGTCGCCGGTCCGCATCGATGTACCTCCTGATGCAATCAACCTTGCCCTGCGCGATCGAATGCGGCTCCTCGAGCGCTTGCGACAGGACACCGTCGATCACCTCGTGGCGCAGGCCGATCAGATTTCCGCGGAGCCCGAAACGCGCCATGGCGGCCCGCACCGCGATCTCCGGCGACGCGCTGACGATCCAGACCCGGATATTGTTGGCCGCTGAAAAATCGATCAGCCGGCGCAGACCCGGACGCACCGCCAGCCCGTGCGCAATGGGCATGCCGTAAAGCTCGGCTGCACCCGGGACGGTTCCTTCCGCATCCAGCGCTGCGGAAACGGCGGCTGCCGCCTCGGACGGCGCGAAGCCGGCCAGCACGCCTGCGCACAAGAGCGAGGCGGCGCGGATGTCGCCGCTGCCGAGAAGCTCATAATAATGACGGAAAACCCGCTCATGATAGGGCGGATCGCAAGCCTGCGCACCGGGCGACAGCAGCTCGCCGCATCGCAGGAGGCGGTTCCTGCACATGAAGGCGAGGGTTGCTTCTCCAACATCGTTAACGATGCACGTATTGTCGAAATCCAGAACCGCGAACGGCTGATCGGGCGCGTCGCCGATCCGCCCGCGGATCGCTGCCTCCAGTGCCGTCAGCGGGGCCATGATCAAAGTCCTTAAGAAAAAAGTGACTCAAACTTCGCCGGAGGTTTCCCGGCTGGCAGCCCATTGAGGGTCAAGTAACACTAACCCGCCAAGGTGCGCGCGGGAATCCCTGCGTCCGGTGTCGAATGACCACCCTCGAGCTTGCCGGTGGGCAAGCGGTTCAAACCGACAGAATCGCCCGCTGGACGCGCACGCTCTGCGTGCTGTTCTTCTTTTCCGGATTTCCGGCCCTGATCTATCAGCTCACCTGGCAGCGCGCACTGTTCCGCGTCTTCGGCGTCAACGTCGAGTCGGTGACGATCGTGGTCACCGCCTTCATGCTGGGGCTCGGCCTGGGCAGCCTTGCCGGCGGCTGGCTGTCGCAGCGGCGCAATGTTCCGCTGTTGCCGCTCCTGGCTGCGATCGAGCTGA
Source organism: Xanthobacteraceae bacterium (assembly GCA_036498625.1). Lineage (GTDB taxonomy): Bacteria > Pseudomonadota > Alphaproteobacteria > Rhizobiales > Xanthobacteraceae > VAZQ01. The sequence goes on along the minus strand of DASYFD010000424.1, from coordinate 1,495 downwards.
TGACCGGCGCCTTCGGTCTCGCATCGCTGCGGATCTTCGATTTCGTCGGCGACCTCACCATCGGGCTGCCGCTGACCGTGACGGCCGCGGCGGCGCTTGCTGTGGTGATCGTCCCGACCTTGCTGATGGGCGCGACCCTGCCGCTGCTGGTCGCCCATCTGGTTCGCCGCTCCGGCCATGTGGGCGGCGCGGTCGGCCTGCTCTACCACGTCAACACCCTCGGGGCCGGCGCGGCGTGCCTGGCCTGCATGGCGCTGCTGTTCCCGTTTGCGGGCGCGCAGGGCGCGGTCTATGTCGGCGTTGCGATCAACGCCGCCGTGGCGGCCGGCGCGCTCGCGGTTCATTGGCGCGATCGTGGCGATCCGATCTTGGCCGCCGGGACGCCGCCGGCCGCGGTCCCGGCACGGCAGCCCATGCTGGGGCTCGGGCCGCTGCTCTCGCTCGCGGCCGTCGGCGGCTTCGTGGCGCTGTCCTATGAAATCTTCTTCTTTCGCACCGTGTCCTATGCGACCGGATCGAGCTCGTCCGCCTTTGCGGCGACGTTGAGCGCCTTCCTGATCGGGCTCGCCTCCGGCTCCCGGCAAGCCGGCGACAACTGCACCGCCTTGACGCGCAATGGCGCCATGCGCCGCGCGGTGGGAGCCCTGATGAAGGCCAACCTTGTCGGCCTTCTGTTCCTGCCGCTGCTGGGGCACCTGGCCTGGTCCGATCGCGGCATCGTGGGTGCGGCCATCCTGATGGTTTATCTGGTGGCTCGTTTTTGGGGCTCGCTGCTGCCCTATCTGGCCGAACTCGGGGTCGCGGCGGACGGCCATGCCGGCATGCGCACCGCCTTGCTCTACCTCGCCAACATTCTGGGCTCGGCCGCCGGCTCGATCGTCACCGGCTTCGTGTTGATGGAGCATCTCGGCCTGGTCGGGATCGGGACCGCGCTGGTGGTGGCCTGCGCGGTCCTGTTGATCGGCGCGCTCACGATGCCGCGCCCGGAAAAGATTCTGCGAGCCAGCCTGGCGGTGGCGATGGGCCTGATCGCTGTCGTCGCCGTACCGCGCTGGTCGACCGACGTGCTGGAGAATTTGCAGTGGAAGGGCGCACCTTCGGCCGTGCCGCTCGCGCAGGTGGTGGAGAACCGCAGCGGTATCATCGCCGTCACCGCGGACGGCACCGTATTCGGCAACGGCATGTACGACGGCCGCTTCAATACCAATCTCGTGCGCGACAGCAATGGCATCGTACGTCCCTATGCGCTGAGCCTCTTCCATCCCGCCCCTCGTGACGTGCTGATGATCGGTCTCGCATCCGGCTCGTGGGCGCAGGTCATCGCCAATAATCCCGATGTCGCCTCTCTCACCATCGTGGAGATCAATCCGGGCTATCTCACCTTGATCGCATCGGCACCGGAAGTCGCCTCGGTGCTGAGCAACCCCAAGGTCACCATCGTGGCCGATGACGGCCGCCGCTGGCTGCGGGCGAATCCCGCCCGGCGCTTCGATGC
>DASYFD010000423.1:0-7980 GCA_036498625.1 Xanthobacteraceae bacterium | reverse complement strand
AGGGTCGATTTGCCGTGGTCGATATGCGCGACAATCGAGAAATTGCGAATATTGTCTATGGGGGCCGCAGTCATGACGCGCGGAGTAGCACCCATGTTGCGGAGCGGCAAGCGAGCCGGCGATCACTCCGCCGCGATGCGGGCTTCGGCCAGGAATGGCTTGAGGGAGACCGGCTTGCCGGCGGGCGCCAGCAGCACGTGGCCGGGCGGAACCGGCGTCCAATGGGCGCGATCGTCATCGAGCGGTTCCGACACCACCACCACGTTGCCGCCGGATTCGCGGAAATAGAGCGAATTGGCACTGTCGTTGGCCGAGTACCGGAAGGCGTAGAGGTCGCGGCCGTTGGCGAGCGCGGCCGTGAAGCGCAGCGGCTCCTTGATGCTGGTCGTGCTCGCCATGTCGGTCAGGGTCGCCAGCACCCGGGCGGTGGCGCCGATCGGGTCCTTGTCGCCCCCGGCACCCAGGATGGCGAGGAATACCGCCTCGGAATCGGTGGTGCCGACGCGCGAGCCATAGAAGTCGTCCGGGATCAGAGCCTCGGTCATCCGCCGCATCCGGCTCCAGTTGCCGACCACCCCATTGTGCATGAACAGCCAGCGCCCGCAGGCGAACGGATGGCAATTCGGCCGGGTGATCGGGGTCCCGGTCGAGGCCCGCACATGGGCGAAATAGAGGTGCGAGTGGATATGGCGGCACAGGTACCGCAGATTTTCGTCGGACCAGGCCGGCCGCACCTCGCGGTAGAGACCGGGCTCCGCATGCGCGCCGTACCAGCCGAGCCCGAAACCGTCGCCATTGGTGCTGGCGGTCGATTCCAGCGCCCGCACGCTCTGCGCGACCAGCGAATGCGCCGGCGCCGTGACGTATTGCTCCAGCGGGACGGTGTCCCCGCGATAGGCGATCCACCGGCACATGGGCGGCTCCGAAATCCCGACCCTTGAATCAAGCTTTACCATCGCGGATCGATGCGGCAAAGCAATGGCAAAAGCCCCGGATCGATAACAATCGATCAATCCTGGACCTCACCGGCAGTGCGTGCCATAGAGCCTGCCCTGTCCGCGGAAACCCGGGCGCCAGCCAAAGAGGCTACGTCGATGTCGGACGTAAGCGCCGCCGGCGGCCTTCGCAAGACGCCATCCCTCGAGCGCCTGCTCGATGCCGTGCTCGACCCGGGTCGGCGGGAGCGCGCTGTCCTGGTGCTGCTCGCCGCCTATGCGGCGATCTGGTCGATCTACGGGGCCATCGCCAAGAGCAGCCAGGACATCCATTTCGACATGGGCGAAATGATCGCCTGGTCGCGCGAGGTGACCTTGGGCACGCCCAAGCATCCGCCGTTGCCGGCTTGGCTGGTGCGCGTCTGGTTCAGCGTGTTTCCGCTCGAGGACTGGTCCTACTACCTGTTCGCCATCGTGCTGGCGACGGCCGCCTTGTGGATCGCCTGGAAGGCGTCGGCGCCGTACCTAACGGCCGAAAAGCGGGTCGCCGGTCTCGCGCTGCTGACACTGGTGCCATTCTATAATTTTCATGCGCTCAAGTTCAACGCCAACACGGTGATGACGCCGCTGTGGGCGCTGACCACTTGGTGGTTCCTGCGCTCCTATGAAACCCGCAAGCCCGGCTACGCCGTATTGGCGGGCCTGGCGGCGGCCGCCGCCATGCTGGGAAAGTACTGGTCGATCGTTCTGCTGCTCGGCCTTGCGATCGCGGCGCTGGCCGATCCACGGCGCTCCGCCTATCTGCGCTCGCCCGCCCCATGGTTGACCATGGGGGCTGGCATCGTTGGGCTCGCCCCCCATCTGGCCTGGCTCTACGCCGATGGCTTCAAGTCGTTCGACTATGCGATGGAGTCCCATGCCGCGACGGCATGGGCCGGGCTGCTGTCGGGATTGGGTTATGTGGCCGGTGCGGCCGGCTATCTGGCGGGCCCCACCCTGATCGCAATCGCGGCCACGCGTCCGACCTGGAGCGCGGTTGCGGACATCGCCTGGCCGCGCGCGCCCGAGCGGCGGCTGGTGCTGCTGGCATTTTTACTGCCGCTGCTGCTGCCGATCGCGGCGGCGGTCGCCGCCCGGGAGGAGATCGTCTCGCTGTGGTCGATCGGAAGCATGACGCTTTTCCCGGCCGTGCTGCTGTCGTCCGCGCAGGTGACGATCACGCGAAGTCATTTGCGGCGCATCCTCGTGCTGGCGATGGCGGCCCCGATCATCATGGCGGTGCTGGCGCCGGCCATCGCGGTCGTCATCCACCGCCGCGGCGTGCCCAACCATGCGACGCATTATCGGCTGGTGGCGCAGGCGGTGGAGAAGGTCTGGCGCCAGACCACCGACCGGCCGCTGCGCCTGATCGGCAGTTACGACAATCTGCTCTACGGCGCCCTGTTCTATTTTCCGGAGCAGCCATCCACCCTGGAGATCATGAACCCGCTGGTGACGCCGTGGACGGACGCGGCCCGCGTGGCGCGCGAAGGCATCGCCCTGTTCTGCCCGGCCGACTTGGCCTGGTGCGTCCAGAGGATGAACGAGCGCGCCGCGAGCGGTCCGGCTGGCCAGCGCGTCGAGGTCGAACTGTCGCGCACCTATTTCGGCACCGCCGACACGCCGGAGCGCTACCTGATCGTGACGATTCCGCCGGCACTGAATCCCTCCCCCTGAACGGGGGAGGGTGGCGCCGAAGGCGCCGGGCGGGGGTCCCGCCTCTCCGCGAGTTCGGTGTTTGTTGAGAGGCGGGACCTCCACCTGGATCGCTTCGCGATCCGACCCTCGGGTCGTAGCCCGAGGGCAGGCTCTCCCCATTCAGGGGGAGGAAAGCAAGAGATCTTGTCTCAATACCGATAGTGATCGGCCTTGAACGGGCCGTCGGCCGGCACCCCGATATAGGTCGACTGCTTCTCGCTGAGCTTGGTGAGCTTGACCCCGATTTTGGCGAGATGAAGCCGCGCCACCTTCTCGTCGAGATGCTTGGGCAGCGTGTAGACCTTGTTCTGATACTTGCCGGGATTGGTCCACAGCTCGATCTGCGCCAGCATCTGGTTGGTGAAGGATGACGACATCACGAAGCTCGGGTGGCCCATGGCGTTGCCGAGGTTCACAAGACGGCCCTCCGACAACAAGATGAGACGCTTGCCGTCGGGAAACGCGATCTCATCCACCTGCGGCTTGATGTTGAGCCACTTGAGATTGCGCAGCGCGTTCACCTGAATCTCGCTGTCGAAGTGGCCGATATTGGCGACGATCGCCCGGTCCTTCATCGCGCGCATGTGCTCGATGGTGATGACGTCGACATTGCCGGTGGCGGTGACGAAGATGTCGGCGCGCGGCGCGGCGTCCTCCATGGTGGTGACCTCGTAGCCCTCCATGGCGGCCTGCAGGGCGCAGATCGGGTCGACCTCGGAGACCAGCACCCGGCAGCCGGCCTGGCGCAGCGATGCGGCCGAGCCTTTGCCGACATCGCCAAAGCCCGCCACCATGGCGACCTTGCCGGCCATCATCACGTCGGTGCCGCGGCGAATGCCGTCGACCAGCGACTCGCGGCAGCCGTACAGATTGTCGAATTTCGACTTGGTGACGCTGTCGTTGACATTGATCGCCGGGAACAGCAGCCGACCGTCCTTCTCCATCTGGTAGAGCCGGTGCACGCCGGTGGTGGTCTCCTCGGTGACGCCCTTTATGTTCTTGCCCAGCGTGTCGTACCAGCCCGGCTTGTCCTTCAGCCGCTTCTTGATGGCGGCGAACATCACCTCTTCTTCCTCGTTGCCCGGATGGTTCAGGATCGAAGGATTCTTGCCGGCCTGGATGCCGAGATGGACCAGCATGGTGGCGTCGCCGCCGTCGTCGAGGATCAGGTTCGGGGTGCCGCCGTCCGCCCACTCGAAGATCCGGTGGGTGTAATCCCAGTAGTCCTCCAGGCTCTCGCCCTTGATGGCGAATACGGGAGTGCCGGTGGCCGCGATGGCGGCCGCGGCATGGTCCTGGGTCGAATAGATGTTGCACGAGGCCCAGCGCACGTCGGCGCCGAGCGCCTCCAGGGTCTCGATCAGCACGGCGGTCTGGATCGTCATGTGCAGGGAGCCGCAGACGCGGGCGCCGCGCAGCGGCTGCTGCGGCCCGAACTCCTCGCGGGTCGCCATCAGGCCGGGCATCTCGGTCTCAGCGATGGAGATTTCCTTGCGGCCCCATTCGGCCAGGCTGATGTCCTTGACGACGTAGTCCGCGGCGGCGGATTTGGCGGTTTTCGATGCGGCTTTCATGATGATCCTTAAAGGCTGGCGGGAATTCACGGGGCCGAAAATGGGCCTCACGGCGCTTGCCTATAGCAGTGCCCGCATGGCACCGCAATGAAGATATAAAGATTTCTTTATGTCTGCCGAACGTAATTAATGCTCCGAGGGCCTCAGTGGCCGCAGCCCCCGAAGCTCACTCGCCTTCGGTGAATCGGCCGGCAACCAGCTGGGCCAGGGCCTCGATCACCTCGGCAGCCTCCGGTCCGGTCGCCTCGACCGTGATGCAGGTGCCGGTACCGGCGGCCAGCATCATCAGCCCCATGATGGAGGTTCCGCCCACGGTCTCGTGGCCGCGGGTGACGCGGACATCGCAATCGAACCGCTCGACCGTCTGCACGAATTTGGCGGAGGCGCGGGCGTGCAGGCCCTTCTTGTTGCAGATTTCCAGCACCCGCACGATGGCTCCTGCGGGCGCCGCTCGGTGTTCCGGAGGGGTGTCGTCGGCGCTGGCTGGGTCGCTCATTTTCCGTTGAGGACGCGGCTGGCAATGGTGACGTATTTGCGTCCGGCCTCCTGGGCCGCATGGACGGCCTCGTGGAGCGGGCATTCGTCACGGACCTTGGCGAGCTTGACCAGCATGGGCAGATTGATGCCGGCCAGAACCTCCACCTTGGGACGGCTCATCACCGAGATTGCGAGGTTGGAGGGGGTGCCGCCGAACATGTCGGTGAGGATGGCGACGCCTTCGCCGCTGTCGACGCGCTTGACCGCGTCGATGATATCCTTGCGGCACTGCTCGACATCGTCGTCGGGCCCGATCGTGACCGCCTCGATCTGGCGCTGCGGTCCGACGACGTGCTCCAAGGCCGAGCGGAACTCAACGGCAAGCCGCCCGTGCGTAACGAGAACTAGTCCGATCATTGAGTTCCTCGCGGGCGCCTCCCGGTGCACCGCACGAATGGGCACCATCTTGACCATCCTTAACCCTTGCGCAAGAGGCCTTCCGCTCATTTAGGAGTTTTGTTGCGTTGCGGTAAGCGGGCGCGTCAATCTTTCCAGAAAGCGAGATTAGCTGCGGCAATCCTAGCCCCGTATGGTTACCGATTTCCTCATGGGAGACAGGGCAGCGCAGCAATCGGGGCCACTGATCAGACTTCTGCGCTCAAGGTCAAGAGGCTGGCCAGCACGGCTGCTATCGGATCGCAACCCCGGCCGACGGCCAATCGAGGTAATATAATACCGTCTACCGCAACCTGGCGCTCAGCGATCTCGGGTAGCCGTTCGGCTTGCGGGATGGCGAGATCGACCACCAGGCCGACCACTGCGACGGGCTCGTGCGCGAGCCGCCGGATGCCAAGGCCGCGAACCTCGATCAGTCCGGCCAGCGCCGGCGATGGGCGGGCCAGCAAGCGCCCATGCGCGACGGCGAGCTCAATCCGGTCATCGCCGACCAGGCGGGCGAACGGGATGAGCCCGCATTGTGCCGCCTGGATCAGACCCAGGGCCAGGCGCGATTTGCCGGATCCCGCCGGTCCGCGAATGAGAGCCGCGCGGGGGCCGGCGAGCACGGCCGAGGCATGCACGGTCGCGGTAGGGGCGGCCATTACATGGCCGGCAGGCGCACGATAAAGCGGGCGCCGAGCACCCGGAGGGGGCCGCCATCCGGGCTGGCGGCAGCGAGACGGTTCTCGACCCAAAGGCGTCCATCATGCGCCTCGACGATTTGCTTGGAGATGGAAAGGCCAAGTCCCGAATTCTGGCCGAAGCCCTGGTGCGGCCGGTCGGTGTAGAAGCGCTGGAAAATTTTCTCCAGCGCATCGGATTGCACGCCCGGCCCGTCATCGTCGACCACGATCTCGATCTCCTGCTTGAGCCTGCGGCAGGTGAGTCGCACGCTGCCGCCTTGCGGCGAGAACGAGCGCGCATTGTCGATCAGGTTGTCGACCACCTGGCCGAGACGGGAATCGTGGCCCGGCACCACGAAAGTGCGCGGGCTGCCCTCGTATTTCAGGCTGACCGTCACCCCGTCGTCGTGGCGCACCTCGTTGGCGATGGTCACCAGGGTGGTGAGCAGCCGGGTGAGATCAACCGCGCCGGTCTCGCGCCGCTGCAATTCGGCGTCGAGCCGGCTCGCGTCCGAGATATCGGAGATCAGGCGGTCGAGCCGTTTCACGTCGTGCTCGATCACCGCCAACAGGCGGGCGCGGCTGGAATCGCTCTTGGCGAGCGGCAGCGTCTCGACCGCCGAGCGCATCGAGGTGAGCGGGTTCTTGAGCTCGTGGGCCACGTCCGCGGCGAAGCTTTCGATCGCCTCGATGCGGCTGTAGAGCGCGTCGGTCATGTCGCGCAACGCGCCCGACAGATCGCCGATCTCGTCGCGGCGCCTGGTGAAGTCCGGAATCTCCACCCGCGAGCCGGTGCGCCGCCGCACCATCTCGGCGCTGCCGGCGAGCCGGCGCACCGGTCCCGCGATGGTGCCGGCGAGCAGGAACGACAGCACCAGCATGACGCTGAGCGTCACCAGGAACACCTTGAAATTGCCCAGCCGCTCGGCCGTCACCATGTTGTCGATGTCGGCGCCCTGGGTCGAGAGCATCAGCGCGCCGCGCACCGCCAGGAAGCGCTGCACCGGCAGCGCGACCGAGACGATCACCTCGCCGCGTTCGTTGATGCGCACCATGCTGGACTTGAAGCCGTTGAGCGCATGGTCGACCTCTTCGTAGCCCTTGCCGTTTTGCGGCCCGAGCTCCCGATAGATCGGCAGGTCGCCCCGGTTGAACCAGGTGCGCAGCGCCACAAAGGCCCGCTCGAAGATTCCCGGCTTCTCGACGCTCGGCGGCGGCAGGTCGAACCGCAGCACGTCGTAGAGATTGCGGCTGTCGAGGATGAGCCCGCCGTCGCGGTCGTAGATGCGGGCGCGGGTATTGGTGGGCGACACCAGCCGCCGCAGCACCGGCGCGACCCGCTCCGGATTGACCGGAAAATCGAGCCCGGACAGCGATTCCTCCGAGGGGTCGTAGCTCTCGCCGGGCGCCAGCTCCAGCAGCCGTTCGGGGTCGATGGTGATGGCGTCGGAATCCGCCGTCGCCGACGCCGCGATGGCGCCCGCGATGATCTCGCCCTGCACCAGCAGGCTCTGCACCCGCGCGTCGATCAGGCCGGCGCGAAACTGCGAGAGGTAGAGAATCCCGATCACCAGCGCGAGCAGGCCGGTGACGTTGAGAAAGATGATGCGGCGCGTGAGGCTCGAGAAGCTCTGCCGGACCGAGAACTGCCAGGCCCGCCGCAACGGCAGAACGAGCCGGCGCAGGCCGCGGGGCGCGGGGCCCGATGCAGCCGCCTCGGGCACATCGGGCTCGACCTTGCTCTCGACGCTGCCAATGTTTCGATCAAGCATGTTCATTTGATCGATCCGTTCAGAACGGTCAGCCGAGTTGCGCGCCCCCATCCAGGCCGGAAGCTCCAGTGGCCTGATCCTAGCACGGACGGCGTCCTATCGGGGAGCGTGGGAGCCTCTGAAATTGCGGGCGCTGCGCCCACCCGTTGCCGGCCTTCCAACGCCGGCCGGCCCACGCCGTCATCCGGGCGTCATGCCGACGCCACCACCACCGCTGCGGCTTTCGTCAAATCTCCTTGAAGCGATAGCCGACCCCATAGAGCGTCTCGATCATATCGAATTCGTCGTCGGTGGACTTGAACTTCTTGCGCAGCCGCTTGATGTGGCTGTCGATGGTGCGGTCATCGACATAGACCTGATCGTC
>DASYFD010000422.1:0-16853 GCA_036498625.1 Xanthobacteraceae bacterium | reverse complement strand
CCATGCGCTGGAGCACCATGCGCTCCTGATGATAGGCGCGGTTGTTATGCATCACATAGAGCACCGGAAGCCGGCTGTGCGCGCAGGTCCACAGTATCCCCGGGCCGTACATGAGGTCGCCATCGCCCTGGATCGTCACCGTCAGCCGCCCGTGCTTCTTGTTGGCGAGCGCGGCTCCGGCCGTCGCGGGCGCGCCGTAGCCCTCGCCGCCGCCGCCGGCCGGTCCAGTGAAGTGATAATGCTTGGTCATGTCCCACAGCCGCCGATGCCATGACGGACGGTTGTTGCTGCTGATCGCGCCGATCGACCAATCCTCGTTGCGGATCGCCTCCCACACCTCGGCCGCCAAGCGGCTGGTGGCGATCGGGCTCGCATCCCAGGCATAGAGCGCGTCCTGCTTGAGCGCCTTGATGGCCTGCTGGTGCGCCGCATTGAGCTTCTCGCCACGCGCCGCGAGCGCGGCCTTGCGGTCGGCGGGAAGCACATGCTTCACGGCTTCGATCAGATGAGGCAGCGTCGCCTCGGCATCGGCCGGGATGGAGAGATCGATCTCCTGGTAGCGCTGGAAGTCCTGGTAGTTGGCCTTGATGTAGAGCGGCGCGGCGCCGATGGCGACCAGCTTGGTGCCCGGCTTGATGACGGTATCGGCATAGCGCTCGATATTGTCATGGAACGCATGGGTGGCGCCCCAGAAATTCTCCAGCTCGAGACCCAGAATCACGTCGGCCTGGGCCACCACCACCCGGGCGCGGTCGCTCTGATTGAGCCCGTGTCGGCTCGGAAAATTCATCCGGCCGCCGAGGTCGATCACGGCGCATTGCAGGATCTCGGCGAGCTCGACCAGGCGATCGATGCCGGCCTGGCTGCGCGCGCAGCGATCGGCGACGATCACCGGATTGGCCGCGTTGACCAGGAGCGCCGCTGCCTCCGCGATCCCGCCCGGATCGCCGATCAGCGGCGCGATCCTGGGCAGCTTCGGAACCACCAGCTTCTCGTTCGGCGGGATCGGGCCGTCCTGCATCTCGCTGTCGAGCACCATGAGCACCGGCGCCATCGGGGGCGTCATGGCGATCTGGTAGGCGCGCACCGCCGACTCGCCGAAATGGGTGAGCGAGCCCGGCTGGTCGTCCCATTTGACGAAGTCGCGCACCATCGCGGCGGCGTCCTGCACCGAATGAAACCAGTCGCCGCCGGGCGCCCGCTTGGTGGCGTCGACCGTATTGCCGACCATCATGTAGACCGGCACCCGGTCGCACCAGGCGTTGTAGAGCGCCATGGAGGCGTGCTGCAGCCCGACCGTGCCATGCGCCAGCACCAGCAGCGGCTTGCCCTCGATCTTGGCATAGCCGTTCGCCATGGCGACGGAGGCTTCCTCGTGGGTGCAGGTGTGCCAGTCGATCTTGAGATAGTTGATCAGCGATTCGTGCAGGCCGCGAAAGCTGGTGCCCGGATTGCACGCCACATGCTCGATGCCGAGGCTCTTGATGACGTCGGCCATGTAGTCCGACCCGCTGGTGCCCTGGATGATGGGCATGTCGCGCGGGTGGCCGGATTCCATGGCTGGATTGGGGGCGGGCGTGACCGGTCCGCTCGGGCGCGGCGGCGCCTCCTGCGCCCGCGCGCTCAGCGGATTGCCGACTGCGGCTGCGCCCGCCAGCGTCGCCCCCTTGAGCAGGCCACGCCGGCTCAAAGACGGAGTGCCGTTGCGCTTCGACATCATCTCCTCCCGATTATTGGCGTTCAACCGAGCATGATCCGTTCGCCCGCAATGGGAAAGCCCCCATCCGGGTTTGCATCGGCTTCAGCGGAGAACCCTCAGTGCCCCTCGAAGGTCAGCAGCGTGCGCACCGGCACGTCGAGCGCCCGCAGCTTGGCGGCGCCGCCGAGCTCGGGAAGATCGACGATGAAGCAGGCGGCCAGCACCTCCGCCCCCATCTGGCGCAGCAGCTTGACGGCGCCTTCCGCGGTGCCGCCGGTCGCGATCAGGTCGTCGATCACGATCACGCGGTCGCCGCGCACCACCGCGTCCTCGTGCATCTCCATCTCGTCGAGGCCGTATTCGAGCGAATACGCGATGCTGACCCGCTTGTGCGGCAGCTTACCCTTCTTGCGGATCGGGATGAACCCCGCCGAGACCTGGTGCGCGACCGCGCCGCCCAGGATGAACCCGCGCGCCTCGATGCCGGCCACCTTGTCGATCTTCATGCCGGCCCAGGGCTGCACCAGCTCGTCCACGGCGCGCCGAAACGCCCGCGCATCGCCGAGCAGCGTGGTGATGTCGCGGAACATGATGCCGGGCTTGGGATAGTCCGGAATGGTGCGGATCGAAGCCTTGAGATCGTATTCCAGCTCGGTGCTGATCATGAGGTGGCGCGCTCCATCCGCTCTTAGGAAGATTTGCCCAGCACGCGCCCGGCGACCGCGTCGAGCTTCCTGATGAGCGCCGGGTCGCGGGCTTCCGGCGCGGTGATGAGCGCCGAGTCGAGCGCGCGGTCGGAGCCGATCGGGCACGGCTCGTGCTCGCGCGGAAAGTCCCTGGCCAGGCGCGCGACCAGGCGCTTGGCCTTGTCGGCATTGGCCGAGAGCACCTTGATGATGTCCTGCACCGTGACGGCGTCGTGGTCCGGATGCCAGCAGTCGAAGTCGGTCACCATCGCCACGGTGGCGTAGCAAATCTCGGCCTCGCGGGCGAGCTTGGCCTCCGGCATGTTGGTCATGCCGATGACCGAATAGCCGAGACCCTTGTAGGTCAGGCTCTCGGCCAGGGTGGAGAATTGCGGCCCCTCCATGCACACATAGGTGCCGCCGCGCGCCACCATGATGCTTTCGGCCTCGGCCGCCGCCGCCAGATGCAGGCGCAGGCGCGGCGATACCGGATGCGCCATGGAGACATGCGCCACGCAGCCCTTGCCGAAGAACGAGCTTTCGCGCTTGTGGGTGCGGTCGACGAACTGGTCGACCAGCACGAAGGCGCCGGGCGGCAGCTCCTCCTTGAATGAGCCGCAGGCCGACAGCGAGACCAGATCGGTCACGCCGGCGCGCTTGAGCACGTCGATATTGGCCCGATAGTTGATGTCGGAGGGGGACAGCCGGTGCCCCTTGTCGTGGCGGGAAAGAAACACCACCGGCAGTCCCGCGATCTCGCCGACGCGCAGCGCCGCCGACGGCTCGCCCCAGGGGCTTTCAACGCGCTCTTCGCGCGCCCCTTCCAGCCCCGGCAGATCATAGATGCCGGAGCCGCCGATGATGCCGAGGATGGTCTTGGTCATGGGTCGCGTCCATCGTCGGCCGGACGATCAAGACGGGTCAGCGCGACAACGCATGGGCCGCGCCGCGGCCCGCACCTTCAAGGATGCGAATGCGCCTCGCGCCAGATCTTCTTCTTGGTGAAGTAGAGCAGCCCCGCGAACACGATGAGGTAGATGATCACCTGGAAGCCGATCCGCTTGCGCTGGTCGAGGTGCGGCTCGGCCGCCCACATCAGGAAGGCGGAGATATCCTGGCTGTATTGCTCGACCGTCTGCGGCGATCCGTCCTCGTAGGTGACCTGGCCGGGGAACAGCGGTTGCGGCATCCCCAGGTTATGGCTGGGGAAATACTTGTTGTGGAACAAGCCCGGCGGAACCGTGATGCCGGCGGGCGGATTGTCGTAGCCATTGAGCAGCGCCGCGATGTAGTCGGGACCCTGCTCCTGATATTGCGTGAACAGGTCGAAGACGAAGCCCGGGAAGCCGCGCGGATAGCTGCGCGCCTTGGCGAGCACCGACATGTCGGGCGGCTTTTTCGGAAAGGCGCTGATCACCGCTTCCGCCGGCGACGGGAAATGATCGGCCGCGCTCAATTTGTAGGTCGCGGCCAGCGCCGCGGCCTGCGCCGCGGAATAGCCCGGGCCGCCGGGGTCCGCGAGATTGCGGAAGGTGACCAGCGACAGGCTGTGACAATTCGAGCAGACGTCATGATAGATCTTGAGGCCGCGCTGGAGCTGTCCCTGATCATAGGTCCCGAACGGGCCCGCAAACGACCAGTGCAGCTTCGGCGGCGGCGGCGGCGGAGCCTCTTGCTGCGCGACGGCCGGCGCAGCCAGCGCCGCGACGGCGCCGGCGAGCATGAGGGCGAGGAGCTTGCGCTTCAGGATCATGACATTCCTCCTCGCCTAAGCCTTCACGCCGGCCGGTCCGCCCAGGATCGATTCCGAGATCGAGTTGGGCAGCGGCTTGGTCTTCTCGACAAGACCGAGCACCGGCAGGATGATCAGGAAGTAGGCGAAGTAGTAGATGGTGAACAGGCGGGCGAAGATCACGTACCAGCCATCGGGCGGGTTCGACCCGAGATAGCCGAGCCCGATGCAGACGATCACGAACACCCAGAAGAACTGCCGGAAGAGCGGCCGGTAGCGCCCCGAGCGCACCGGCGAGGTATCGAGCCAGGGCAGGAAGGCGAGGATCACGATCGACGCCCCGAGCGCGGTCACTCCCAGGAGCTTGTTCGGGATCGCGCGCAGGATCGCGTAGAACGGCAGATAGTACCATTCGGGCACGATCTCGGGCGGGGTCTCGGCCGGATTGGCCGGGATATAGTTGTCGGCATGACCGAGATAGTTGGGAACATAGAACACGAGCCAGGCGAACAGGATGCAGAACACCATCAGCACGAACGCATCCTTGATCGTGGCATAGGGCGTGAACGCGACCGTGTCCTTCTCCGACTTCGGCTCGATGCCGGCCGGGTTATTCTGCCCGACCATGTGCAGCGCCCAGATGTGCAGCACCACCACGCCGGCGATCACGAAGGGCAAGAGGTAGTGCAGCGAATAGAAGCGGTTGAGGGTCGGATTGCCGACCGCGTAGCCGCCCCACAGCCAGGTGACGATCGATTCGCCGACCACCGGGATGGCGGAGAACAGGTTGGTGATGACGGTTGCGGCCCAGAAGCTCATCTGGCCCCACACCAGCACGTAGCCCATGAAGCCGGCCATGATCATCAGCAGCAGCAGGATCACGCCGAGGATCCACAGCACCTCGCGCGGCTCCTTGTAGGAACCGTAATACATGCCGCGGAACATGTGGATGTAGGCGGCGAGGAAGAACATCGAGGCGCCGTTGGCATGCACGTAGCGCAGCAGCCAGCCGAAATTCACATCGCGCATGATGTTTTCGACCGAGTTGAACGCCAGGTCGACGTGCGGGGTGTAGTGCATCGCCAGCACCACGCCGGTAACGATCTGCAGCGCCAGCATAAAGGCGAGGATGCCGCCGAAGGTCCACCAGTAATTGAGGTTGCGCGGCGTCGGATAGACCACGAAGGAGGAATGGATCAGTCCGCCGATCGGCAGCCGCCGCTCGAGCCACTGCATGAACCGGCCTTGCGGCTGATAGGTCGAATTTCCGCTCATGATGCAACCTTACGTGTGGGCTGTCTCGGTTTCGCCGATTCGAATCTTGCTGTCGGACAGGAACATGTAGGGCGGGACCGCAAGGTTCAGCGGCGCCGGACCCTGCCGGATGCGCCCCGAGGAATCGTATTGCGATCCGTGGCAGGGACAGAACCAGCCGTCGTAGTCGCCCTGATGGGGAAGCGGGATGCAGCCCAGATGGGTGCAGATGCCGACGACGACCAGCCACTGATCGTGGCCCGCCTTGACGCGGGCCTCGTCGGTCTGCGGATCTTTCAGGCTATTGGTGTCGACCGCGCGCGCCTCGTCGATCTCCTTCTGGGTGCGGTGGCTGATGAAGATCGGCTGGCTGCGCCAGAACACCTTGACGATCTGCCCGGCCGCAATCGGCCCGAGATCGATCTCAACCGGTGCGCCGGCCGCCACCGTCGAGGCGTCCGGATTCATCTGCGTGATGAGCGGCACCAGCGCCGCCGCCGTTCCGACGGCAGCCACCGCCCCGGTCGCGATATAGAGAAAATCGCGACGCGTCGGCTCGGCCGAAGACATCGTTGTCACGTTTGCGATCCCTTTCTTGTCCCTCGATCCACCCACACGCCCCGCCGCGGCTCCCTTCACGCCCGAAAAGGGCACATTGCGGCAGTGGCGGGCGAACCTGCCGCTTTCCGTCCCGGGGACAGGAGGCCAAGCGGCACCACCCAGCGGCGTTCTATTGGCACCCTTGACGGGGGAGCGCAAGTGCGCCATCGCCCCAATGCCCAGGCTTGGCATAAGAAATCGCCAGGAAATCGATGGCGCCTCAGTGCCCCGCCGGGGTGGATCCCGAAGGCGAGCCACCAACACGGATCGGGCCCATGCGGATCGCGCTCTATGAGCCCGACATACCCCAGAACACCGGCACCATCCTGCGGCTTGCGGCTTGCCTGGGCCTAGCGGCGCATATCATCGAGCCGGCCGGCTTCCCGGTCTCCGACCGCGCCTTCCGCCGTGCCGGGATGGACTATCTCGACCATGTGACCATCCAGCGGCACCCGAGCTGGGAGGCATTTGCCGCCTGGCAGGCGCAAGCCAGCGTCCGCCTCATCGTATTCACCACCGGAGGGCACACCTCCTATCTGGACCATGCCTACAGCGACGACGACCTGCTGCTGTTCGGACGCGAATCCGCCGGCGTGCCGGAAGCCGTGCACCGGGCCGCGCAGGCGCGGCTCTGCATTCCTATGCGGCCGGGGTTGCGCTCCCTCAATGTCGCGGTGGCGGCCGCGATGGCGGTCGGGGAAGCGCTGCGGCAAACCGGCGGCTTCCCGGCCGGCGCGGCCCAACAACCCGCTTGAGGAAGTCGAAGATTTTCCCCAGATACGAGTATCGAATTCGGAGAGTTGGCGTGGCTTACGCGGTCAAGGAGATCTTTCTGACCCTGCAGGGGGAAGGCGCCCAGGCGGGGCGCACTGCCGTGTTCTGCCGGTTCGCGGGCTGCAACCTCTGGTCCGGGCGCGAGGCCGACCGCGCCGCCGCGCAGTGCCGCTTCTGCGACACCGACTTCGTGGGCACGAACGGCACCCGCGGGGGATCGTATGCGGACGCGGACACGCTCGCCGCGGCGATCGAGGCCGAATGGGGGAACGGGCGCGATCACCGCTATGTGGTGATCACCGGCGGCGAGCCGCTGCTGCAGATCGACGAGCCATTGCTCGCCGCATTGCACGGGCGCGGCTTTGCGATCGCGGTCGAGACCAATGGAACGCTCGATCCGCCCGCCGGGCTCGACTGGATTTGCGTGAGCCCGAAGGCGGGGACGCAGCTGCGCATAAGGTCCGGACAGGAGATGAAGCTGGTCTATCCGCAAGCCGAGGCGCCGCCCGAGGCCTTCGCGGGCCTCGCGTTCGAGCGCTTCTCGCTGCAGCCCATGGACGGGCCGCAGCTCGCCGACAACACGGCGCGCGCCATCGACTATTGCCTGCGCCACCCGCAATGGCGGCTCAGCCTGCAAACCCACAAGGCGATAGGAATCCGCTGATGTGGGAGCTCACCAAAACGTTTCGCTTCGAGGCCGCGCATGCGATCGCCGGCACTACGCTCGGAGCCACCAGCGAGGAGATCCACGGCCACTCCTATCGGGCCGAGGTCACCATCGCGGGCATTCCGGATGCGCAGACCGGCATGATCGTCGACCTGGGCGTGCTGGAGCAGCGCCTTGCGGACATCCGCGGCCGGCTTGACCATAAGCATCTCAACAAGATCAACGCGCTCGGACCCCCGACCCTGGAGCATCTGGCGCGCTTCATCTGGGACCACGTGCAGGAGGCCGGCAACGTGACCCGCGTCACCGTGTTCCGCGACAGCTGCCAGGAATCCTGCAGCTATCGGGGTCCGTGACATAAATGGGTTTTGCGAAAGCAGGTGATCGCATGGATGCCGGACAGCTCGAAGCCCGCAAAGCCCGCACCCGCGCCTGGTTCGAGGCGCTGCGCGACGACATCTGCGTGGCGCTCGAGGGGCTGGAGGACGGATTGCCGGCGAGTGCGCCGCGCGCGCCCGATGTGGCCGACACGGCCGGGCGTTTCGTGCGCACGCCGTGGGGGCGCACCGATCACACCGGCGCGCCCGGCGGCGGCGGCGTCATGTCCATCCTCAAGGGGCGCGTGTTCGAGAAGGTAGGGGTCCACGTCTCGACCGTGTTCGGCGAGTTCGCACCCGAGTTCCGCAAGGACATTCCGGGCGCCGATACTGATCCGCGGTTCTGGGCGTCCGGCATCTCGCTCATCGCCCATCTGCACAATCCCAATGTGCCGGCGGTGCATATGAACACCCGCTTCGTCGCCACCACCAAGGCGTGGTTCGGGGGCGGTGCCGATCTCACCCCGGTGCTCGACCGGCGGCGTACCCAGGAGGATCCCGACACGCAGGCGTTCCACGCCGCCATGCAGGCGGCCTGCGATGCCCACGCGGCCCCCTACCCCAAGTACAAGCAGTGGTGCGACGATTATTTCTATCTCAAGCACCGCCAGGAGATGCGCGGCATCGGCGGGATTTTCTACGACTATCTCGACGGCGGCGACTGGGAGGGCGAGTTCGCCTTCACGCAGGCGGTGGGCCGTGCCTTCCGCGCGATCTATCCGGAGCTGGTGCGGCGCAATTTCAGCACGCCCTGGAGCGCGGCCGACCGCGAGGAGCAGCTGATCCGGCGCGGCCGCTATGTCGAGTTCAATCTGCTGTACGACCGCGGCACCATCTTCGGGCTCAAGACCGGCGGCAACGTCGACTCGATCCTGTCCTCGCTGCCGCCGGTGGTGAAGTGGCCGTGACGGCGTGGCAAAGTAGACCTTTATTCGATCACCTCGTCGGCGCGGCCGAGTAGTGTCGCCCGGCGCCGAAAGAGCAGCCAATATGCAACCACAGGAAAGCCGGCTCGGTCTCGCGATTTTCGCGATCGCCTTGCTTGTTATCGTGGCGGCGACGATCAGCTACTTCATAAGCTCGTGGATGGGGGCGGGGATCAATTGCGTTGCCAAGGGGTGCAGCAACACTTTAGGCATGACCCTGGGCTTGTTGTGGAGTGCTGTCGCCGTCGGCGTGGCCACTATTTGGAATCGCTGCAGGTAGCCGCTTTTGCTGGCCTCAGTCCGCGCTCGGCAACCGCCGCATGGTGAACTCGATGCAATCGCCGGGCAGCACCCGCCAAGTCTCGATCTCGGTCTGATAGGCGGCCTTGGGGAAGCGCCGGAACATCTCGCGCGCCTTGGCGCGCGCCTCCTCGCGCGGCAGCGCGAAGCTCTCGCGCCGGAACGCGTCCGCGCGCGCGCCGGTGCGATTGGCGATCAGCGCAGCAGAGCGGCGGGCGACGTCGGCGGGACGGCGGACTTGGTTCATGGCGTACCTCGACCGCCAATTTAACACCGCACGCGGCGCGAGGCGAGTCGTGCGTGCGATCTCGACAACCGCGATCAACCCGCAAGCGCGCGCTTGGCGGCGGCATCCGCGATCGCCGCGACGTCGACGGCGTCGGTCGGAAAACCGGCCGCAATCCACACCTCCTCGGCGGATCGCAGCGCCGCTCCAAGCGCCGGTCCCTTGGCGACGCCGCGGCTGACCAGGTCGGCGGCCCTGAGCGGGAAGTCCGGCGCGCTCCAGCGCTCGGGCAGCCGCGCGAACTCGTGCCAGGTGGTATCCGCGATGCCGGCCGGCGAGCGCGTCCAGGCTAGCAGCACCCGGTCGGTGAAACGCTCGCGGCCGAGCCGATAGAGCGCGGCGTGGCCGTCCTGCTCGGCATTCGCGGCCGAGATGCGCCACCAGCCGTCCGCCATCGCGCAGAGGCGCTCGTGCTCCGCATTGGCGAGCCGCAGGCGTTCGCGCAACCGATCCGCATCCTCGACGATGAACAGCGCGAGCGCGCCCAGCCGGCGCACCGGATCGGGGGCGAGCTCCAGCGAAGCCTCGATCTTGGTCATGTTGCTGAAGCTCGCCAGGAGCGGCACGCCGCCGAGCACGGAGAGCAGCAGGCCGGCCTCGCTCATGACCGCCAGCGCCGGCACCGCGTGGGCCGCGACCAGGAGCTTGAACATCTCCATCCGCACCCGCTCGCGCGACAACCGCTCGAGATGCCGGCCCGCCGCGATGCAGGCGGCAAGGCCGGCCGGATCGGGCGCGCCGCGCCCATAGGCGGCATGGAAGCGGAAGAACCGCAGGATCCGCAGATAGTCCTCGGCGATGCGCGTCGCCGGCTCGCCGATGAAGCGCACGCGCCGCGCCGCCAGATCGTCCAGGCCGCCGACATAATCGTAGATCGTGCCGTCGGCGGTGACCGAGAGCGCGTTCATGGTGAAGTCGCGGCGCTCGGCGTCGCGGCGCCAGTCGCGCCCGAACGCGACCTTGGCGCGCCGCCCGTCGGTCTCGACGTCCTCGCGTAACGTGGTCACCTCGTGCGGGCGGCCTTCGACGACCACGGTGACGGTGCCGTGCTCGATGCCGGTCGGCACCGCCTTGAGGCCCGCCGCCTCGACCCGCCGGATCACCTCGGCGGGCGCAGCGGTGGTGGCGATGTCGAGGTCGCCCACAGGCTCCGCCAGCAAAGTATTGCGCACCGCGCCGCCGACTACGCGCGCCTCCTCGCCGTCGCGATCGAGCAGCGCAAGTAGCATTGCGGGCGCGCCGGCACGCAGCCAGTCGGCATCGAGTCGCTGCGCGGCGCTCACTTGGTCTGCCCTGGGCGGAGCTTGCCGTCGTCCACATGGGCCGGCACATAGGTCGAGCCCGCAGGCGCCCCGCCGAACTCGGCCAGCATGACGAAGCTGCCCACCATCAGGGACAGCGCGGCGATCAAGAGCCAGCCCAGGCGCGCCAGCGACCACGATGTCGGATCGAGCACGCCCGCGCGCGTCGCCCACAGAAAGATGGCGTAGATCACGAACGGAACCAGGAACAGCGCGACCTCGGTGAAGACCGGACGGATCATGCAGGGTGCTCTCCAGTTTCCAAGGGTCAGGCCAGATAGATACGTTCGTAGAGGTTGCGCAGGATGCCGGCCGTCACGCCCCAAATGCAGCGCTCGCCGAATGGCATGGCGTAGTAGCGGCGGATAATGCCTTTCCAGTCGCGGCTACGCAGCGCGTGGTTTTGGGCATCCATCAGGAAGGCGAGCGGCACCTCGAAGGCTTCATCGACCTCCGACCGGTTGAGGGTGAGCCGGTGGTTCGGGTCGATCCGCGCCACCGTCGGCAGGATGCGATAACCGCTGAAGGTCAGATAGAGGTCGAGATGCCCGATCGGATCGACCAGACTGGGCGCAAGGCCGATCTCCTCCTGCGCCTCGCGCAGCGCGGCGGCGGCCGGCGAGGCGTCGCTCGGCTCGATCTTGCCGCCCGGAAACGCGATCTGGCCGGCATGGGCCTCGAGGTCGGCATTGCGCAGCGTGAGCAGTACGGTGGGCTCCGGATGATCGACCACCCCCACCAGCACCGCGGCCGGCCGCGTCGCCGCGACGCCGGCACGCTCCCACAGGGAGGGGTCGAGATCGAGATCGCCGCGCACGCCGGCGACCGTCTGATCGGTCAAGGCGGGCGGCACCTCGAGCGTGAGACGCGCGCGGGCGCGCGCGAAGAATTCGCGGCCGCTCGCATGCCCCTCGCTCGAAAGCGCGCCGTCCATCAGGTGGTATCCTTCAAGCTCGCGGCCGGTTGCATGGCGAAAAACTCCAAATCCGAAGCGATGCCGAACATGCGCGTTCCGCCGACGTCGCGTTCCTCACCAAGCTCCACCAGATCGTAGAACAGGGCGCGTGTCACCTTGGCCCACAGGTCCGCCCGCACGTGGAGGTAGGGCTTGAGCCCGCCCGGCGCCGGTTCCGGCTCGAACCGCAACGCGTGGCCCGACCCGCAAGCGATCCAGTCGTCCACATTGGTGCGAAAGTGCAGAATGCGGCGGCCCGCCTGCGTCTCGACTTTGAGCTCCACCGCGAGGAACGGCGCGTCCTCGACCACGATCCCGCATTTCTCCACCGGGGTCACGAGAAAGTATTTGTCCCCTTCCCGCTTAAGGACCGAGGCGAACAGCTTCACCAGCGCCGGCCGGCCGATCGGCGTCTTTAGATAGGACCAAGTGCCGTCGGCGGCGATCCGCATGTCGAGGTCGCCGCAGAACGGTGGGTTCCACAAGTGCACCGGCGGCGCGCCCCTGGCGGCGGCCTTGCCCACCGCACCCGCGAGCGCATCGAGGCCGGCCGTTCCCTGCCCTTCCTTCGCCATTGTTTCCCGCAATCCTGCCTGGGCCCGCCGGGATGCTCGCGTGATCGTGACCGAAACTCCGCCCGCCCCCCACTGGCTTAAAGCTCGGGGCAGGAACCGGAAAGGCGCAAGGCCCACCACCAGAACCTAGGACTATTCCCCAAGGTCAGGCCCATGCCCGCGGCGTCCCTTTGGCCGGAATGGCGAGGGGCGCGCATGGGGGGATTGCAGGAGGCAGCATCGCGTCGCTCGGAAAATAGCGTATTCTGCTCCCGGGCGGGAGGAAACGGTCGAGAATCGCATACGGCCGTGAGCCTGATGGTTGCAATATCAGCGAATGTCCATGGCTTGAATATCGCCCTTGAATATCGTGAATATCGCAAATGCGCAGAAGGTTACTGTTGGGAAATATGCGTATTGCGGAAGATGTAATGTCATATCGGCCCGGAATGTCATATTGATAACGTCGCATCGACCCGGATTGCTCATTGCGATGACAAGGCGGACAATGACGAATCCGGCCAGGTCGGTCCGAAACGCTAAACGGCAGGAGATAATGTGATGGCGGCAGCCGGCGGTGAAGTTGAGAAGCTCGACGACATGATCGTGCGCCAAGCGGAAGCGACGGGCGCGCAGGTGGCCGCCGCCAAGGACGCGATCGGCAGGGTGATCTTCGGACAGGAGCGGGTGGTCGAGCAGGCCTTGATCACCGTGCTGTGCGGCGGACACGCGCTGCTGATCGGTCTGCCCGGCCTCGCCAAGACCAAGCTGATCGAGACCATGGGCACCGTGCTCGGGCTCGAGGCGCGCCGCATTCAGTTCACCCCCGACCTCATGCCGTCCGACATCGTCGGCAGCGAGGTGCTCGACGAAGGCGCCGACCGCAAGCGCAGCTTCCGCTTCATCGGCGGACCGATTTTCGCCCAGCTGTTGATGGCCGACGAGATCAACCGCGCCAGCCCGCGCACCCAGTCGGCGCTGCTGCAGGCCATGCAGGAGCACCATGTGACGGTGGCCGGCAATCGTCACGACGTGCCGCATCCGTTTCATGTGCTGGCAACGCAGAATCCGATCGAGCAGGAAGGCACCTATCCGCTGCCCGAAGCGCAGCTCGACCGCTTCCTGATGCAGATCGACGTCGACTATCCGGACCACGCCAACGAGCGCAGGATCATCTTCGATACGACCGGCACCGAGGAGAGCAAGCCGAAGCCGACCATGACGGCCGACGAGCTCATTGCGGCCCAGCGGCTGGTGCGCCGCCTGCCGGTCGGCGAATCGGTGGTGGAGGCGATCCTCAAGCTGGTGCGCTCGGCGCGCCCGGGTCCCGAAACCGGCGACCTCGGCAAGCTTATCTCCTGGGGACCGAGCCCGCGCGCCAGCCAGGCCCTGATGCTGGTGGTACGCGCCCGCGCGCTGATCGACGGGCGGCTGTCGCCCTCGATCGACGACGTCATGGACATGGCGGAGCCGATCCTCAAGCACCGCATGGCGCTCACCTTTGCGGCGCGTGCCGACGGCGAAACCATCGAGGCCGTGGTCAACAAGCTCAAGACCCGCGTCGGCTAGTCTGATGGCGGCACCCAAGCGAGCGGCCGGGCACGAGATCAAGGCGACCCAGCGCGCCGGCGGGGAGGCCCGCACGCTCGCGGAATCCATGCCGCGCCTGATCCTGGAGGCGCGCCGCATCGCGGCGACCGTCATTCACGGGTTGCACGGCCGCAAGCGAGCCGGACCCGGCGAGAATTTCTGGCAGTACCGCCGCTTCCTCTCCGGCGAGCCGGCGCGGCGGGTCGACTGGCGCCGTTCCGCCCGCGACGATCAGCTCTATGTGCGCGAGCAGGAATGGGAAGCCGCCCATACGGTCTGGATCTGGGCGGACCGCTCGCCCTCCATGGTGTTTCGCTCGCCGCTGGCGCAGGAATCCAAGCTCGATCGCACCCTGGTGGTGGGCTTTGCGCTGGCCGAGGTGCTGGTCCAGGCCGGCGAGCGCGTCGGCATGCCGGGCCTGATGCGGCCGACCGGCAGCCGCAACGTGCTCGACAAGATGGCCAATGCGATCGTGCATGACGTGACGGCGCGCACCAGCCTGCCGGCGGCCTTCGCCCCCTCGGGGCTGGCCGAGATCGTGCTGGTGTCGGACTTCTGGAGCCCGATCACGGAAGTGCGCACCACGCTCGCGCAGCTTTCGGTGACCGGCGCGCATGGTCACATGGTCCAGGTGGTCGATCCGGCCGAGGAGACATTTCCGTATTCCGGCCGCGTCGAGTTCGTCGAGCCGGAAGGCGGCGGCGAGATCACGGTCGGACGCGCCGAGGCCTGGAAGACCGACTATGAGGCCCGGATCGCGCGCCACCGTGCCGAGATCAGGGGCGAGACCGACAAGCTGGGATGGAGCTTCGCCATCCACCGCACCGATCATACCGCGACCGAGCTGCTGCTCGCCCTGCACGCCCGCATGGGCGCGCCGCCGCCCGGCGCCTCGGTGAGCGGCCGCCTGGGCACGCCCGGATATGCCGGGAGGCACGCATGATGGGGCTGCTGGGCCTGCCGCTCGCCTTCGCGGAGCCGCTGGTGCTGCTGGGCTTGCTGAGCCTGCCGGTGCTGTGGTGGCTGCTGCGGCTGATCCCGCCGCAACCGCGCCGGATTGATTTCCCGCCCACCCGGCTACTGTTCGACCTCACCCCCAAGGAAGAGACGCCGCGGCGCACCCCCTGGTGGCTCACGCTGCTGCGCCTGACGCTGGCCGCGCTGGTCATCATCGCGGCCGCCGGGCCGCTGTGGCGGCCGCCGGTCGGGACTGCCACCTCCAAGGCGCCGCTGGCGCTCCTGATCGACGACGGCTATCCGGCGGCCGGAACCTGGGACGCGCGCATGCGCACCGCCGACGACCTGATGGCGCGGGCGGAGACGGATGACCGTGGCGTCGCCCTCATCCGCTTGTCGGATCCGACCCGCGACATCTCGCTCGAGACCCCGGCAGCGGCACGGGTACGGCTGACCCAGATGAGGCCGCAGCCCTATGCGGTCGAGCGCTCCGATGCGCTGCCCGCGCTCGGCCGCTTCCTCGATGCCACCCCCAATGCCGAGATCGTCTGGCTGTCCGACGGCGTCGACCTCGGCGGCGGAGCCGAGTTCGTGGCCGCGCTCGGGCGGCTGATCGGGACCCGGCAGCTCACCGTCATCAATGGCGGGCTCCCGCCCGCGCATGCGTTGAGCTCCGCCGACAACACCGCCGGCGCGCTCACCGTCAAGGTCCTGCGCTCGGCGACCGGAACGGCGGAAACCGGAACCGTGCGCGCCCTCGACCTCAAGGGCCTGCCGCTCGGCGACACCTCGTTTGCCTTCAAGGCGGAAGACGCCACGACCGACGCCGACCTCACGCTGCCGGTCGAGATCCGCAACGACATCGCCCGGCTCGAGATCAGCGCCGAGCACTCGGCCGGCGCGGTGCAGCTGCTCGACAAGCGCTGGCGAAGGCGCAGCGTCGGCGTCGTCACCGGCTCGACCGCCGATACCGCGCAGCCGCTGCTCGCCTCGACCTATTACCTGGCGCGCGCGCTTTCCCCGTTCGCGGACGTGCGGATCGCGGAGTCGAGCTCGCCCGCCCAGGCGGTGACCCAGTTTCTCGACCAGCGCTTGCCGATGATGATCCTCGCCGACGTCGGCAACGTGGTCGAGGTGCACGATCAGATCACCCGCTGGGTCGAGGACGGCGGCGTGCTGGTGCGCTTTGCCGGGCCGCGGCTGGCGGCCAGCGACGACGACCTGGTACCGGTGCGGCTGCGGCGGGGCGGGCGCATTCTGGGGGGCAGCCTGTCCTGGGAGCAGCCGCAGCAGCTCGGCGCCTATTCGCATGACGGTCCGTTCTTCGACATGACGGTGCCCAATGACGTCACGGTGAGCCGCCAGGTGCTGGCCGAGCCGGACGCGACCTTGACCGATCACACCTGGGCCACGCTCGCCGACGGCACGCCGCTGGTCACCGCCGAGCATCGCGGCAAGGGACTGATCGTGCTGTTTCACGTCACCGCCGACACCCGTTGGTCGGACCTGCCGCTGTCGGGCGCGTTCGTCGACATGCTGAAGCGGATCGTCGCCCAGGCCGGCACCGCAGTCGCGGCCGAAGGCAGCGCGGCCGGCGGACACGAGACCCAGGAAGCGGTGCCGCCCAGCCATATCCTCGACGGCTTCGGCGTATTCGTGCCGCCGCCGCCGAGCGCGCGCCCGGTTCCGGCCGGATTCACCGGCCGCGCCACCCCCGACCACCCACCCGGTTTCTATGGTCCACCCGAAGGATTGTTGGCCGTGAACACACTCGCGCCCGCCGACCAGCTTGCGCCCCTCAACGTCTCGGCACTCAATGCGCGCGTGGAGGAATACCGCCTGAGCGAACCGCGCGACCTGCGCGGGCCGATCCTGCTGGCCGCGCTCGGGCTGCTCGCCCTCGATGGCCTGGTGGTGTTCTGGCTCGCTGGCGGGTTCAAGCAGATGATGAAGCCGCGGCGGCGGGTGGCGGCGGCGGTGATCGCCGCCTTCGCGATCTTCGGAGCCACACTGCTGGCCGCCCCGCAGGCGCAGGCGCAGGCGCAGGCCAGCAAGGATGCCGCCAAGGATGCGCCCTGGAAGGCGGCCCTGGAAACAAGGCTCGCCTATATCGTCACCGGCAACGAAGAGGTGGACCGGGTCAGCAAGGCCGGGCTGCAGGGCCTCACGCTTTTCCTGGCGCAACGCACGGCGCT
>DASYFD010000421.1:0-15931 GCA_036498625.1 Xanthobacteraceae bacterium | reverse complement strand
ATGTATCCCTGCAAGATGAAGTATCGGTCCTCATGGGTCTTGTGGAGCCCCCAGCCTTTGACGAATCCAGGCCGAACCGTGAAGCAATGGGCGGACACCAGCGGGGCTTGATGCCACTTCCAGCGGAGGTCGTAGATCTCGACCACGCTTCCGCGCTCGTCGGTGTGCGTCGGTGCCTCACGAATGCGCACGCCCTCGACCAGGGGGCCGATCATCTTGCTCTCCGGCGTGACCGTCTGCTTGTCCCGGGATGCGGCGGCCAGAGTTTGATCCAGAAGAGACGCTGCACGATCAGGCGTGTTCATTGAAATTCCCGAGATGTTTGCGCCCCGAAATCGAGGATGCATTTTTTCGATTCGTCCAGCAAGCAACCTGAAATCCGCGACCGCGCCCGCCGTGCCGGCCCGCGCAACGGCGTGGGGAGCATTCGCGCCGGGCTTGGCGGAACGGCCGTCGGAGTATTCGAACAGCCGCAGACAGCCGGTGAGACGCCGAATCCGACCTCGCTGACGGAAAATATTAAGCGATAACAATGGCTTGTCGAGATATCCAGCGGCGACGCGCGAAGCCCGCCAAGGGCGCGGCGGGGCACCCTACCGCTGCTGTAACCCTTTGAGTCAAAACGTGTTGGGAAGTGTTTGAATGTTCACGTCGCCAATTCGCCGGCCGCCATGCTAGGGTGCCCGTCGGGCTAAGGGCAGGGGGAATTCAATCGGTCATGGTGCATTCTGCGAAAGCCGGTGCGGGCGGTCCGCTGCGATTGGGCGTGGTCGGGGTCGGCGTCATGGGCGCCAACCATGCGCGTGTCCTTGCCGATCTGGCTGAAGTCAAGCTGGTCGGGATCGCGGATTCGGATCGCAAGCAACGCGGCCTGGTTGCGGAAGCGCTCGGCTGCGCCGGTTACGCCGACGTGGAGGCTTTGATCGCGGGCGGCGTCGATGCCATCACCATCGCGGCGCCCACCCATCTGCACCGCGATCTGGCGCTGACCTGTATTCGCCACGGCGTTCATATCCTGGTGGAGAAACCGATCGCCTCCTCGGTCGAGGAAGGCCGCGCCATCATCGCCGCCGCGCAGCGCGCCGGCGTCACCCTCATGATCGGCCATGTCGAGCGCTTCAATCCGGCGGTCGAGGCCATCAAGACTGCGATCCGGGACGAGGATATCCTTTCGATCGCGATCACCCGCGTCGGCCCGTTTCCGCCGCGCATGTCGAATGTGGGCGTGGTCATCGATCTTGCGGTGCATGACATCGACCTGATCCGCTGGTTTACCGATTCCGACATCGTGGAGGTTCAGCCGCAGCTCTCCAATGCCGTTGCGGAGCGCGAGGACATCGCGCTCCTGCAGTTCCGCACCGCCTCCGGCGTGCTGGCGCACATCAACACCAACTGGCTCACGCCCTTCAAGGCGCGCAGTGTCACCGTGGCGACCAGGAAGAAATACATCATGGGCGACCTGCTGACCCGCCAGGTGACCGAGTGTTTCGGCTTCCAGCCCGACGGTAGCTATTCGATGCGGCACCTTTCGGTCGGTCATGCCGAGCCGTTGCGGGCCGAGCTGCAGGCCTTCGTGAGCGCGATCCGGCTCGGGGTGCGCCCGGCGGTGACCGGTGAGGAAGGGGTCGAGGCCCTGGAGATCGCCATCCGCTGCCTCGAAGGGAGCGCGATGCCGAGCGCCGCCCCCCGGCGCCAGCGACCAAGGCGCGTGATCGGCTGATGGCCGGCCGATCGATCGCGTATTCGCAATGAACCAGCACGCCCGTCCCGATCCCACTCCGATCCCGTTCATCGACGTGGCCGCCCAGCGGCGCCGGCTCGGCGCCAAGCTCGACGATGCGATTGCGCGCGTGCTCGGCCATTGCCAGTTCATCATGGGGCCGGAGGTGCGAGCACTGGAGGCCGACCTCTCCGAATTTTGCGGCGCCCGGCACTCCATCACCTGCTCGAGCGGCACCGACGCTTTGCTGCTCGTTCTCATGGCCAAGGGGGTCGGCGCCGGCGACGCGGTCATCTGCCCGGCCTTCACCTTTACGGCGACCGCCGAGGTGGTGGCCCTGGTCGGCGCCGTCCCGGTCTTTGCCGATATCGACGAGGCGAGCTTCAATCTCGATCCCGAAAGCTGCCGGCAGGCCGTCATTACCGCCCGCAAGGCGGGACTCGTTCCGAAGGCCATCATCCCGGTCGACATGTTCGGGCAACCCGCCGACCACCGCGCCATCGCGGCGGTCGCCGAGGCGGAAAATCTTTTCGTGCTCGACGATGCGGCCCAGAGCTTCGGCGCGACCTATCATAACCGCAGCATCGGCACGCTCGCGCTCGCGACCGCGACCAGCTTCTTTCCGGCGAAGCCGCTCGGCTGCGACGGCGACGGCGGTGCGGTGTTCACCGACGACGACGCGCTCGCCGCGGTCATGCGCAGCGTGCGCGTGCACGGCGAGGGACGTCACCGCTATGAGGCCGTACGCATCGGCACCAATGGCCGCTTCGACACCATCCAGGCGGCCGTGCTGATCGAGAAGCTCAAGATCTTCTCCGACGAGATCGCGGCGCGCGATCGGATCGCGCGGCGCTATACCGCGCAGCTGGCCGACGTGGTGCAGGTCCCGCAAGTGGCCGAAGGCGTGACCTCGGTCTGGGCGCAATACACGCTGCGCCTCCCGCCCGGCCGCCGCGACGGTTTCGCCGCCGCCCTCAAGGCGCAGGGCATCCCGACCGCCGTCTATTATCCGATCCCGCTCAATCGCCAGGAAGCCTATCGGCATTTCCCCGTCGTCGCGGGCGGCGTGCCGGTCTGCGAGCGCCTCGCCGAGGAAGTCATCAGCCTGCCGATGCATGCCTATATCGACGAGCCGACCCAGGATCGGATCATCGCCGCAACCCGGCAGGCGCTGGCGGGCTGATCGATACCCGTTCGGCGCAACGCGCCTCTCGCTTGCGCCCCACCCCATGCACGGACCCCGCTGATGCTCGGCCGTATGTTCACCGTCGGCGGCTTGACCCTGCTGTCGCGGCTGACGGGCTTTGCCCGCGACATCATCCTCGCGGCCGTGCTCGGCGCCGGACCCGTGGCCGACGCCTTCTTCGTGGCGTTGCGGCTTCCCAATCATTTCCGCGCGATCTTTGCCGAAGGCGCCTTTAATGCCGCCTTCGTGCCGGCCTATGCGCGCATTCGCGCAACCGGCGGCCCCGACTCGGCCAAGCTGTTCGGCGACCGCATCTTCACGCTGCTGTTCGCAAGCCAGGTGCTGCTGCTGGCCCTCGCGTTGTTGTTCACTCCCACCGTGATCTCGTTGCTGGCGCCGGGGTTCTCGCACGATCCGGAGCGGTTCGGGCTGGCGGTCGAGCTCACCCGCATCACCTTTCCATATCTGCTGCTGGTGACGCTGGTGACGCTGTACGGCGGCATCCTCAACGCGCTGCAGCGCTTCGCGGCCGCGGCCGCCGCGCCGGTCCTGCTCAACCTGACCATGATGGCGACGCTCGCCTTTGCGGCGTCGTTCACCAGCGCCGGACACGCGGCGGCCTGGGGCGTGCTCGTGGCCGGTATCCTCGAGGTATTGCTGGTCGGCGGCGACACCTTGCGCAACGGCGTATTGGCGGTGTTCCGCCGTCCGCGATGGGACGAGGACGTCAAGAGCTTCTTCAAGGCACTCGGACCCGCGACCATCGGCTCGGCCGGCTTGCAGATCGCGCTCTTTGCCGACACCATCATCGCGAGCTTCCTTTCCGCCGGCGCCCTGTCGGCGCTCTACTACGCGGACCGGCTCAACCAGCTGCCGATCGGGGTCATCGGCATCGCGGCCGGCACCGTGGTGCTGCCGGAAATGGCGCGCCGCATCGCGGTCGGTGATGAGGCCGGCGCCCGGCAGGCGCAGAACCGCGCCATCGAGCTCACGCTCCTGCTCTCGATCCCCTGCATCGTCGCCTTCCTTCTCATTCCCGAGCTGATCATGCGGGCGCTGTTCATGCGCGGCGCCTTCACGGCGGCCGACGCCGCCGCCGCCGGGCAGACGCTCGCCGCCTATGCCATCGGGTTGCTTCCGTTCGTGCTCGTGCGCAGCGTGATCGCCACGTTTCTGGCCCGCGGCGATACCGCAACGCCGGTCAAGGCGGCACTGACCGCGGTCGTGGTGAACGTCGCCTTCAAGGCCGTGTTCTTCTACATGACCTCGCTCGCGCAAGTCGGGCTCGCGCTCGCGACCACGATCGGCGCCTGGATCAATCTTTGTCTCGTGCTCTGGTTCGCGGCGCGGGCGGGGCGCATCGAGTTCAGCGGCAGCCTGCGACGCTCGGTCTGCCGGCTCGCGGCCGCCGGGCTCGCGCTGGCGGCCGCCCTCTATCTGGTCGCAGGACCGGTCGCCACCCTGTTCTCGTCGTGGCCACGGCTGCGCGACGAGGCGACCTTGGTCACGCTCGCCTGCATCGGCGCGCTGGTGTACGGCGCGGTGGTGATGGCGCTGTTCGGCCCACAATGGCTGGCGGCATTTCGGCGCCGCGCACGCGCAGTCGCGCCGCCGCCGGGACCCGAGTGATCAGCTGCGCTGCGCGCGTTCTTCCGGCACCAGCGACAGCATCTGCCGGCTGCCGCCGCGCAAAATCTCGATCTCGACCGTGCGCCCGATCTTGTCGCCGGCGAGAACGCGGATCAGATCGTCGCCGCCGGTGATGGCGGTCCCGTCGAGGCTGAGGATGATGTCGCGGCTCTTGACGCCGGCGCTGGCGGCCGGGCTGCCCGCCTCCACGCTCGCGGCCAGCACCGCGCTCTCCTGGGCCAGCTCGGCGGCGTGACGCAGCCGCCGCGGGATGGCGATCTGCTGGGCCGCGATGCCGATGAAGGCACGCCGCACGCGTCCGTGCCGCACCAGCTCGCCCAGCACGAAATTCGCCGTGTTGGCGGCGACCGCGAAGCAAATTCCCTGGGCGCCGAGGATGACGGCGGTGTTGAGGCCGACGACCTCGCCGCGCGACGATACGAGCGGGCCGCCCGAATTGCCGGGATTGAGCGCCGCATCGGTCTGGATCACATCATCGATCAGCCGCCCCGAGCGCGCCCGCAGCGAGCGGCCGAGCGCCGAAACGACACCGGTCGTCACTGTCGATTCGAAGCCCAGCGGATTGCCGATGGCGATCACGAGCTGGCCACGCTTGAGCAGCTTGGAGTTGCCGAGCCCCGCCGCCGGCAGCGTCACCGGCGCGTCGATGCGCACCAGTGCCAGATCGGTATCGGGATCGTCCCCGACCACCCGGGCGGTGAAGCTGCGGCCGTCGACGGTGGCGACGGTCACCTGCGTGACGCCCCCCACCACGTGGCTGTTGGTCAGCACCAGGCCGTCGGGCGCCACGATGACGCCCGAGCCGGTGCCGCCGCCGGCGCGCCCGTTCACGTCGATACGCACCACCGCCGGCCCGACGCGGTCCACCACGTCGATGACGGCGCGCGAATAGGTATCGAGCAGTGCCTGGTCCTCGACCGGCACCTCGGGCGGTTCGCTGTACGGAATTGTGGGTCTATCGAGCATCTGTCGACCGTGTGTGAACGCCTGGCTCTGCAAGCACGGCAGAGCTGATCCTCACAATATGTGGGCGGTTTGGCGGGTCATTCGCAGATATGGTGTGTCCCGCATCGCTCGGAAAGGGGAGGCGGCGGCAGCAAGCCCGGGGCCCTCGTCCGGCGGCGCGACATGCCCTATATAGTCGCGGCAAACTCGAACGGCGGCGTGGAGATGATGTCCAACACGATTCGCACGTCTTTCTGCGTCGCTTGGCTGACGCTGGCGGGAGCCCTTGCGGGTTGCAGCGGCAGCCAGAATCAAGCGGCGGCGCCACCGCCGACCGCGGTGACGGTCGCCAATCCGGTCAAGCGCACCATCGTCGACCAGGACGAATATGTCGGCCGCTTCGTGGCGGTCGATTCGGTCGAGATTCGCGCCCGGCTCAGCGGCTATCTCAGCCGCATCTCGTTTCAGGACGGCGAGATGGTGAAGCAGGGGGACCTCCTTTTCACCATCGATCGGCGCCCCTTCCAGATCGTCCTCGACCAGGCGCGCGCCAATCTCGAGCTCGCGAAGGCCAACCTCTCGTTTGCCGAATCCGACCTCGCCCGCGGGCAGGAGCTCTTGCGCAACAAGACCATCACCGAGCAGACCTTCGAGCAGCGCACCCAGGCAAGACGGGTGGCGGCGGCTTCGGTTGCGGCGCAGGAAGCCCTGGTCCATTCGGCCGAGCTCGATCTCAACGAGTTCACCGAGCTGCACGCCCCGGTGTCCGGGCGGATCGGGGATCGGCGGGTATCGATCGGCAATCTGGTGACGGGCGGGCCCAGCGGCAACACGACGCTGCTCGCCACAATCGTCTCGATCGACCCGATAAGGTTCGAGTTCACCTTCGACGAGGCCTCGTTTCTGCGTTACCAGCGGCTCGCCAAGGGCGGCGCGGATCCGGTTGGCCGCGGCGCTGCGACGCCGGTGAAGCTCAAGCTGATCGACGAGCCGGATTTCGGCCACGAAGGCCGCATGGATTTCGTCGACAATGCCATCGACCGCGCGACCGGCACGATCCGCGGCCGCGCCCAGTTCGCCAATCCGGACGGCCTGCTCACGCCCGGCATGTTCGCCAATATCCAGGTGCCGGCTTCGCAGCCGTATGAGGCGCTGCTGGTGCCCGACGTCGCCATCGGGTCCGAGCAGGCGCGCAAATACGTATTGGCGGTCGATGCCGAGAATGTCGCGCGCGTGAAATACGTCACGCTTGGCGATCTGGCGGGCGGGCTGCGCGTGATCAAGGACGGGCTTGTCGCCAGCGACAAGATCGTGACCAACGGCATCGCGAAGGTGCGCCCCGGTCAGAAGGTCGCGCCGCAGGAGGAGGGTGCGCCGCCGCCCGCTCCCGCCAAGCCGCAAGCCAATGCCGGCTGAGGCGGTACCGTGCGCATCTCGCATTTCTTCATCGACCGCCCGATCTTCGCCGGCGTGGTCTCGCTCGTGTTCGTGATCCTCGGCGGCGTCACCTTCGCGCGCCTGCCGGTCGCCCAATATCCCGAAATTGCGCCGCCGGTGATCAACATCACCGGCCAGTTTCCCGGTGCCAGCGCCGAGACGGTGGCCGACACGGTGTCGGCGCCGATCGAGCAGCAGGTCAACGGCGCCGAGGGGATGCTCTACATCGCCTCGAACTCCACCGCCGACGGCCGCTTCACCATTGCGGTCACTTTCGACATCGGCACCAATCTCGATATTGCGCAGGTGCAGGTGCAGAACCGGGTCTCGGCCGCATTGCCGCGGCTGCCGCAGCAGGTGCAGCAGATCGGCGTCACCGTCGTGAAGAGCTCGCCCGACATCCTGCTGGCGGTGAACCTGTTCTCGCCGGACAAATCGCGCGACGCGCTGTTCATGTCCAACTACGCCAACATCCAGATCAAGGATCTGCTGACCCGCGTCGACGGCGTCGGTTCCATCACCATCTTCGGCGCGCGCGACTATGCCATGCAGATCTGGCTCGATCCGAACCGGCTGCAGTCCCTGAACCTGACCGCGCTCGACGTCACCAACGCATTGCAGGGCCAGAACATCCAGGTCGCCTCGGGCGTGCTCAATGCGCCGCCGGTGCCCGATCAGCTCGCCTTCCAGGTGGCGGTGCGCACGCTCGGGCGACTGTCCGACCCGGCCGAGTTCGCCAATATCGTGATAAAGCAGACCACAAATGCGGTCGTGCGCATCAAGGATGTCGGCCGGGTCGAGCTCACCGGCCAGGACTACGGATCGACCGGCTATCTCGACCGCGACATCTCGATCGTGCTCGCCGTGTTCCAGCGGCCCGGCTCCAATGCGCTCTCGACCGGCGACAATATCCGCGCCGCCATGGCGGATATCTCCAAAAGCTTTCCGGCCGGGCTCGAATACGCCATCATCTACGATCCCACCCAGTTCATCCGCCAATCGGTGCAGGCGGTGGTCGAGACTATCTTCGAGGCGATGGTCCTCGTGGTGCTGGTCGTGATCCTGTTCCTGCAGACCTGGCGCGCCGCCATCATCCCGATCGTCGCGATTCCGATCTCGCTCGTCGGCACGTTCTTCGTGATGGGCCTGTTCGGGTTCACCATCAACAACCTGTCGCTGTTCGGGCTGGTGCTGGCGATCGGCATCGTGGTCGACGACGCGATCGTGGTGGTCGAGAACGTCGAGCGCAACATCGCGGCCGGCATGCCGCCGCGCGAGGCGGCGATCCGCAGCATGGACGAGGTCGGGGGCGCGCTGATCGCGATCGCGCTGGTGCTGTGCGCGGTGTTCATTCCGTCCGCCTTCATCACCGGCATCACCGGCCAGTTCTACCGCCAGTTCGCGCTGACCATCGCGGGCTCGACCGTGATCTCCTTGATCGTGTCGCTGACGCTGTCGCCGGCGATGTGCGCGCTGGTGCTCAAGCCGCACGAGCAGGGGCGGCGGTCGAGCCTGCTGGTGCGGCCAATTCATGCTTTCTTTCGCCAATTCAACCGCGCTTTCGATGCGGTGGCGCGGGGCTACGGCCGGTTGGCGGGAGTGGCGGTGCGCTTTGCCGTCATCATGCTGGTGCTCTATGCCGGCGTGATCGCCTTCGGTCTCAACGAGTTCCGCAAGACCCCGCAGGGCTTCATCCCGCAGCAGGACCGCACCTATCTGATCGTGGTGGCGCAGCTTCCGCCCGGCGCCTCGCTTGCGCGCACCGATACGCTGATCCGCCGGGCCATTGATCTCGCGCTCGACACGCCCGGTGTGGGGCACGCGTTCTCGCTGGTGGGCTTCTCGGCCGCCACTTTCACCAATGCGCCCAATGCGGGCGCGATCTTCGTGATCCTCGATCCGTTCGAGAAGCGGGCCGGCAACCCCAGCCTCTCGGCATCGGCCGTCCAGCGCGCGCTGTTCGCCAAATATGCCGCCATCAAGGAGGCCTTCATGGTGGTGGTGGCGCCGCCGCCGGTGGCCGGCATCGGCAATGCCGGCGGCTTTCGCCTGATGGTCGAGGATCGCGGCGGCCGCGGATCCCAGGCCCTGCAGGCGACAGTTTCGGCGATCGCGGCCCGCGCCAACCAGACACCCGGCCTGTTGCAGGTGTTCTCGCAGTTCGAGACCGCGACCCCGCAGCTCTATCTCGACATCGACCGCACCAAGGCGCAGATGCTCGGCCTCAACATGCCGGACATCTTCAACTCGCTGCAGGTCTATCTCGGCCAGTCCTATGTCAACGACTTCAATTTGTTCGGCCGCACCTTCCGGGTCCAGGCCGAGGCCGACAGCCCGTTCCGGCTGCGGCCGAAGGATGTGCTGAGCCTGCGCGTGCGCAGCTCAGGCGGCGAGACCGTGCCGCTCGGCTCGTTCACCACCGTGCGCGACATCGCCGGGCCCTACCGGGTGCCGCGCTACAACATCTATCCGGCGGCCGAGCTCGATGGCGCCGCGGCGCCCGGCTTCTCGCAAGGGCAGGCGATCGAGGCCATGGAGAAGGTCGCTTCCGAGCTCCTGCCGGACGGATTTGGAACCGAATGGACGCAGCTCGCCTACCAGCAGATCAGGGCCGGCAACACCTCGATCTTCGCCTTCGCGCTCGGCGTCGTGTTCGTGTTCCTGGTGCTGGCCGCGCAATACGAGAGCCTGACCTTGCCGCTCGCCGTGATCCTGATCGTGCCGATGTGCCTGGTCGCATCGATCACCGGCTTGATCCTGCGCGGCCAGGACAACAACATATTGACTCAGGTCGGGTTCATCGTGCTGATCGGCCTTGCCGCCAAGAACGCCATCCTGATCGTGGAGTTCGCCAGGCAGCTCGAGGACCACGGCCGCGACCGCTGGTCGGCCGCCGTCGAAGCGGCCCGACTGCGGTTGCGCCCGATCCTGATGACCTCGTTCGCCTTCATCTTCGGCGTCACGCCGCTGGTGTGGGCGACCGGCGCCGGCTCCGAATTGCGGCAGGCGCTCGGCACCACAGTGTTCTCCGGCATGATCGGCGTGACCCTGTTCGGGCTCATCTTCACGCCCGCTTTCTACGTGATTGCCCGCTGGATCGCGCAACGGACCAGCCGGCGGCGGCCGGAGCCGACCGTGACGGCGCCGGCGGAATAGGCGGATGTAGGGGCGGCCCTCGTGGCCGCCCGGGGCGTCGAGGGCGGCCACGAGGGCCGCCCCAACGGAAGGTGCGGCATGCAACCCATCAAATTCGGCGTCGGACAGGCGGTAAGGCGGCTGGAGGACGATGCCCTGGTGCGCGGGGCCGGCCGCTATGTGGCCGATTATGCGCCCGCGGGACTCCTCCACGCCGTGTTGCTGCGCTCGCCGCACCCGCATGCGCGCTTTCGCATCAGCGACGTGGGCAAGGCCCGCGCCATGCCGGGTGTCGCCCTGGTGCTCACCGGTGCCGATACCGCCTCGCTCGGCACCTTGCCGTGCCTGGGCCAGATCCCCGATACCAGGATTGCGGTTCCTCCCTATCCGGTTCTGGCGCTCGATGAAGTGCGCCATGTAGGCGATGCCATCGCCTTCGTGGTCGCGGATTCCATCGAGCGCGCCAGGGACGCCGCCGAGGCGATCGTCATCGACTGGGCGCCGCTGCCTCATGTGATCGGGGCGCAGGCTGCGCTTACCCCCGGGGCAGCGCCGGTGTGGCTGCAGCAGCCCGATAATCTCGTGTTCGATACCAGCCTCGGCGATGCCCGCGCGACTGCGCAGGCTTTTGCCCGCGCGGCGCATAACGTCTCGCTCACCTTGGTCAACCAGCGGCTGGTCACCAACTATCTCGACACCCGCGGCGTCATCGCCGAAGTCGATTCGGCCACCGGACGGCTCACCCTCACGCTCGGCAGCCAGGGTGGCCACGGCATCCGCGACATTCTCTGCAACGACATATTGCGGATCGCGCCCGCGCAGATGCGGGTGGTGACGCCGGACGTTGGCGGCGGTTTCGGCACCAAGGCGTTCTGCTATCGCGAATATGCGCTCGCCGCCCTGGCGGCACAGCGGCTGGGGCGGCCGGTCAAATGGATCGCGGATCGCAACGAGCATTTTCTCGGCGACGCGCAGGGGCGCGACAACATCACTACGGCGAAGCTGGGGCTCAGCAAGAACGGGCGGTTTCTCGCGCTCGAGGTCGACCTGGTCGCCGACATGGGGGCGTATCTCTCGTGCTACGCGCCCTTCATTCCGTATCTGGGGGCCGGCATGTCGCCCGGCATCTACGATATCGCGGCCTGCCATGTCCGCGTGCGCGGCGCCTATACCAATACGGTGCCGGTCGATGCCTATCGGGGCGCCGGGCGGCCGGAGGCGAGCTATGTCATCGAGCGGCTGGTCGATGTGGCGGCGCGCGAGCTCGATATCGCGCCGGACGTGCTGCGGCGGCGGAATTTCATCAAGCCGGCCGCGATGCCCTATACGACCGCGACCGGCAAGGCCTATGACTCCGGCGATTTCGAGCACCACCTCGCGCGCGCCCAGGAACTGGGCGATTGGGCGGGCTTCAAGCGGCGGCTCAAGGCCACCCGCGCCACGGGCCGCCTGCGCGGCATCGGGATCGCCACCTACATCGAAGCCTGCGGCAGCGGCGCCCCGGAAACCGCGATCGCGCGGCTCGACCCGGACGGCGGCATCACCGTGCTGATCGGCACGCAATCGACCGGGCAGGGGCATCACACCGCCTATGCGCAGCTGATCGCCGAGCGCCTGCGGCTCGCGCCCGCCCACGTGCGCGTCATCCAGGGCGACACCGATCTGGTGGCGACCGGCACCGGCACCGGCGGCTCGAACTCGATCCCCTGCGGCGGCCCGTCGGTTGCGGGCGCGGCCGACCAATTGGCCGATCGCCTCGAGGCGCTCGCCGGCAATGCGCTGGAGGCAGCCGCCGGCGATCTCGAATTCGCCACCGGATCCTCTGGTGGTGGCACCGTGCGCGTCGTCGGCACCGACCGCGCCATCTCGTTTGCGGAGTTGGCGCAGCGCGCGCAGCCAGGCGAGCAGCCGCTTGCGGGCGAGCATGCGTTCGCCTCGGAAGCCGCGACCTATCCCAACGGCACCCATCTGGCCGAGGTCGAGATCGATCCGGAGACCGGCGCCGTCCACCTCATCGACTATGTGGTGGTGGACGACTTCGGCATAACGCTCAACCCATTGCTGCTCGCCGGCCAGGTCCATGGCGGCGCCGTCCAGGGTATCGGGCAGGCCCTGATGGAGAACATGGTCTACGACCAGGCCTCCGGCCAGCCCATGAGCGCCAGCCTGATGGACTATGCCCTGCCGCGCGCCGACGATATCCCGGACTTTCGGTTCGAGACCGCCAACGTGCCGTGCCGCACCAATCCGCTCGGCGTGAAAGGCGCGGGCGAAGCCGGCGCCATCGGCTCCTGCCCGGCGGTCATGAACGCCATCCACGATGCGCTCTGGCGCGCCTACCGCATCCGCCACGTGGACATGCCGGCGACGCCAGAGCGGCTGTGGGCCGCGATCGCGGAGGGACGGAGGGTGCATACCCTGTAAGGACGGATGCTCAAACATGCGCTCGTTGTTTTCATTGGTGAAATCGAATTCGTTTTGTAAAAAGTGAGGGTTGGTGTCACCGGCGACTGCCGCCAGTCCCTCGTGCCGTCGCTCCCCGGCGGCCCAATTTCACTCCGCCGTAATCAAGCCTCCGCGCGTCCCCGCCATCGCGGGGCCGCGCGGGATGGTGGGATCCGAGTCCGGCCTGTTACCCTTGTAAACAACAGGAAAAAAACAAGCGGCCCTTGCTGCAGGACGATTGATCGAGCCGCCAACCGCCAAGCAGGAATGCATGGCTGCGGACCTCGGTGCATTGAAAATACAATCCGAAAACAATGAGCGGCCGTGATGTGCGTGCCGGAGCCATGCAGCGCCCGCTGAGCTGGGACGAAGCTCTCCGTGGCAATTGCGATCCATCCCCAATGGGCAAAGGAAGGCCCGGCGCGGTCTCCCGGCCGGGCGCAATGCGTGAGTTTCAATTTCACGAATGCACTGATTTGCGCAATCGCGTCAAGCGCGCGGTTTGCACCTGGTCAGCAGCGCCGCTTCAAGCGTCTCGCGACGATCAATCTCGGGATGGCCTCACTTGCTGGTGCGCAAATACGCCCGT
Organism: Xanthobacteraceae bacterium; assembly: GCA_036498625.1. Taxonomy (GTDB): domain Bacteria; phylum Pseudomonadota; class Alphaproteobacteria; order Rhizobiales; family Xanthobacteraceae; genus VAZQ01. Next base: position 2,824 of record DASYFD010000421.1, on the reverse strand, counting down.
GACATCGCTTCGTCGCGCAGCGGCGTCACCTTGTCGGGATCGATGCGCACCATGAGATAGTTGATGTGGTCGTCGATCTTGGTGAACCAGTGTCCGGTGCCGGCCGGGATGACCACGACGTCGCCGGGCTTGAGCTGGTAGGTCACGCCGTTGCGGACCGACGCGCCGTTGTTGCCCGGTCCGTTGAACATGCGGACGGTCTCCGAATCCGAGGGGCGGCGCTTCATGCCGATGATGTCCGGACCGAGGACCAGGGTGCCGGTTCCCTCGATGATGTGATAGACCTCGCTCACCAGATCGTGCTCGGCGACCGAATCCGGCGCCGGCGCATCGAGCTTGCCGCGGTACACCATGCCGATGCCGATATGGGCCCTGCCGATCTCGACGTCGCGAACCTGCTGGTCGATCCGGTTCTCCGCAATCGCCTTCCTGGTATAGGCCTGCAGCTCGTCGACCGGAATGTAGGTTCCCGGACACATCGCGCAGGTCGGCAGCGGATTGTAGCCCTGCGCGGCCAGCGGTGTGATGAGGCAACAGGCGGCGGCCAGCCCCAGAATCATGCTTCTCATTGTGACCTCCCTTTCGTGATGCAACGGTTGTCGGATCGGCTTGCTCGATCGGCCGGTTATTTCCCGCCCAGCGCCTTGTAGGCGGCGTCGACGTTGGTCGGCATCCGGTCCTGGCTGGCGAAGCTCGCGTATTCGGGCATCTTCACCTCCTTCCTGATGTCATCCAGCGATTTGCCTTCTTTCATCAGCTTGCCGACCCGCTCCATGAGCAGCGCGTAATACTGCTCGCCATCCTCGAATATCTTGACCGTGCCAGGTGTCCCGTGCCCCGGAATCACGTGCTCCGGGTTCAGCGCCTTCATCATCTTCCCGGCCGCCAGGATGTCGGGAATGGTGACGAAAGGCCGCAGAATGTTGATCTGGTTGACCACGAAGGCGGAAGCCGAGAACAGCACGCGCTCCTTGGGCATCCAGATGGCGTTGTCCGACTCGCTGTGCACGCCCTTCAAATACATCAACTCGAAGGTCCGCTCCCCGAGATTGATGGTCATTCTGTCGTGGTACTCGATGTTGGGCGGGATGAATTTATAGCCCTCGAGCGCGGTCTTCATCTCGGGCGAGGAGGCCGCAAGTCTCTGGATGCGGTCGGGGGCGCTGCGATCGGCGCCGCGCATCGATTCGCCTCCGCCGGCGGCAGCCACCACGACGGCGGGCGGCGAGAACACGTAATGGCCGGTAGTATGATCGTTATGCGGCTCGGTGTCGATCACGAGGCGCACCGGCATCGGGGTGAGCTTCTTGACGGTCGCCATGATGTCGCGTGACTCGATCGGATTCTGCCCGGTATCGATCACCACGACGCCTTCCTGGGTGAGAACGATGCCGCTGTTGGAATCGAAGCCCTTGCCGACGTGGACATAGATGCCGTCGGCGATCTTCTTGACCTGCGGCCCGAGATCCTGGGCGAGCGCCGAGCCGGTCAAAGAAAGCGAGGCGAATATCGCCAGCATCCCTGCCGGATTAATTCGCATGCCGGAGATTCTCATGGCCGGATTTCCTCCTCTGTGTTTTCAGCGGATCTTGCTGCGTCCGCGAAAGTGTGTTGCATCAAGCTTATTCCTTTCAGATTCGGGGTCAATGCAACGCCAGCCGTGGGCGCGGCCGCGGGCGCGCAGCCGAGCTGATCTGCTCAACAACGTTGTCCAACCTCGCCGGCATCCACTTACGCGGGGTGTCGCGCAGTGCTAAAGCTGATCACAATCGCCGGTCGGCTTTGCGAATGCCGGCGAAACAGGGAGGCGACGATGAAGGGACTTATCGCGGTTGCACTCATATCGATCCTGACGGCGGGCGCCGCCTGGGCGCAGCCCTACGCGCCGAATGGAGCCGGCGTGACCATGGGACATTGGCATCTCAACTCGCGCGACATCGAGGCCAACAAGAAGATCTTCCTGGCCATGGGCGGCACCGAGGGCGCTCCGGGCCCCCTGCAGCGCGTGATCTTTCCGGGCGTGATGGTGATCCTGAACCTGGGCGCCGGGGCGCCGCCGGCAACGGCCGGCACGGCTGGATCGGTCGTCAACCACGTCGGGTTCGTGGTCAAAAACGTGCAGGAGTCGGTCGCCAAATGGAAGGCGGCGGGCGTTCCGGTCGAGCCGGGTGGCAACAACCGGCTGGATCAAGCATGGGTCATCACGCCCGACGGCTTGCGGGTGGAAATTCTCGAGGACAAGAACCAGTCGATGCCGATCCGGCATGATCACGTCCACTTCTTCCTACCGGAAGCCGCCATTCCTCAGAGCCAGGCCTGGTATGGAAAACTCTTCGAAGCCAAGGCCGGCACGCGCAACAACGCGCCGGTCGCCGATCTGCCGGGCACCCAGCTGCGCTTCAACAAGATCGATGCGGCGGGGGCGCCCACCAAGGGCCGCATCCTCGACCATATCGGCTTCGACGTCAGCGACCTGCAAGGCTTCATGAAGAAGCTCGACGCGGCCGGGATCAAGCCCGACCGGCCTTACACCAAGAACGAGGCCGGTCTCGCGCTGGCGTTCATCACCGATCCCTTTGGCACCTATATCGAGCTGAACGAACGGCCGAATGCGGTTTATATGCATTGATGCCGCGGCGCTGGTGGGCATGAGGAAATCGGGGCAGGGCCGCGATCGACATGATACGCGGTGATGATGAATATGAGCGCGGATGCGTTTTGGCGCGCCTCTCGCATTCGCCAAGGGGGCATACCGGCTGAAACAATCCGCAGCGGTGGCAGCGATTCTCGTAGGATGGGTTGAGCGCATCAGGGCGTGCGCCCG
>DASYFD010000420.1:0-40066 GCA_036498625.1 Xanthobacteraceae bacterium | reverse complement strand
TCGCCGTCATCCTGCTCGACGTCGTGATGGAGACCGACGATGCCGGCCTCAAGCTGGTCGATTTCATCCGCACGCAGCTCAAGAACGAGGCGGTTCGCATCATTCTGCGCACCGGGCAACCCGGCCAGGCGCCCGAGCGGCAGGTCATCGTCGACTACGACATCAACGACTACAAGGCGAAGACCGAGCTGACCGCCGACAAGCTCTTCACCTCGCTCACCGCCGCGCTGCGAAGCTATCAGCAAATCCAGCGGATGGTCGAGACGCGGCGCGGGCTGGAGATGATCATCGAAGGCGCCTCGACGCTCTACGACTTCAAGTCGATGCAGCGGCTGGCGGAAGGCGTGCTGACGCAAATCGCCTCGCTGCTCAATGTCGAGTGCGGCGGCATCCTGGTGCTGCGCGATGCCGGCGGGAGCCAGGAGAAATTCTCCGTGCTCGCCGGCTCGGGCTGCTATCGCCGCTTCGCCGGCGTCATGACGGCGGGCGGCCTCGATGCCGTGCTGGAAGAGGCCGTGCTCAGCGCGTTCGATCGCCGTTCGCATCAATTCCTCTCCAAGCTTTCGGTGCTCTACATCCACACGTCGAGCAAGCGCGAGGTCGTGGTCGTGCTGGAGACGGCACGGCCGATGTCCGCCACCGACCGCTCCCTGGTCGAGGTGTTCTGCAGCCGTCTTTCGGTCGCCTTCGACAATGTCATCCTGTACGACCAGCTGCACGAGGCGAACATCCGGCTGGAGGAGCGCGTGCGCGAGCGCACCCACGAGCTCACCGCCGCCAACCACCGCATGGCGTCGCAGTGGACGCAACTGCGCCGGTCGAACGAGTTCAAGAACGAGATTCTCGGTACCGTCGCGCACGATCTGCGCAATCCGCTCGGCGTCATACTGGGACGCGCCGAGATGATGAACGAGCTGGTGGCGATGGACCCGGTGCAGATCGAGAAGATCCGCGACCAGCTCGGCCACATCCGCGCTTCCGCGACGCAACTGACCGAAATGGTCAACGACCTGATCTCCGACGCGATGATGGACGCGCACAACATCGCCATCCGGCGGGAGCAGGTCGACCTGGTGACGATGCTCGGCGAGGTGATGAACGCCAACCGTGCGCTGGCGGAGAAGAAGAACCAGACCCTCCAGCTGATCGCGCCTGCCCACCAGATGTGGAGCTGCGACCCCGACCGGTTGCGCGAGGCGGTCGACAACCTCATCAGCAACGCGATCAAATACAGCCCGGTCGGCGGAAACATCGAGATGACGATGAGCGTGGCGGACGACAACATCCTCATTCGCGTCGCGGACGAGGGCGCCGGCCTTTCCGAGGAGGACGTATCGCGGTTGTTCGGCCGCTTCCAGCGGCTCTCGGCGCGGCCGACCGGGGGCGAGAGCTCGACCGGGCTTGGACTTTCCATCGTCAAGCGCATCGTCGAGCTGCACGGCGGCAGCGTCGCTGCGCAAAGCCCCGGACCCGGCCGGGGCACCACCTTCACGATCCGCCTGCCGGCGGTGGGAGCCGGAACGGCAGGGCCGCCATGAGCGAACGTCAGCACATCGTCGTGGTGGACGACGAAGCGCCCGCGCGCGAGATGGTCGGGGACTACCTGCGCATTCACGGCTTCGAGGTGACGACCTGCGACGGCGGCGGCAGCCTGCGCCGGACCATCGCCAAGCAAAGGCCCGATCTTATCGTGCTGGATCTGAACATGCCGGAGGAGGACGGACTTTCGATCATCCGCACCCTCAAGCAGCAGATCGCGGTACCGATCATCATGCTGACCGCAACGGCCGGCGCCATCGATCGCATCGTCGGGCTCGAGCTCGGGGCCGACGATTATCTGGCGAAGCCGTGCGAGCTGCGCGAGCTGCTGGCCCGCATCCGGTCGGTGCTGCGGCGCAGCGTCCCGGCGGCTGCCGGCGACGCGGCGGCCCCGCGCCGGCCGGCCCTCGTCCGGTTTGGAACCAAGTGGCTCGACCTGCACGCCCAGCTGCTGCGCGACGATCGCGGCAACGAGTTTCCGCTCGCCAGCTCCGAGTTCGCCCTGCTCAAGGTCTTTGCCGAAAATCCAAAGCGCGTGTTGTCCCGCGAGCAACTGCTCGATCTGGCCAATGCGCGTGATCGCGAAGCCTTCGACCGCGCGATCGACGTGCGGATCACGCGCCTGCGCCGCAAGATCGAGGCGGATCCGGCCCATCCATCGGTCATTCGCACGGTGCGTGGCGCCGGCTACCTGTTCTCCCCCGCCGGCGGGGAGATGGAATAGCCGCCCGTCGCGACCCCGCCCCCAATTGGGCGCGTGGGTGCTCATGTTGCAGTGCACAGCAAGCGGCACGACGGCAGCCGGCAATCGTGCGGCGGGGTGGCAGACTTCTGCAACCGGGAGCAGCCAACGTTAAGTTGGGATTAAAGCTAAGCAGCGATTTCCGGGCGGGGGCCGCAGCCTCTGAACGCATCCGCAATTTTACTCGCCTACACCGGGCTCGCTAGGGCATCAGCTCGATCCGACGGGCGGCAGACATTGTTTTGCAGCATACGATCAAGGCTTCTGGGGCTGGCGCTCGCGGCCGTGATTCCGCTTGCGGCGCTGATGACGGCGGCGCTTTGGAGTCAATGGCAGAGCGACCGCGCCGCCGCCGCCGACCGGGCGGCCCACGAAGCGCGGATTCTGGCCTCCGAGGTCGACGACCACATCAGCGCGCTCGAAAACCTGTTGTCGGTGCTGGTCAAGGCGGTGTCGTTCGATCCGGCCGATCGGAGCGCCAACGACGCGTTGCTGCGAAAGGTCCAGGCCGAGCTCTCCGATTTCGATTCGCACATCTTCCTGTTCGATACCGACGGCAACAATATCGGAACGTCGGCCGGCCCGGACTATCCGCCGCCCAACGCCCACGACCGCACTTATTTCCGCGAGGCGATGGCCGATCACAAGCCTGCGCTCGGCGACCCCATCCTGGTCCGCAGCGGACGCTGGATCGTCAACATCGCCCGCCCCGTCAAGGATGAGGCCGGCAAGATACGCGCCGTGCTGACGGTCGGCCCGGTGCTCGACCACTTCCAGGACACATTACGGCTGCACGGGCTGCCCGCGAACACCGCCATCAGCATCATCAACACCAAGGGCATCGTCATTGCGGCGAATGGCGGTGACTGGATCGGCCGTCGGGGCGACTGGCAGCAGCTGCCGGCGCGCATCGCCGCCAAGGAAGGCAGCGACATAACGCGCTGGAGTCGCCGGGACAATGTGGAGCGGGTGAACGGCTTTGCGCTCGCCCGCCGGGTGCCGTGGATGGTGACGGTCGGGGTGCCGACCGACATCGCCTACGCGGCGCTCGCCCATCGGCTGAAATGGGGCGCTCTGATGATCGGCGGAACGCTTGCGCTCGCCTTCGCGATCGCCTGGCTGCTGTCGGGACGGATCGTGCGCCCGTTGCGGCGCCTGGGGATGGACGCGGCCGTGCTGGCGGGCGGCGATCTGAGCCATCGAACCACGGTGCGCACCAGCGACGAGGTCGGGACGCTGGCCGACCATTTCAATCACATGGCCGAGGCGCTCGAGGTCCGGCGCCGGAAGGTGCGCAACGCCAGGGGCGAGATGCGCCAGGCCAAGGATACGCTCGCCACCGTCATCGACACCTCGCATGTGGCGATCGTTTGTTGCGATCTCGATCAGTCGATCGTGCTGTGGAGCCGAGGTGCCGAGCAGATGTTCGGCTACAGTGCCGACGAAGCGCTCGGCCGGCACCAGATGCTGGTGCCCGAGGAAGACCTGGCGGAGGCGCAGGCGCTCTTTCGACGCGCCTATGGGGGCGAGACCGTCAGGGATTTGCACGTCAAGCGCCGGCGCAAGGACGGCGCGCTGCTCGACGTACGGCTCGCGGCCGCTCCGATGCATAATCCCGACGGCACGGTGCGAAACGTCGCGTTCGCCTATGAGGACATCACCGACCGCAAGGCGGCCGAGGAGCAGCTTCGGCGGCTGGCGCATTACGACCAATTGACCGGTCTGCCCAATCGCGCCCTGCTGCAACGGGAATTGGGACGCTTCCTGGCGGAAGATGGCGGCCAGGCGCCGACCTCCATCGTGCTGTTCGACCTCGACGAGTTCAAGGACGTCAACGATACGCTCGGCCACTCGACCGGCGACCAGCTGCTCATCGAGGTCGGACGGCGCTTGATCGGCGTCGCCGAAGAGCGCGCCATGGTGGGCATGGCGAGCCGGCTGGGCGGCGACGAATTCGTGGTGGTGCTGCCCCGGTGCGGCGATCCGCGCATCGTCAGCGAGATCGTCAACCTGATGCTCAAACGGTTGAACGAGCCTTTCCTCATCAATGACCAGCTGGTGCACCTGGGGGCCAGCGCCGGCGTCGCCATCGCGCCCCAGGACGGCGCCGACGTCGAGGAGCTGATCGCCAACGCGGATCTGGCTCTCTACCAGGCCAAGGCCGATGGCGGCCGCAATTTGCGCTTCTTCATGCCGGTGCTGCGTGCCCAGGCGCAGGCACGGCGCAGCCTCGGCCTGGAGCTGCGGCGCGCCTTTGCGGAGAACGAATTCGAGATCCATTTCCAGCCGCAGATCCGGCTCGCCGACAACGCCGTGGTCGGCGCCGAAGCGCTGCTGCGCTGGCGGCATCCCCAGCGCGGCCTGCTGGCGCCGGGGGCATTCATCGACACCCTGGCGGAAAGCGCGATCGCATCCGGGGTCGGCCGCTGGATCATCCGGGCGGCGTGCGAAGAGGCCGCCGGCTGGCGCGCCATGGGGCTGCCGCTGGTGCGCGTCGGGGTCAATCTGTTCCCGTCGCAGGCTTACGACGAAGCGCTGTCGCAGGACGTCATGGAAGCGCTGCACGACTTCGGCCTGCCGGCCGATGCGCTCGAGCTCGAGATCACGGAGAACATCGCGCTCAACCGCGAGGACTCGGCGGTGCTGCAACGGCTGCACGACGAGGGCGTGAAGCTCGCCTTCGATGATTTCGGCACCGGCTATGCGTCGCTGAGCTATCTGACCCGGCTGCCGCTGTCGCGCATCAAGATCGACCGCAGCTTCGTCGGAAAGGTCACCCGCGACGAGCAAGACGCCGCCATCGTGCGCTCGCTCATCGCCATGGCGCACAATCTCAATCTCGGCGTGATCGCCGAAGGCGTCGAGACCAGCCAGCAGGCGGACTTCCTGCTGAACGAGAAATGCGAGGAGGCGCAGGGCTTCCTCTACGCCAAGCCGCTGCCGGCCGAGCAATTCGTGGCCTATATGCGGACCCAACGCCTCGCCCTGCTGATCGAGGAAGAGCGCGCGCCGCGCGGCACCGGACCGGGCCCATTGGAGCGATCGGTCGGGAAGCCTTCGGGCCGGCGAAGATCGCGTGGAACCTGAGGGGCGCACCCCAGCTTCCGCCGATTGAGCGCGTTCCGCAAATTCATTCCGAAATCGCCGCCGGCCCGGAGCGATCCGCTCATTCTCTCATGAGCGCAGCGCAGCCGTGATATGCGTTTTAAATAAGGGAGCCGCGGCCTTTATGCCGGCCAGAAATCAATCCGGCCTCTCTCCGCTCGATTGTGGCAGCGTATTCGCGGTTGCCAAGAGGACCTCTTCATTCTTTTCCGCCTGCACGGCGAGACGGGTCCAAGCCTCCGCCAGCGCAAGAATGGCCGCCCGCTGCTGCGGGGCGCTGAAAAATGCCGTGATTGCGATACAATCGGAGGCGTTACGCCGATATTGATCAGCCGCCGACATTTCACTCCTCCCCATAAGCCTTACCGAACCCCATGTGTGTTTTGACATGCGAACAATGCGTTGGGGCTCATTCGGTTCCGCCCAAATTTTGGGCGCGCGGGCCGGGAGCCGCCCGGGTAGGCATCTGCGCACCATCGCGGATTTCACGGCCGCCCGGCCCGTGATAGAATCGACCCCCGGATAACGGAGACCCTTCGTGGATTTGTGGTCCGAGCCGATGCGCGCAAATGTGGCGGCATTTTTGCTCGCCGCGCTTGCCACGTTGTTCGTCCTGATCTTCTGGGAGGTCAGGAGCCACGCCCGCACCGGCACCGGAGAGGCCAGCCCACCAAAGCCCGCGGATCCGGCACCGCCGAGGGACCCAGCCGTGGCCCCGGGCGCGATTGCACGTGCTGCGCTCCTGCTCAGTCTGATCCTCGCCCCCTTCGCGGCCATCGGCTTCTCGTTCGGGGCGGCGGCGGCCGCTGCTGCCGTGGCCCTGGTGATCGCAACCGCGCTGCGGTCACTCTGGTACACCGGACCGGCCGCGCTGGCGCAGTGCGGCGCACGCTATGTGACCGATCGGAGCCTCATCGAGACGGTAACGGAGATGGCCGCCAAAGCGGGCATTCCGGTACCGCATGTCCTCGAGATTCAGGAGATGCATCCGAACGCCTTCGCGCTCGGCTCGGGCCCCGACCGCGCATCCATCATCGTCACGCTCGGCTTGCGCAGCCGGCTGACCGTCGAGGAGCAGCGCGCCGTCATCGGCCATGAGATTTCCCACATCGCGCATCGCGATACTTTGCGGGCGACGCTCGGGGTGACGTTCATGAGCGCCATCGCGGCACTGGCCCTGTGGCTCGGCTTGATCGGGCTCTCGGCGCGGCGTCAGGGCGGCGGCGCGCTGCTGTTCCTGGCGCTTCTGGCGCCGCTTTCAGCGCTGGTGCTGCGTCTCGCCGGACCGCGATCGCGGGAATATCAAGCCGATCGGGAGGGCGCCCTGTTGTGCGGCAATCCCGCCGATCTGATCAGTGCGCTGGCCAAGCTCGATGTATCGACCCGGCGTTTCGCCAGCATCACGGCCAACGACCAGCCCGCGCTGGCGGCGCTCTTCATCGTGAACCCGCTGCCGAATTCGTGGGTGGGTCGGCTGTTCGCAGCGCAACCGCCGACCGCCAGGCGAATCGAGCGGCTCAAGGCCGTGGTGGCGACCGGCTGACCGGCGGCGGCTCTTCCGGGCTTATCCTGCCTCCTTGACCACACCGACGACTGATCGGGTACAATTCTTCGATCCGTCGCCAGGGGACAACGATGAACATTCGGTACGCCGCCCTGCTCTTGTTTCTGATCGGCGTCGCCTGCCCGCACGTTGGCGCGCGGGCGGAGGTGACGCGGATCGAGATTGCATCACGCACGGACGTGCTCGCCGGCAAGCCGTTCGGGGATGCCGGACCTTACGAGAAGGTGATCGGGAAGGTCTATTTCGCGGTCGATCCCGCTCACCCGCGCAACCAGGCGATCGTCGATATCGACAAGGCGCCGCGTGGCGCCGACGGGCGCGTGGTTTTTTCGGCCGACCTTTACGCCCTGATCCCCAAGGATGCCGCACGCGGCAACGGCATCGCCCTGCTCGATGTGCTCAATCGGGGAAGAAAGAACATCCTGCGCGACTTCAATCGCGCCCGCCAGGTCGCCGATCCGTCCGCGGAGGCCGATTTCGGCGATGGCTTCCTGATGCGGCGCGGCTTCAGCCTGGTGTGGGTCGGTTGGCAGTTCGACATTCCGGGACGCGCCGGACTCATGGGGTTGGATGCCCCGATCGCGACCGATCAGGGACGCCCCATCACCGGGCGCGTGAGCACCACCTTCGTGCCCAACACCGCGGACCCGACCTATCCGCTCGACGACATGGTGCGCTACGCCGACACCACCCGCTACCCGCCGCTCGATCCGGCGAGCTCCGAGAGCAGGTTGACGGTACGGGACGGCTATTTGGCGCCCGCGCTCGTCATCCCGCGCGACCAATGGCAGTTCGGCCGGGAGCGGGACGGCAAGGTCGTGGCGGACACGTCGGCGCTGTTCTTCAAGCACGGATTCGTGCCCGGCCACGTCTACGAGCTGAGCTACCAGACGCAGAATCCGCCGGTTGCCGGTCTGGGGTTTGTCGCTTTGCGCGATCTGGCGGCGGCACTCAAGCACCAGACGGTCGCGCTGCCGCCCGCCCGTTATGCCTTGGCGTTCGGCCCGTCCCAGGACGGGCGCTTGCTGCGGGAGTTTCTCTACGAAGGCTTCAACGCCGACGAGCAGAACCGGCCCGCATTCGACGGCATCATCGCCCATATCGCCGGATCCGCGCGCGGCAATGATTTCAACGCGCGCTTTGCGAGGCCCAATGGGCTTGGCTTCTTCGAGGCGTCGCTGTTTCCGTTTCTCGATCGCGCGCAAAGCGATCCGCAGACCGGCAGGAGCGACGGGCTGTTGGCGAAGCTGCCCGAGCCGGCGCGGCCGAAAATCTTCTACACCAATTCATCCGGCGAGTACTGGGGTGGCGGCCGCGCGGCAGCGCTCACCCATACGACGCTCGACGGCCGCGAAGATGCAATGCTGCCGGACAATGTCCGGATCTATCTCTTCGCCGGTACGCAGCATGTGCCGGGCGGATTCCTGGCCTCGCAGGGCGAGGGGCAGCAGAAGCCTAACCCGAACGATTATTCGTTCGCCCATCGCGCCCTGCTGGTCGCGATGGAGCGCTGGGTGCGCGACGGCGTCAGCCCGCCGGAGAGCCGCCATCCGAGCCTTGCGGATCACACCTTGGTGCCGCGGCAGGACATCGAGTTTCCGCCAATACCGGGTGTGCGGTCGCCGCTCGGCATTGCGGGCGGATACCGCGCCGATCTCGATGGATTGACGGCTCATCCCCTGCCGTTCCTGGTGCCGCAGGTGGACGGCGACGGCAACGAGGTCGCCGGCATTGCGCTGCCTGAGCTGGCGGTGCCGCTCGCGACCTATACGGGCTGGAATTTTCGCCATCCGAGCATCGGTCAGCCGACCGAGCTGCTGCCTCTCACCGGCTCCTACATTCCGTTCCCGGTGACCCGCGCGGCGGGCGAGGCCGCGCGGGATCCGCGGTTCTCGATCGAGGAGCGCTATGGAAGCCGGGCGCGCTATCAGGCGCTGGTGACGGACCGTGCCGCCAACCTGAACCGGGAGGGCTATCTGTTGAGCGAGGATCTCGCCACCGTGGTCGATCGCGCGCTGGCGCGCTGGGACGATGTCACCCGGGGGACGGCGCTGGGCCAGATGAACCCGCCCTGACGTCCAGTCGCGAGCGGGCGAGGCGCGCCGCCGATCACGCTCGTCGGGCCCGCATTTCGTCGACGCTCCAGGTTCCCGGTCCGGCCGCGCTGAAATACAGGAACACGAAGCAGAACAGGATTGCGGCATCGCCACCGTTGATGGCGGGGAAAAAGCTCGTTGGGGCATGAACCATGAAATATCCGATCGCCATCTCGCCGGCCAGCAGGAACGCGACCGGACGCGTGAACAGCCCGATCAGCAGCAGCACGCCACCGATCGCCTCGATCAGTCCGGCAATGCCGAAGAAGGACAGCAACGCCTGCTGGCCGGGCGCGGCACCGGCCGGAAAGCCGAGCACCTTCACCAGACCATGCTCGAGAAAGAGCAGCGCAGAAATAATGCGCAAGGCGGCGCGCACCCGTGGCGCCCAAACATGCGATAGCTGATCGTCGATCATTTGCCGGCATCCTCCCAAGCGCTCAGCGGGCGAAGTTGCAACGCCGCCCATCCTATCCCGTTCCCGGAATCTTGGCCTGCCCGGCAGGGTCGAAGACGGAGCGAGGTCTCGGCTTACCGGACCCCCCGCCGTTTGCTATCTTGCGTTCCCTTGCGGAGCCCATTTCGGCGATATATCGGATCAACTTGCCGGCTGGCACGCACCGGCATCAAACGAGGAGCTGCCCATGAAATCCTTGTCCGTGGCCGGAGCCGTTATTGCTGGATTGATGATGGCGACCGCGCTGACGCCCGCAGGCGCCGCCGACATGACCTTCGAGCGCGCTCTCGACGCCGGCAAGGAGCCGCAGAACTGGCTGCTCCACCACGGCAACTATCAGGGCCATCGGTTCTCAGCCCTCAAGGACATCAATGCCGAGAACGTCAAGGGCTTGAAGCTCGCGTTCACGGTCGCGCTCGGCGGCTTCGAGGGCGGCGGCACTCGCTACAAGTTCGGCAATCTCGAAGCCACCCCGATCGTCGAGGACGGCGTGATGTACGTGCCGGACGGCTGGGGCACGGTCTATGCGATCGACGTGTCCAACGGCCGGAAGGGCACCTTCCGCTGGAAGTTCGATCCCGGGACCGACAAGGCCTGGGCCGGCGACGTCGCCTGTTGCGGCGTCAACAACCGGGGCGTGGCGCTGTGGAAGGACAAGGTGATCTCGATCTCGCTTGACGGCCGCATGTTCGCGATCAACAAGGCGACCGGCGAGAAGGTATGGGAGCGCAAGATCGCCGAACCGGCCATCGGCGAGACCCTGACCATGGCGCCGCTGATCGTGCGCGACGTGGCGATCGTCGGCCCCGCCGGCGGCGAGTTCGGCATCCGCGGCTATATCGACGGCACCGACCTCAACACCGGCAAGCAGCTGTGGCGCACCTACACGATTCCGGGCGCCGGCGAACCCGGCAACGAGACCTGGAAGGACGGCAAGGACCACTGGCAGCACGGCGGCGGCTCCCTGTGGGAGACCGCCACCTATGACGCCGATACCGACACGATCTACCAGGGCACCGGCAATGCCGGCCCCGACTACGATACGCAGTACCGGCCTGGCGACAACAAATGGGCGGCGAGCGTGCTGGCGCTCAATCCCGCCAACGGCCAGATCAAATGGGGCTTCCAATACACCCCCAACGACCCTTACGATTTCGACGAGATCTCCGAGCACCCGATCATCAACGCCAAGGTCAACGGCGAGGACCGCAAGCTGGTGGTGCATGCGGCCCGCAACGGCTTCTACTACGCGCTCGACCGCGCCAACGGCGCCTTCGTGGCCGGCAAGCAATATGTCGACGAGCTCAACTGGACGCCCGGTCTCGATCCCAAGACCGGCCGGCCGCTCAACTACGATCCCGGCAAGGACGTGCAGGAATACGCCCCCGGCAGCCACGCCTCGCGCGCCATGCCGCAGGGCGGCAAGCTCTGCCCGGCGCAATACGGCGGCAAGAATTGGGAGCCCTCGGCCTACAATCCGGAGCTCAATCTGCTCTACCTTCCCTCCTATGAAGGCTGCAACACGCTGTTCACCGAGGAGCAGAAGGACATGGCGGACCAGGGCGGCCCGGTGCAGCCCCGGCAGCGGTTCGCCGGCGGGGGCAACAAGAATCCGACCCGCCTCTACGGCAGCCTCAAGGCGGTCGATCCTTCAACCGGCGAGATCAAGGCGCGGTTGCGGCTCGAATATCCCAATCTCAGCGGCGCGCTCGCGACCGCCGGCAACCTGGTGTTCATTGGCGAGCCGGATGGATCGTTCACGGCGCACGATGCCCGCACCCTGCAGGAGCTCTGGAGCTTCAACACCGGAACGGGCATCAATGCGCCGCCGGTGAGCTATTCGGTCAACGGCAAGCAGTACGTCGCCGTCCTGGTCGGCTCCAAGCAGCCCAACGCGGTCATGCCGAACGCGCCCGAGCTCAAGAACACCTCGACCGCCTCGATGCTCTACGTGTTCGGCTTGTGATGGTATTGGCATGATTGGTCCATTCCCGATCCCCATCGCTCCCGCACAGGCATTACGCTCGACCGCCCCCGGCAACGGATCAAAAAACCCAAGGAGGACACCAATGCACCGTCGTCTCATTGCCACCGTGTTGCTTGCCGCGCTCACCGGTGCGGCCATCGCCGCGCTCCCGGCCATCAGCCGCGCGCAACAGGAAGAGCCCAACCGCGCCGATCTGCCGCCGCAGCAGTTCAATCCGCAGATGAGCGCGCTCATGAACATGCTCATCCAGCCGCGCCACGCCAAGCTCGGGTTGGCCGGAAAGGCGGAGAACTGGGCGCTGGCGGGCTACGAATTCAACGAGCTCAAAGCCGGCTTCATTGTCATCGGAAAGGAGGTTCCGCGCTACAAGGGAATGCCGGTGGCCGACCTGTTCGACGCCGCCATGAAGGCGATCTTCCCGGTCATGGACTTCGCCATCAAGGCGGGCGATCCCCGCCAATTCGCCGAGTCCTACGGAAAGATAACGGCCGGCTGCAATGCCTGCCACACTACCGCCGACCACAGCTACATCGTCATCAAGGCGCCGGAGACGTCCAGCTTCCCGAACCAGGAATTCGCACCGAAGTAGCCGGTGTTGTGACGCTTGCTCCGCACTTGTCCCGGGCGCAGCGCGGCACTTCTTAGTGGTGCGCTGCAGACCCGGGACCGTTCCAAACGCTGGAGTGTGGAACGGTGCCGGATCAGCGGAGCACCAGTACGCATAGCCCGCGGCCGGCTAAGGCGCCGGAAGACGGGCGTGAACGCCCTGGTGAGCTTCGCGCCGCACCGCGTCCAAGACACGAAACGGGTCCGAGCCCGGAACCTTTTGGGTCGGGAGGCCCCTGGTTTTAAGTCACTTCTGGGTGATCGCCGTAACCAAGAGCTTGCCGCAACGTATTACCGTGTAAGCATCGTTGTCTCGCTTTGGAGGAACCCTCATGCTGACGCGGCGATATGTCTTTTGGGGCGGCGCAAGCGCGCTCGCCCTATTCCTGGCCAACCGCATCTTTGGCGTGGGATCGGCCTCGCAGGCGGCCGAAACCTTCGAGATCGTTCACTCCGATGCGGAATGGCGAGCGCTGCTGAGCCAGGGCCAATTCGCCGTCCTGAGGCAGCAGAGCACCGAGCGGCCGTTCAGCAGTCCGCTCGATCACGAGAAGCGTGCCGGCATCTTCGCCTGCGCGGGCTGCGACCTGCCATTGTTCTCCTCGAAGACCAAGTTCGACAGCGGGACC
The DNA here is from genome assembly GCA_036498625.1 of Xanthobacteraceae bacterium. GTDB lineage: Bacteria > Pseudomonadota > Alphaproteobacteria > Rhizobiales > Xanthobacteraceae > VAZQ01. The sequence goes on along the minus strand of DASYFD010000420.1, from coordinate 27,341 downwards.
GGTTGGCCGAGCTTCTGGCAGCCGCTCGATGATGCCATCGGCACGTCGGAAGACCGGTTCCTGGCAATGACCAGGACCGAGGTCCACTGCCACCGCTGCGGCGGACATCTCGGCCACGTGTTCAACGATGGGCCACGGCCGACGGGTCTTCGCTACTGCATGAATGGCATCGCCCTGACGTTCAAGCCCGCGACTGCCTGACGGGCGACCGTTTCGGCAAACCCGCGGCCGCGGCGACTGGCCGTGGCTCCGCGGGGCTGTGCGATCGTGCCGACGGCTTGGTGACGTCCGATTGATCGCCCTGACTGGCGCCCTCGGGCAATTTACCGCGGGAAGTTGCTCAATTTCTGTCGGCTACCGAACAGATCGGGGCCGCCCCCCGTGCTATCAGCCTCCCATTCAACTGAGCGTTGGCTCTGGCTTGCAGAGATGAACCGCGCCATGGCGCAATCGCCCTATTCCGCCAATCAGTTGTTGGCGTCCCTCGCCGCCCCGGAGCTTGGTTTCCTCCAGCCGCATCTGCGGTTCGTCGAGCTGCCGCAGGAAACGATTCTGTACGAGACCGGCGGAACCATCAGCCGCATCTACTTTCCCCATGACGGCATCGTCTCGCTGGTCGTCGAGCTGGCTTCCGGCGAGATGATCGAAGCCGCGATGATCGGCCGGGAAGGCGTGGTCGGAGGCTTGGCCGCCCTCGATACCAGCATCTCGGTCAGCCGGGCCATCGTGCAGGTCGCGGGCGCGGCCTCGACCGTCGAGGTGGACGTGGTCCGCCGGCTGGCGGAGCAAAGCGCCGCATTTCGCGCAACTCTCATCAAGCACGAGCAGATCCTGCTGGCGCAATCGCAGCAATCGGCCGCCTGCAATGCGACCCATACGCTCGAGGCGCGCCTGTCCCGCTGGCTGCTGCGTTGCCGGGATCTCCTCGCCAGCGAGGAAATTGCGCTCACCCAGGAGTTCGTGGCGCAGATGCTGGGCGCCAGACGAACCAGCGTGTCGGTCGTGGCCAACACGCTCCAGCAAGCCGGTCTGATAAAATACAAGCGCGGAAACATCCGCGTCATCGATCTGGAAGGCCTCAGAGAAAGCGCCTGCGAGTGCTATGGGACCGTCAAGGCGCTGTCCGATCGGCTGATCGGCCCGCCGCGCGGCACCTGAGCTTTTTGCCGGCGTCCGTCCAGGCAGCGGGACTTCCGGCTGGTTGCGCCTGTCGCGCTATTCCTGCTATCTCGCCGGCACATGATCGAAACCAACGCCCCTGCCGGCGCCGTCTCGACCTCGCAAGCATGCCCCGCCTGTCGAGAGACGACACCGCACCGCCTGCTCTATCGCAAGAATGGTTGCGACGTTTGGCAATGCCGCAGCTGCGGCCTGGGGCGGGCAGAAGACACGGGTTTCGACCCTCACGCCTACTACACGGGCGATTATTTTTCCGGTCACCGCAGCGACGGATATTCGGACTATCGCGCCGCCGAGCCGGTCCTGCGGCGGGAGTTCGCCCGCAGCGTCGCGCTCGTTCGCGACTACTGCCCGACCGGCAGGCTGCTCGATCTCGGCTGCGCCTACGGGTTTTTTCTCAAGGAGGCGGCGCCCTATTTCGACGTCGCGGGCATTGAACTGGCCGAAGAGGCGGCCGCCGCTTGCCGCAGCGCCGGCCTCAATGTCCTGTCGGGCGTCGCCGACGAGGCCAACATGGCCCGCATCGGGAAAGTCGACGTCATCACCCTGTTCGATGTGATCGAGCACCTGCCGCAACCTCACGAAACCCTCGCGCTGTGCGAGCGTTACCTGAAGCCCGGCGGCATCATCATGATCACGACCGGCGATTTTGCCTCCCCGCTGGCGCGGCTGGCCGGTGCCCGATGGCGGCTGATGACGCCCCCGCAGCATCTCTGGTTCCTCACCCCGGAGAGCATGCGCAGAAGCGCCGCCGCCCTTGGCCTGTCGCTGGAGCGCTGCGACCATCCCGCCAAGGTGGTGCCGCTTTCGCTCATTCTGTTCCAGGTGAGGCGGATGCTCGGCTTCGGCGGCGCGCCCATAACCGCGGCCAGCCGGATCGGCATACCGGTCAACCTGTTCGATGCGATGCGCATCGTGCTGCGCAAGCCGGTGTCATGAGCGACGACCGCCTGACCCTGTGGCAAATCGTCTTGCTGGCGGCCTATGCGGCCGGGATGTCGGGCGGACAGCTGCTGTTCAAGATGGCGGCGCTGCGCTACGGGGCCGCCGCCGGCGGGCTCGGGGAGCGTCTTCTGGGCCTGGCCCTGAACGCCTATTTCATCGCCGCCCTCATTCTCTATGCCGGGTTCGCAATTCTTTGGGTTTGGATCCTGAGTTTCATACCATTGTCACGAGCATACCCTTTTGTAGCCTTGGCCTTCGCGTTGACGCCGTTGCTGGCAGGCCTCCTGTTCGGAGACACGATCTCGTTTCGTCTCATCGCGGGAATTTTCTTCATATTGTGCGGGCTTTTCCTGGTCACGACCTGAGGGAACCCTTTTCAACGTCCAGGGTTGTGATTCGGCTTGATAGCGACTTTCGAGCCCGGGTCCGTACACCTACCTGAGTCCATCAACAAGGTCGCTGAAACCGGTCCGAGAAAAGCGATGCCCGCGATGGAAAATAATTCCCCGCCGAATCTGTGGGTGATTTGCGCGGCCTATAACGAGGCGACCACGATCGGGCGCGTCGTGACCGAGCTCGGGCGCGCCGGGTACCAGGTGGTGGTGGTCGATGACGGCTCTGCCGACCAGACCCGGTACATTGCGGCGGCGGCTGGCGCCCATGTGGTCACCCATCCGGTCAATCTCGGCCAAGGCGCCGCGCTGCAGACCGGCATCGACTATGCCCTGGCGCAAGGCGCCGACATCCTGGTCACCTTCGATGCCGACGGCCAGCACCGGGTCGCGGACATCCCGGTCATGGTGGAGGCGCTGTGGCGCGAGCGGGCCGACTTCGCGCTCGGCAGCCGCTTTCTTGGACAGACCTACAATCTCCCTACCCTGCGCCGCTGGGTACTCTATGCCGCCACCATCTTCACCCGTCTGACCACGGGCCTGCGCCTCACCGATTCCCACAACGGCTTGCGCGCCTTGACCCGAAGAGGCGCCGCCGCGATCCGGTTGCGGCAGAACCGCATGGCCCATGCGTCGGAAATCCTGGTCGAGATCGCCCACAGCGGCCTGCGCTATGTGGAGGTTCCGGTGACCATCGAATACACCGCCTATTCGCTCGCCAAGGGACAGCGCCTGGGCGATTCCGTCGCGATCCTGCTCGACCTTGTTGCGCAAGAATTGTACCGATGATCGCCCAGATATTTTTTTCGCTGCTGCTCTCCACCGTGTTTCTCTACGCGTGGATCGAATACCGCAGGTCGCCGGTGGTGGCGGTGTTGTCGTCCCTGGTGGCGCTCGCCGGGCTCTATTTCGTCTGGGTGCCGTCCCACAGTACGTGGCTTGCGGAATTCGTCGGCATCGGGCGCGGCGTCGACCTCATTCTCTACACCTGGGTCGGCATCAGCCTGATCGTCATTCTGAACCTGCATTTGAAGCTGCGCACGCAGCTCGAGCTGATCACCATTCTGGCCAGGAAGATCGCGCTCGCCGATACCGGCGCGCCCGTCCGGGCGCCGGATCACGCCCTGGTCCCGCCGATCCCCAATCCGGATGATATCAGCGCGGCACCGCGGTCTCGAGACGAACCGGCGCGTGCCCTGACGGCCGGACATAGATGCCTGCAAACGGGCGATCAAACCGCCTGACCTCGTCGATCAGGACGGCGTCCGCAATGTCATCCGCACACGGCCACCGCTCCGTCGCGATAATGTAATCCGCCCGCTTCGGGTCGGTTTCGAGCCGCCAGGGCCGCCGGTAGAGCGGCGCCACGGCAGCCTCCCGGAAGCTCATGCAGACCGTGAGGCTCGGCGGGTCGTTCGCGAATCCCTTTTCATAGTCGAGCCGGCGCTCCAGGCGCCGCAGCGCGACCGTCGCGGCGACCGCCCAATAGTCGAGATCGAAGCGTCCGTGCGCGCCCGCGACCCCGCCGGTCAGCGCATTGGTGGCGACGTATTCAAGCGGGTGCAGCACGGCAAGCGTCCAGATCGAGTACCCCACATAGGCTCCCCCGCTCAGCGCAGCGATCAGCGGGAAGCGGCGGGCGAGCGGAGCCAGGCGCAACAATCCGGCGGCCGCGATCACCGCCAGCATCGGAATGACGAACAGGACGTGGCGAATGCCATCATAAAGCGTCGAATGCCGCACGATGATGAAGCCGAGCGGCAAGATGACGACGGCCCAGATCAGTAGACGGCGACGTGATCGGGCGAGCACCAGGGCGGCGTCCCGCCAGCCGCCCGCGGCGCCCGCACGCAAAAAGCCGAAAGCGGCCACCGCCGCGGACACGATACCCACCGTCAGCAACAGCAAAAATCCTTCCGGCAGGCGGGCCAGGAGCTGTCCCGGCACGTACCACCAAGGCAGCTCGGTGGTGCGCAACGTGACGCCCCAGGCCACCATCTCGAACGAGTTGGGATGATTGGCGAACAGCTCGAAGGCAACCTTGAACTGCGCGAACGGATTGCCGATCTGCAGCCAGGGCCACAGCACGAAGGCGGTCACCCATCCGAGCGCGAGCGCGCAAACGGCGCGGGCCGCGATCCGCATGAGATCGCTGACTTTGGGCCCGGGCCGCACCAGCGCCTCGATGGCGCACAGGCCCATCGCCATCATGAGATAGACCTGGGTGATGAGGCCGGACGAGCGCGTCGCGATCGCAAATCCGGTCAGCAGCCCGGCCCCGATGGTCGCGGGCCACGACGGCACCACCCGCCCCGCCAGTGCGATGACGGCGAGCGTCGCCCACATCATGGCGAGCAGAAACGGCACATCGATCGGCGTGAAGAAGAGGTTGCCGTAGAAATATCCGGTGGTCAGGCATAGGCCGATGGCGGTCAGGCCGGCCCAGCGGCCGACCGCCAGCCGGCCGATCGGCAGGAGCGCCGCGAGGGCGGCGAGGCCAGTCACGAAGGTCACGGCATGTCGAACGGTCCAATGATCGGCAAGCCCGAACGATTGCACGACGGCGATCAGGATATGGGACCAGGGGCCGTAGTACCAAAGCGTGTCCTCGACGGTTTCGAAGCTCGAGCGGTCGGTGAAGCCGCTGGTGTACCAGGCCAACGACTTGGGACCGTAATCGTCGGCATTGAACTCATCGACGGTGATGCCGTAATCGCCGACCGTGGCGAGCCCGATGACCAGCGCCGCGCCCAGGAGGAATACGGATGCGAGAATCTCGGCGTCGGGCGTCCCCCATCGTGGGTGGGACCGAAAGCCCGATTGGCTGGCCGGCAGACCGCCGGTTTGATCTGAGGACACGGAGGCTCCTGCCGGGGTGGCTGGCGGGGGGCGGGGCGGGGCGATCGAAGTTCCGGATGCCTTCCTTCGAGCGCAATCCGACAATAGGCCTCTGCAGGGCGATCCGCGAGCGGCGCGTCCGGCCCCCCGAGCGAGCCAACTACGCTCGAGCTTAGGGAAAGGCGCAAAGATTACCTATGAATATCTCACCCGCGACTTCCTCCCCGGCAATTCCGGGATGCCCGAGCTGCGCCAGCCCGATGATCATCAGCATGATCTCGCCCCTCACCGACGATGCCGACCGGCATGTAGCCGACGACATCACCTATCTGTGCCCGAAGTGCGGGACCGAGATCGAGCGGGAAGTCCCCGTCGATCGATAGCCCTCCGCCGGGCCAGCCGGCAAGCTTGCGCCCTTTGCGCCGTCGATCACCGGAGCCGGCATGACCATCAAGCTCTATGCACACCCCTTCTCGTCCTACTGTCAGAAGGTGCTGATCGCGCTCTACGAGAACGCGACGCCGTTCCAGTTCCGCATGCTCGGGCCGGACGACCCGTCGGCAATGGCCGAGCTCGCGGCGCTCTGGCCGCTCAAGCGTTTTCCGGTACTGGTGGACGACGGCCGCCCGGTGCTGGAGGCGAGCATCATCATCGAGCATCTCGGGCTGCGCCATCCGGGGCCGGTACGGCTGATCCCGCAGGACGCCCGCGCCGCGCTCGACGTGCGCATGATGGATCGCTTCTTCGACAACTACGTCATGACGCCGCAGGGCAGGATGGTGTTCGACCGCATGCGCGCACCGGCCGATCGCGACCCCTTGGGCGTCGCAGAGGCGCGCGCCATGCTGGATACCGCCTATGGCTGGCTCGACCACGCGATGGCCGGGCGCGAATGGGCGGCTGGCGACGCCTTCAGCCTGGCGGATTGCGCGGCCGCCCCCGCGCTGTTCTACGCCGACTGGACCCACCCGATCGGTGCGGCTTTCAAGAATGTCCACGCTTATCGGCGCCGGCTGCTGCAACGTCCGTCGTTTGCCAGGGCGGTGGATGAGGCGCGACCCTATCGTCCCTTGTTTCCGCTCGGCGCGCCGGACCGCGACTGAGCGGCGACACCATTTTCGCCGCGCCGCCGCGCGCCAATCGCTGAAACGGCGGATTGACAAGCACATTGCGTCTGCGCTGCGATATCACCGCGATGCCGCCGGGGTGATCGAATGAAGCGCCGCGATCTCATCATGCTGCTCGGTAGCGCGGCGGTCGCCGGGCCGATGGCGGCGCCGCTGCGGCTCGCCGCCCAGCCGGCGCCCCCCGACAAGATCCGGGTGGGCAATCCCTCGGTGCAGTCCTTTTCGTTCCTTCCGCTGCGGCTCGGCATCATGCACGGCTTCTTTGCGAAATATGGCATCGAGGTCGAGGAGGTGACGCTCAACGGGAGCGCCAAGCTGCACCAGGCCATGACGGCCGGCAGCCTCGATATCGGGCTCGGATCGGGCACCGATCTCATATTCCTGGTGAAGGGCGTCCCCGAGATCGCGGTGGCCAGCATGGCCGGCCCGCCGCTGCTGCTCGGCGTCGTGGTGCCCTATGATTCACCCGCACAGACCGCCGACGACCTCAAAGGCAAGCGCATCGGCATCTCCACGGTGAATTCGCTGACCCAATGGCTGATGCGCGAATTGGCGCGCCAGAAGCGCTGGGATGCCGACAGCCTGACCTACGTGACCGTGGGGGCGGAATTGCCGAACCAGGTGGCCGCGCTGGTGACCGGGCAGATCGATGCGGTGGTGAGCTCGTCGGCGCTCGGCTTGCAGCTCGCCGAGGCGAAGCGGGGGCGGCTGTTGTTTCCCGCCTCCGACATCGTCAGGGACTTCATGATCCATACCATCTACGCCTCGGCTCAGCTGGCGCAGCAGAACCCCGATGCGGTGCAGCGCTTCCTCAAGGGCTGGTTCGACGCCATCGCGTTCATGCGCGCGCACCGGGACGAGACCGTGCGGATGTCGCGCGAGCGGACCAATTTCTCGATTCCGGTCGAGGAGAAGCAATATGATCTGGTGATGCCGATGTTCTCGGACACCGGCCGGTTCGATCCGCGCGCGCTCGCCACCATCCAGCGCTCGTTCGTGGATCTGCACCTGATCGACCAGGAGCCCGACCTGACGAAATATTGCACCGAGCAGTTTCTCCCCGGCAGGTAATGGTTCTGCCGCTATCGCGCTGCAGAGCACGAAAGGAACCAACGTGGCGACCAAGCTCTCCCTGACGCTGACATGCGGCGACTACGAGATCACGCGCCCGTTGACGCAGGGGCTGGTCGAGCCCGACGGCATCGCGCTCACCGTGCTGACCAATTCGGCGTCGCGCGACCGCCATTGGCGGCTGGCGCGCAATGCCGAGTGCGACCTGGGCGAGTTCAACGCCTGCGCCTATTTCGTGGCGCGCGAGCGCGGCCATCCCTATGTGGCGCTTCCGATCTATCCGCACCGGCGTTTCCGCCACGGCTTCGTGTTCGTCAACACCAGCAAGGGAATAACGCAAGCCGGCGATCTGCGCGGCCGCCGCATCGGCTGCTATGGCGGCTTTCAGCCCGCGGCCTGCGTCTGGCTGCGCGGCCTGCTGGAGGAATTCTTCGGCTTGCCGCACCGTGACGCCATTTGGGTTGTGCCGCGGCTCGACGAAGTTCCCTTCACGCCGCCGCCGGGGCTGAGGATCGAGACGCTCGCCCCCGGAAAATCGCTCGACGACATGCTGGCGGCGGGCGAGATCGACGCCATGCTGGCGCCGAGCTTCCCGGCACCCTTCATCAGGGGCGACAAGCGGGTGGCGCGGTTGTTTCCCGATTTCAAATCGTTGGAGATCGACTACTACCGGCAGACCGGGATTTTCCCGATCATGCATGTGATCATGATCCGGCAATCGATCGTCGAGCAGCACCCTTGGGTTCCGGCCAATCTGGCCTACGCCTTCAACCAGTCGAAGCAGGTCGCCTACGAGCGGCTGCGCAATCCGCGCGTGCTCCCGCAAGCCTGGAACACCAGCGCCGCCGAAGAGCAGACCGCCATCCTGGGTCCCGACCCTTGGGCCTATGGGCTCGGTGCCGCCAACCGCAAAAATCTCGAGACCGCGATGCGCTATACGCATGCGCAGGGCTTGACCGATCGCCTGGCATCTCTCGAGGAGGTTTTCGTGCCCATCGACGACGGCATCTTCGCAGGCGTCGGCGGCTACTAAGGCAATGGCGAGCCTGAATTGGATGCGGCAGCGCAGCCACATCCGTTCGTCCCCGCGGACGCGGGGACCCAGGCTTTGGCACAATTCGAAACAGATCAAGATTGGTGCCCGAGGCGGTGGAATCTCGCTCTTCTTCGCGAGAGACTGGGTCCCCGCTTTCGCGGGGACGAGCGGGGGGTGGCGCTCCTGGCTACCGGCTGATGCGGCTGATCTTCGAGCCTTCGAGCGTCAGATTGTACATGAGCCCGGCGGAGTCGAGGACGATGCCGACCACCGGGCTGGTGATGTTTTCGGTGTTGATGGCGGCACCGGCCGCGATCGTGATGATGGTGACCGAGCCGTCGACCCCGACCTTCCATCCGCGGGCGCGCCGGAAGTTCTCGAGCGCATCGGGCGTCATGAACATGATGATGATGGAGCGTGCCTCGGCGCCGAGCTGGAAGCCGAAGGATGCCGCCGCGGTGTTGTAATATCCCGCCGTGCTGCCGCCGATCCGCAGCGCCCCCTCGCCATATTCGCCGCCGATGCCGATCCCGGCCTTGACGACGGTCGGGAACACCAAGATGGCGGCTGCCCTGCTGGCAAGCTCGCGGCCTCCCGGGACGTGGCGATAGAGCCGGTCGAGCGTGACGTTGACCTCGCCGTCGATCTGACGCCCGCTGGCGGCGTTGCCGGCGCGGCTGCCACCGAGCAGCACCAGAGTCGTAAGCAGGATGAGACCCATCGATCTTCCGATCGATGCTGAAAGCCGGAAATTCATTTGAGATACCCCTTTGCCCTACTCGGCATAAGTCTCTGCCGGGCGAATGGTTCCGGCATTTCGACTTAAATCGGAATGGTTAACGTAAGCGAAATAGGGAGTTACCCCTAAGGGGACTCGGCGACCGCAGCTAACGCGGCCGGCGTCCCGTACCGGCACGCAGCGTTCACTCTCCGAGCAGCTCCTCGAAGCGTCCCCTGACAGCCGTCGCTCCGACGTAGCAATTGTCGGCCGGATTCTGCTGGAGATGGAGGGTCGAGGAGGGGAAGCAGAAGGGCTTCATGGGAAGGCGCTCGCCGGTTCTGGGCGCCAGCGAAAACAGCGGACCCAACGCCGCCGGGCCGCGTTGCCGCTCATGTTGCGGCGCAACGCTGCGCAAAGCAGCCTGCCGCGATTCGGAGACCGGGGTTGGCCGCCGCTGCGCTTGCTTGTTTCGGGTCACGTGAGCCTGCGGCGGCCGCGGTGTTTGCGCAAATCGCGTGATCTCGGCCGCGCTCCCGGGAGCACGGTCGCCAAATTTCTGCAGCGGTCCCAGCGGGTAGGGCGACATCAGGCTGTCGAAAGGATGCGGCTCGATCTGCAGCTCGCCCTGCGCCATGGTCGGTTGGCACGACAGCGCCAGCAAGATCGCAGCGAAGGAGGCGCTGACGAATTTGATCCCGCCCATTTTGAAGCTCCGATGACCGCCAGCCTTAGATATGATCGCCATAATGGCACAACAAGACATCGCGCGCGAGATTGACGACAACGTGCGCTCACGAAAGGGGCGAGGATGCTTTTGATCGTGCTGCTGCTGGGTATTCATCTTCTGGCCGCCGTGTTCTGGGTCGGCGGCATGGCGTTCGCCTATACGATGCTGCGGCCGGCGGCGGGCGCGCTCGACCCGCCGGTGCGGCTGGCGCTGTGGCGGCGCGTGTTCGCCCGCTTCCTGCCCTGGGTCGGCGTCAGCATCCTGGCCCTGCTGGCGAGTGGGCTGGCATTGATCGTCCTCCTGTTCGAGCGGCCCGCCAGCGCCCCTGCCTACATCAATATCATGGCGACCACCGGCATCGTCATGATGCTGCTGTTCCTGCATCTGATCTTCGCCCCTTGGCGGCGCTTTCGCGATGCGGTCGACCGCGCCGCGCTGCCCGAGGCGGCGAAGAGCCTCAATCAAATCCGCATCATCGTGGCGATCAATCTGCTGTTGGGAGTTCTCACGCTCGTCATCGGCGGCACCGGACGTTACTGGTGATCCGGCTCAAAGGTCGATCACATCCCCATCGGCCGCGACGAGCACGCCGGCCGCCCTGATCTCGTCGAGATGGGCAAGGACCGTCGGGTTCATGTGCGTGATCATGATGCGTTGCGCGCCCAGGTCGGGCAGTCGCGGCGCCAGAATCTCCCAGGTCAGATGATAGGGGATGCGGCCCGCATAACCCGAGCATTCTATGATCAGGAGCTGGACGCCATCGGCGATCGGCAGCAGGACATCGGTCCATTCGGTGTCGCCCGAATAGGCGAGCGTTGCGCCGCCATCGGAGAGACGCAGAGCGGTCGAGGGCGCGCCCGAGGGGTGGAGAACCTCCGCGGTCACCACCCGAAACCCGAGCATATCGCGTGGCTCGCCCGGCTCGATCTCGATCACCTCCCAAGGGAATCGCCACCTGGTCGCGGCCGAGCCTGGAAACAGAACCTCGAGTGCCGCCGCGAGCCGCGCCCGCGTGCCGGGTGGCCCGGCAACCAGGAATGGACGCTGGCGCCGGCTCAAATGCTGGGCGTCCATGAGCAGGAACGGCAGTCCGCCGAAGTGATCGCCATGCAGGTGAGAGAGAATGACGCCGTCTAGACGGTCGGGATCGAGGCCGCGCGCCTTGAGGGCAACCAGCGAGGAGGCGCCGCAATCGATCAATACCGTTGCGCTTGCCGATTCCACCTGGAAGCAGGTGTTGAATCGGCCGCCGGAGCCGAAGGCATCCCCCGATCCAACCACCGTGAGCCGCATGCACACCCCCGAGGCGCCCGACCAACGGGCGCCTCCAATCAGATTTCGGCCTCGCGCTCGAGCGCGGCCTTGCTTTCGATGCAGTGATAGCCGGCATGGCGGCTCACGATCGAGCGGCGCGTCCATTCCGTCAGGATCCGGCTGACATTCTCCCGGGCGATGCCGGCCATGGCGGCGAGCTCGCTCTGGGTGACCTTCTGGCGCACCACGATGCGCCCGCCTCCGACCGGGTTGCCGAACGCCTCGACCAGGCTCAGCAGCGCGCGCGCCACCCGTCCGCGCAGCGACATGAAGGTCGTCGCCGCCAGGGCGTCGTTGGTTTCGCGCAGGCGCCGCGCCAGCAGCATCATGCCGTGCCGGTAGACGTCCGGATTGTCACGCGCAAAGGTCTCGAACGCGGCGCGGCTGATGAAGGTCAGCCGCGAGGGTCGCAGCGCGGTGACCAGGGCGGAGCGCGGCGATCCGTCGATCATCGACAGCTCGCCGATCATGGCACCGGCTCCCAGAATGGCGAGAATGCGCTCGCCGCCCGCGGGCGTGACCACGCTGACCTTGAGCAGGCCCTCGTCGACCCGGTAGCAGCCGTCGGTGGGATCGCCCGGAAGAAACAGGGTCTGGTCGGCCGCCAGCGCCACCGCCCGCCCCTTGGCGAACAGATTGCCCAGCAGGTCGGCCGGCAGCGCCGACAGCACGTTGTCCGATGGATGTGGCTGCTGTTTCATGGTTCTCCCGGCACTCGATCCTCGCGATGTCAGGGCTTTGCATCAACCCGAAAGCTTCCGATCGCCCGCAGTGTGCACTGCTGCTCGACTTTGCGACAGGCCCCCAAGGCCTGCTCGACGGCGGCCGCTTCCGACTCTGCTTCCTTGACCGCATACCAATGGTTGGGTCCCCCCTTCACCAGCGCCCGCCAGTCCTTCCCGCCATAGATCTCGCCGATGCGCCGCTTGTCGGCTTCCGACATCTCGCTGTCGCCGGCCAGGGTGTACGGATGCTTGGCCTGGTAGATGTGCGGGATCTTGATCGTCAAGAAGCCGTCGATGGACACCAGCAGGCACGGCGCCCGCGAAAAGTCGGAGCAGCGCTCGACCGCGAGCCTGATCGCTTCCTTCTGGCTCGGTCGATCCCCCATGGTCGAGAATCCGGTCTCGCTGATCGCCATCGCCTTGTGGTCTTTCAGGTTGAGGTAAGCCTCGAACGCCGCCACCGAATGCACGCCGGTGATGCCGCCGAGATCAGCCGGAACGAGCGGCAGGTCGAGCGGCTCGTGCAGATCGGCCGGGCCGGGAAGCGGCGTCCGCTGCCACACCACGTCGCTGCCGGCGGCATACAGCCGGCAATCGCCCTTCTGGTCGCGCTTCTTGCATCGATCGAGCGCGTCGCGTTCGGCGCTTGCGAGATCGGAAGCGCCGCTCGCCACTCCCCATCCGATACGCGAGATCGCGATCGCCTTGAAATTCGGTTCCTGCGCATAGTTCGAAAGGCTGTCGCGCACCCGGTCGGTGACCATCGGAACACTGCCGGCATCGAAGGGCTGGTCCGCGCTCGCCAGAATCGTGGTTTGCGCCGGCTGCGGCTGCGAGGAAGGGCGCTGCGCTCCGATGAAGACGGCCGAGATCGCGAGGATCAAAAGCGCCAGTCCGGAGGCGGCCCAGGCCGGCGCAATCCCAAGGGTGAACCGGTGCGGCGGCCTGGCAGGCCGCGCGGGCGGGGCTTGCGGGTCGGCCGAGAGCCGGAACGCGCGCACGGGGCGAGGAATATTCTTGAGGCTTTGCTCTCCGAGATCGACCGCGCCGAGCTCGATCTTGTTGTGCACATGCACCCGAACCTCGTCCGAGATGCAGATGCCGCCGGGCTCTGCGATGCCCTCAAGCCGCGCCGCGATATTGACGCCGTCGCCGAGCAGGTCGCCGGATTCGGAAACCAGGACATCCCCGATGGCGATGCCGATCCGGAACAGCAACTTCCTCTCGGGCGGAAGCGCGACATTCTCCGCATTGTTGGCGTTCTGGATATCGATCGCGCAGCGGGTGGCGTCGACCGCACTGTCGAACTTGGCGAGAATCGCATCGCCGGCAGTGTTGAAGACGCGGCCATGATGCTTGCCCACCTGATCGGCGAAGGCGATCGCGGCTTGCTGGAACCGGTGGACCGTATCCTCTTCATTGTCGGCAACAAGCCGGCTGTAGCCTGCCACATCCGATGCCAGAATAACTGTCAACGTTCGTCGCATGGTTTGACCGGCCGGTAACCCGACTTCGCGGTTCGGCTCCCAGCCTGAGGCCTTCACCTCATTCGGCCGCGGGCGGTGACGCAGAAGCCTGCGATACGTGTACATTAACCGCCCGACCGGTGCCAACATGGGGATCCGCGGGCGGTACCGGACCAGCTTGGCCATTACGGTTACCGGGAAATTGACGGGAGGACCGGCGGCTTGGGCGCGAGGCCTTGGACCGGCTCGGTCCTGATGCCGGGACCGCGGGCCGCGGCCGGCGGCTCGACCGCGGTAGCCGGCTTCGTCGGCTCCTTCCACAACCCTTCACTGTAGGCCGGCATTCGGCCTCGCTCCCTGGCCGCCGCCGGGGCGCCGGCGGCAAGATTGATAGTCGCAGTCGCCGCCATGGCGAGCGCGAGGATCAGCTTGTTCATGGCGGTCATGGTCGTCTCTCCTGAGGCACTGCAAGAGCGGTCATCGCCCTTCGATTGATCAGGAGGGTAGTCGGCACGGTACGCCGGCGATGTGTTGGGCATCACCCGGTCGACGAATGAATGCCTGCACGAGATTCAAGGCCGCCGGGAGCGATCACGCTCCGGCGGATCAATCGCCGTCGGATATCTCGCATCGGCCCGGACCCGACGGGGCGCGGCGCGCTTGAACCTGAACCAGCGATTTTGTCGGACCGTCGGCAAGATATTCAAGCTCGAACCGCCCATTGTCGGTGCGCAGTCCCGGCGGCCCGGAAAGCGGCGGCAGTTCGTTTCCGAAACCGCCTTGCCATGCCACCTTGCCGTCGGCCGTCACCGTCAAATCATTGCCGTGCAGCTCGGCGCGCAACGTGTGGGCTTCGCCGGGCCGTATCGGCGGCAGGTCGCCGCGCTCTTCCGACTTGAAATTCACGTAGCCGCCGGCGCCGCACTGGGCGTGGGTATCCATGCCGGCATTGCGCTTGATGGACACCGCGATCCTGGCGTCCGGCTCGATGTGCCACATGGCATAGAGCAGGTTGCAGGTGTCCTGCGCCCGCAGCTTGAGACCGATCTGCCGCCGCAACTCGCCGGAGGCCAAGGGTTTGCTGCTTGGCGTGGGCCCCAAATAGCGGAAGCGGATTTCCGCGACCTGGTCCGCGGCGCGCTCCGGTTCGGCGCGAACGACAGCCCGCGAGCTCGGCGTAGCGATCGCGAGCCGGCCGCCCGGCAGCTTCGAAACGGCGCCATTGGTCACACACAGATCGTTGTAATCGATGCGTTGCAACGCCGGTGCAGGCGCGTTCTGCGCCGACGCACAAGGCGCGCAAATCACGAGGGCCAGAATAGCTGCGCGCTTGAGCATCGGTGCCTCAAGGGGGTTTGCGTCCAACATGTCGATCATATCATGACCTCTTCTCGCCGGGCGCCCACCGCCGGCACAAGAGAATTCGAGGCCGCCTGCTGGGGCGGCCTCGTTTGAGGGACGGTGCGTTTGTCAGTGCGGGTCGCATACGGCTTTCCGGCACTAACGAGCTCCGACGGCCTGCGGCGCGGCGATGGCGCTCTCCTTGGTGCAGATGTCCTGGAACAGCACGCTGCCGTCCGGCAGGCTCTGCTTGGTCAGGCAGTTGCACGGCTCGGCCTGCGGGGCCGGGGCGGAAACGCGAGCCGGGGCGCTTTGGACCGGGGCAGACATGCGAACCGGGGCGCTGGCGGCCGGAGCGGCGACAACAGTCGCTTCCGGAATACCCTCGACCACGATCTCGGGGCCGCCATGCCAATGATGCCAGCCATGCTCATGGTCCCCACCGTCGGGATCGGGGCGCGGGCCCGGCTGCGGCTTCGGAAGCTCGCACACCAGGCACTTGAACGGCCCGTGCAGCCGGGACCCGAGATTCGTCGCGGCCGGCGGCAGCTTGGGTTGTGTCGGCTGGGCGGGATGATAGCCGAGGCCGGTGAATGTGCCCTTGGTATACGTGAGCGCGCTGCCCGGCAGCGTGGTGGCCACAAGAGCCGCGGTCGCGATCGTCAGGGCGGATAACGTCTTCATCGTGATGTTCATGACACTTCTCTCTGTTCGCGGAAGAGCGGGGATCGCTCTTCGATGATCGAGAGCCTAGGCGGCGCGGCGCGCCCGCGATGTGCTGGCCATCACGCGTTGATCGATTGTGGGCGGGAGGCGCAGGGGGCCCCGTTGCCTGGCCAAATGCCACGGGAACGGATGTGTCAGGACCGAGCCGGCTC
This sequence comes from Xanthobacteraceae bacterium, assembly GCA_036498625.1. GTDB lineage: Bacteria > Pseudomonadota > Alphaproteobacteria > Rhizobiales > Xanthobacteraceae > VAZQ01. The sequence goes on along the minus strand of DASYFD010000420.1, from coordinate 11,581 downwards.
TGCGGCTAGTCCCGAATGAGCGTCACGATCAAATAGACAACTTCACATCCGATCAGGAACAGTATCCCCCAGACCAGATAGTCGACCTGCTTCTTGAAATTGGACACGGCCTGCGACCGCTTCTTCGGCAGCGCCGTGAAGATGGACCGCAGGAAGAGAATGACCGGTATCGCCGCCAGGATGAGCCCTATCAACTTGTACATGACGCCTCGAGCCTTGCGGCAACTCCGCGGGTGCCGATGTTAGCAGCCACGGTGCGGCAATTGGAAAATGCCTGTGTTCGTTCGAGGGCAAGGTTATGGAAGGCCTGCCATTTGTTGAGCAGGCACGGCGTTTCACTCCCTCGCCCCGCAGGGGAGAAGGAGTGAAATGCAGTGCGTCCCTAAAGGCGTAACATATTGAAGTTGTCTGCTGATGCTAGCCCAGAGGAGGAGAGATAGGCTTGCCCGGCGCCCGCGATCGTGCTCGCCGCTGCCGTGCATCAATCCTTGAAATGAGCCATGGTGAACACCGCCACCAGCTCCAAACCTTCCTTCTTCAGGTTCTGCGTCGCACCTTCTTCGCGATCCACGATGGTCAGGATTTTCTTGACGGTGCAGCCCTGGTCGCGGACCGCCCTCACGGCCTTCATCACGGAGCCGCCGGTGGTGGTGACGTCCTCGAACAGAATGACCTTCGAGTTTGGGCGGAACTGGCCGTCGATCAAATTGATCGCGCCATGGTCCTTCGGAGCCTTCCGCACGAAAAACGCGTTGATCGGACGGGTCGGCCAGCTGCGCGCCGCCACGCTCACCGCCATCGGAATGGCGCCGATCTCCAGCCCGCCGATGTATTGCACGTCCGTATCGTCGGCGATCATCTCGAAGATGATGTCGCCGATCAGCGCCGCACCTTCGGGATGGAACATCGTCTTCTTCATGTCGAAGAAGAAACCGCTGCGTTGCCCCGATGCGAGCGTGAACTGCGCGCCGGTCAGCAGCGATTCAGCCTTGATGATCTGCAGCAGCCGCTTGCGGCGATCGTCGAGCGGCTGGGGACGCGAGGCTGGTTTGGCTTGAAGCATCCTCGGCTCCCGATCGTCCGTCCAGGTTAGTGGTGCCGCAAGAGGGATTCGAACCCCCGACCCCGTCATTACGAATGACGTGCTCTACCAGCTGAGCTATTGCGGCGGATTTCGGGGCTCCTGATATCGGCTGCGGCTCGCCTTGGCAAGAACGGCAGCCGGGGCCTCGCATAGCCTTGCGGCAGGTCGCGTAGGGGCGCCCCTCGTGGGCGCCCGCACCGATTCCGATAGGGCGGCCACAAGGGCCGCCCCAACGCGAGGATGGCCGGCCAACGCCCTGTCACCGGAACAGCGCCAACAGCCGGTCCCAGCCGTTGGGCTGGGGTGGCGGCGGGTCGGGGAGCGGATCGGTTGGTGGCTCGCCATCGGGGCCCGGGTCGTCCGGGGCGTGCAGGAGCGGGATCAGCTTCTCGAAATTCGCCGCCGGCGCCGGGGCGGCGTTACGGATGCCCGGGGCCGGCGTGGCGGACGCTTCGGAGCGGGCCGGTTCGGGCGCCGCGGGCGCGGGTGCCGCGGACATCGGCGGCTGAGCCGCCGCCGTAGCCGTCATGGCAATTTCCGGCTCTGGCGTGGCCGCAGGCGCGAGCGGGGCCGCGATCGCGGCTGGTTCCTCGCCGGCCTCGATCACGTCGCCGCCACCGCTGCCGTGCAGCCGCGCGAGCGGCTCCATCCAGACGAAGGCGTCGAGCCGGCCGGTGACCGGGGATACCGGCATCCAGCGGTCCGACACCAGGCCGTCGGCGGTCCAGGCCGGGTCGCGGCGCGCCCGCACGGCGCGCGTCATCCATTCGCGGGCGCGGCCTTCGTCGCCGTGCTCGAGCTCCTCCAGCCGGGCGAGCAGCAGGGCGGCGCGCTGGGTCGGGGCCAAGGCAAGCGGAGCGAGCGCGGCGCGCGCGATGGCGAATTCGCGCGCATCGAGCGCGGCCTGCGCGACCGCCAAGGCGGCCTCCGGGTGACCGGGGGATTTCTGCGCCAGCGCCTGCACCCGGGTGAGCCGGTCGCGGGCGGAATCGCCCGGCCGCAGATGCGCATAGGTGTCGGCAAGATCGGGGTGCGGATTGGCATTCCAGGCGGTCTCGATGAGACGGGTGGCCTGGCGCAACTCGCCGGCCTCGCCGAGCAGGCGGCCGGCGAGCGCGGCCGCCGGCACCAGGGTAGGGGCGAGCCGGACGGCGGCGAGCGCCAAGGTACGCGCCTCGGCACGATTGGTCGGCTCGGCCGCGAGCGCGCGTGCGGTCAGCAGCACGGCGCGCTGGCGCGCATAGGCGGCCTTGTCGACGAGGCCGCTCTTCTGGTTGCGGTCCAGCCGATCGAGCGCGCCGGTCCAGTCGCCTTCGGCGCAGCGGAAGTCGAGCACCGCATGGCCGGCCCAGGCCGGCGCCGCGGCATCGCGCGCCGCCTCCTCGGCGATGAGCCGCGCGGCCGCCGGATCGTTGCGCCGCCGCGCCTCGACGAACAGTCCGTGCAGCCCGAACAAACGGGTGTCATCGCGCAGCGCCATCGCCTTGAAGGTGCGCTCGGCCGCCACCCGATCGCCGGAGAGCTGCGCGGATTGGGCGGTGAGCAGCAGCGTCAAGGGTTCGGCGGGCGCGATGCGCAGCGCCTCGTCGGCGAACTTGCGGGCCGCGCGAGCGTCCCCCGAGCCGACCGCGATGAGGCCCTGCGACAGCGCCAGATAGCCGCGCCGGCTGCGGCGCAGGCGCATGCGCTCCCGCAGCGCCCCAGGCGAGCGCACGATCGCCCGCAAGATCGACCAGGCCACGACCGCGAGCGCCGCCACCAGGCCGACCGCGATCGCCAGCATGGCCACCGACGTCTCGATGCGAAGGCCCTGCCAGGTGATCGCGACCTCGCCGGGCCGATCAGCGAGCCAAGCGGCACCGAGCGCCAGAACCCCGATGGCGACCAGAAAGATGACGACACGAATCATCGCGACGGCCGCCTCAACGGGACGGCCGGGCGAGCGCCGCCAGCGCATCGGCGGCGAAAGCGCGGCTGGCGGCGAGCGCGGCGGCGCGCGCCTGCGCCCTGGCGATCCAGGGCTGCGCCGGCGCCCGCACGTTGGCCGGAAGATTGCCGAGCTCGGTGAGCGCGCCCGGCAGATCGCCGTGCACCGCCTTGACCTCGATGCGCGCAATCACCGCCGCCGGATCGTCCCCCGGAACCTCCTCGATCGGCCGGATGCGCACCAGCCGCTCCGCATTGGCCTGCAGCTTCTCCAGCAGGCCGCCTTCGGAGGACCGCACGCCAGCGGCCTGCAGCAGCGCCGGCTCCAGGCTGGTGAGCTCGCGCACCAGCGCATTGGCATTCGGCACGCCGGTTGAGGCGAAAGCTTCGAGCGGCGCCAGCGCACTCGGATCGGGACCTTGCGATTGCGCCGCCTTGAGCTCGGCCGCGAATGGACGGCCGCGCTCGACCGCGGCCGTGAGGGCTGCGGCGGTGACGGCGATGCGCACGGCATGATCGTCGGAGCTCTCGGCGTCGCGCTTGGCGACCTCGGCGGCGAGCGCCGTCTCGGTCGTCTTGGCGTCGGCTTCGAGAGCGTCGAGGCGATTCGCCAGGGCAGCGATGGTGGCCGCATTGGCGGCCGCGGCTTGCGCGGTCTCGCCCGATTGCCCGGCCGGCGGGTCCTGGCGCGCCAGCCGCTGATTGATGTCGTTGAGCGCCGCCGCATTGGCGGCGGCCGCGCTGTCGTTACGCTGCCGCAGCGCGCTCAGCGTCTCGTTCTGTGACTTGAGCTGCGCTTCGAGGCTGGCGACGCGATTGGTCAGCGCCGGGTCCGGCGACGGCGCTGCCACCACTTTGGCCTGCTGGGTTACTTGGGCTTCGAGCTTTTGCAGCCGGCTCGCCAAGTCGCCGGTAGCATTGGCGGGCGTCCGGCCGGCGAGATCGACAACCTGCCGCTCCAATTGCGCAACCCGGGCCTCGGTCGCGCTCGAATCGCCGCCGGTGCCGAACGCCACCATCCAGGCGATCCCTAAGGTGAGGATCACAGCCGCCAGGCCGGCACCGACCAGCGGCCAGCTCATGGCCGCCAGGGCGGCGGACCGGGGCGCCGCCGATTTGGGCGGCATGCTCGCCGCGGCATCCTGGTCCGGGGGCGGTCCGGGCGGCCCGGAACCCGAGGGCTCGGCGCCCGCCACCGGCTCGCTCGCGACCTCGGTGGCCTTGAGATCGATGGTCGGCGCCGGGCGCCGCCGTTCGGGCTGCCCCGGGGCTCCCGGGGGAGGCGGCGTTTCGTCGGCCATGCGGTTTTCCTTGAGCGATTCGCCCGATGAGGGCGTCATTTTAGCAAATAGGAAGGCGCGAGCACGGCGGCAATCGAAAGATTTCCCTGGCCCGGCCCCGGCTCAGGCACGACCACTGGACTTTTCCCGGGCGCAGCGCACCATCACTTTGTGGTGCGCTGCTGACCCGGGATCGTTCCAGGCTCTGAGTGTGGAACGATCCCGGCTCTGCGGTGCACCGTTCCGCAAGAGCTACACGCTGCACCGCGTCCGGGAAAAGTACAAAGTCCGCGCGCGCCTATGACCCCGATTCAATCAGCGCGACGAGCGCGCCCGCCTCCGGGCGCGACGCGACGTGGACATGCTTGGCGCCGGCCGCCAGCAGCGGTTCGGCGACCTGGGGCGACACGCAGTAGTGCGCCGGCGCCAGGCTTTGATCGAGCAGACCGGCCGCACGCGCGCAATCAAGATAGGCCTGCGCGCTGCGGCGTGAGAAGTGCAGCACGCCGTCAATCGAGCCGGCCGCAAGCGCCGCCGCGACGGCGGGCGGGTATTGCTTGAGCTTGACGGCGCGGTAGACCACCGCGGTGGAAACGATCCGCCCATCGGCTGCCAGATCAGCGGCGAGATCGTGGCTGCGATCATGCCCCGCGAGATAGAGCAGCGGCTCGCGGCCCGCCTGCTCGCGCAGGTACCGCACCAATTCTTGCACATTGCCGCCGGCCGCCGTCACATCAAGAAAACCGGCCGCGCGGGCCGTAGCCGCGGTGCGCCGGCCGACCGCGAACAGCGGCAGCCCAAGAAGCGCGGCGCGGCGCGGATGCGACTCGAGCGCGCGCAGCGCATTGTTGCTGGTCACCACCACGGCCGACCAGGGACCGGGGCCGAGCTCCACGCCCGGAATTGGCTCGATGCGCAGCAGCGCCGCGATCTCCACTTGGTGGCCGGCATCACGCAGCGCCGCCGCGGTACGTTCCGCATCGGGTTCCGGCCTGGTGACCAGGAGCCGCACGGATCACACGGCTGTGAGGAAATCGGCGGGCGCGCGGCGCTTGAGTTCGGCACCGGCATCATGGCCGAGCGCCACCGCCTCGCCGGGCAGGCCTTCGCGGCTGCATTCGAACGATTCGCTGCCGTCCGGCTTCGCGATCAATCCGCGCAAGCGCAGCCGCCCCGCCGTGATGACCGCATGGCCCGCAATCGGGGTGCGGCAGGAGCCGTCGAGCACCGCCAGGAAAGCCCGCTCGGCCGCTAGCGCCGTAGCAGTCTCGGCGTGATTGATGGCGTCGAGCAGCGTGCGGGTCGCGCTGTCATCTTGGCGCGTCTCGATCGCCACGATGCCCTGCCCGACCGCGGGCAGGAACTCGTCGATCGGGAAGATGCTGGTGAGCGCGTGGGTCAGCCCCAGCCGCTTGAGGCCGGCAAGCGCCAGCAAAGTGGCGTCCACCACGCCCTCGTCGAGCTTGCGCAGCCGGGTGTCGACATTGCCGCGAATTGGCACCACCGCGAGATCCGGCCGCAGCCGTTTCACGATCGCCTGCCGCCGCAACGACGCGGTTCCTACCACGGCGCCGGCAGGCAATTCCTGCAGCGTCTTGGCGGCGCGGCTGATGAAGACGTCGCGCGCATCCTCGCGTGGCAGCACCGCCGCGATGGTCAATGGGTCCGGCAGCACGGTCGGCATGTCCTTGGCGGAATGCACCGCGAGATCGATGCTGCCGGCGATGAGCGCCTCCTCGATCTCCTTGGTGAAGAGGCCCTTGCCGCCGGCGTCAGCGAGCGTGCGATCCTGGATCACGTCGCCGGTGGTGCGAATGACCGTAAGGGTGATGCGCTCCTGGTTCACGCCGTGCGCCGCCGCCAGCCGCGCCCGCACCATGTTGGCCTGGGCGAGCGCCAGCGGGCTGCCGCGCGTGCCGATCCGCAGCAGGGCGGGGGCGGATTGGACCGAGGATTGCGCCGAGGATTGCACCATGGGACCTCACAAGATAATCGGTCGTTCTGACTTACTGTATCGGATAGACTCTTGTCATGGCCGGACTTGTTCCGGCCATCTCGCTAAGGTGGGCACTGTGCCTTACCTATCGAGATCGCCGGGACATAAGGGCGTATAGGCCCGTCTTTGCGGGCTATGCCCGGCGATGACAAGGCTCTAAGGACCTCCAATGGTGGTGCTCGGCATCGAGACGACCTGCGACGAGACCGCCGCCGCGGTGGTGGAGCGGCCCGAGGCCGGGCCCGGCAAGATTCTGTCCAATATCGTGCTGTCGCAGACCGCCGAGCATTCAGCCTTCGGCGGTGTGGTTCCGGAGATCGCCGCCCGCGCGCATGTGGAGGCGCTCGACCTGATCATCACCCAGGCCATGGCGGCGGCCGGGCGCAGCTTCGCGCAGCTCGACGGGATCGCGGCCGCGGCCGGACCCGGGTTGGTCGGCGGCCTGATCGTCGGGCTCACCACCGCCAAGGCGATCGCGCTGGTGCTCGAGCGGCCGCTGATCGCGGTCAATCATCTCGAAGCCCATGCGCTCACCGCCCGGCTCACCAACGGCACGCTGTTTCCGTATTGCCTGTTCCTGGCGTCCGGCGGCCATACGCAAATCGTGGCGGTGCGCGGGGTCGGCGACTACGTGCGGCTCGGCACCACCATGGACGACGCGATCGGGGAAGCGTTCGACAAGACCGCCAAGCTGCTCGGGCTCGCCTATCCGGGCGGCCCGCAGGTGGAGAAGGAGGCGCTTACCGGCAATCCGGCCCGCTTCGCGCTGCCGCGGCCGATGCTGGGCAAGCTCAACGCCGATTTTTCCCTGTCGGGATTAAAGACCGCGCTGCGGCTCGAGGCCGAGAAGATCGCTCCCGTCAGCGCGCAGGACGTGTGCGATTTGTGCGCCTCGTTCCAGCAGGCGGTGGTCGATGTGGTGGCGGACCGGTTGCTCTGCGGGCTGAAGATGTTTCGCGCCCGTTTCGGCACCCCGACCGCCCTGGTGGCGGCCGGCGGGGTTGCCGCCAACGAGGCGATCCGCCAGGTGCTGGCGCGAATCGCTTTCGAGGCCGGCACCACGCTGGTGGTGCCGCCCGCCGAGCTGTGCACCGACAACGGCGCCATGATTGCCTGGGCGGGCGCCGAGCGGCTCGCGCTCGGCCTGCGCGACACCCTCGACACGGCGCCACGCCCACGCTGGCCGCTCGCCGAGGTGCGCGGGCCGCGCCCCCAGGTCGACGAGCCGGCCGCGAGCGAGCCGGAATTGCCGGCGGCGCCGAGCGCAGCCGAGCCAGCCTGACGGGATCGCCGGCCGATGGGGTTCGAGCGGATCGCGATTGTCGGCACCGGTGCCTGGGGCACCGCGCTCGCCAATGCGCTCGCGCGCGCAGGCCGCAGCGTGACACTCGCCAGCCGCGACCAGGCGGGCGCCGATGCGATCGCGGCGGCACGGGCAAGCCCCCGCCTGCCCGGCATCCGCATCGAAGACAGCATCAAGGTGGCGGCGGCAGGCGCTCTGTCGGGGCAGGATGCGATCCTGCTGGTGGTACCGAGCCAGCAGTTGCGCGCCGCCGCCCGTCTCGTCGCGCCGGCACTCACCAGCGGCATTCCGGTGGTCGCCTGCGCCAAGGGCATCGAGCGTGGCACCCACAAATTCATGACCGAGGTGATCGCCGAGTGCACACCCTCGGCACTGCCCGCAATCCTGTCGGGCCCGAGCTTCGCCGAGGAGGTGGCGCGCGGGCTGCCGGCCGCCGTGACCTTGGCGGCACGCGAAGAGCCGCTGGCGGCGGAGCTGGCGCGCGCGCTCGGCTCCGCCACCTTCCGGCCGTATCATTCGACCGATGTGCGCGGGGTCGAGATCGGCGGCGCCGCCAAGAACGTGCTCGCCATCGCGGCCGGCATCGTGGCTGGCCGCGCGCTCGGTGCCAGCGCAGCCGCCGCCCTCACCACCCGCGGCTTCGCAGAGCTGTTCCGCTTCGGCCGGGCGCTCGGGGCACGGCCGGAGACCTTGACGGGCCTGTCGGGTCTCGGCGATCTCATACTCACCTGCTCCAGCGCGCAGTCGCGCAACTTCTCGCTCGGCATCGCGCTCGGGCAGGGCCGTACGCCCACGCAGGCGAGCGTCACGGCCGGGCTCGCGGAAGGCGCGTTCACGGCGGCGGCGCTGGTCGAGATGGCCGAGCAGTCCGGCATCGAGATGCCGATCGCAACGGCGGTGGCGGCCATCCTGGACGGCACCCTGCGCGTGGATGAGGCGATCGAGAATTTGTTGACGCGTCCGTTTCGCAGAGAAGGATGAGACCGATGGCCAACTGGCTCCTGAAAACCGAACCCGAAACGTACTCCTGGGACCACCAGCTCGAGCGCGGCGCCAAGGGCGAGCCCTGGACCGGGGTGCGCAACTTCACCGCCCGCCGGCACATGAAAGAGATGAAGAAGGGCGATCGCGCCTTCTTCTATCACACCGGCGACGAGAAGCAGATCGTCGGCATCGTCGAGGTGATCCGGGAATCCTACCCGGACCCGAGCGACAAGGAGGGCAAGTTCCTGGCCGTCGACGTGAAGGCGATCGAGCCGCTGCCCAAGCCGGTCACGCTCGCCGCCATCAGGGCGGAGGCGCGCCTCAAGGAAATGGCGCTGGTGAAGTATTCGAGGCTATCGGTGCAGCCCGTCACCGCCGCGGAATGGAAAATCGTCTGCCACATGGGCGGCAAGAAAGGATAAAGTAGAACCCTCGCAAGGGGGGACCTATCAATGACATTCGCCGGGTTGAACTATCTCGCCATCGTGATCGCCGCCATCGTGGCCTGGGTGGCGGGCGCGATCTGGTACACGAGCCTGGGCAAGATCTGGACGCAGGCACAGGGCCTGACGCCGGAAAAAATGCACGAGAACAAGAGCAAGCCGGGCGCCTATCTGCCGTTCATCTATTGCCTGGTGGCGGAGCTGGTCATGGCCTGGGTGCTGGCGGGCCTGATGGCGCATCTTGGCGCCGGCCAGGTGACCTTGGTCAATGGTGTCGTGTCGGGCGCGTTCTGCTGGCTGGGGTTCGTGATCACCACGCTGGTGGTCGGCAACACCTTCGCGCTGCGCGATCTGCGGCTGATCTGGATCGACGGCGGCCACTGGCTCATCGTGCTGCTGCTGATGGGCGCGATCATCGGCCTCATGGGCGTGTGACGCCGCGGCCATTAAGGTTCGGGGTGGATCAATAACCGGGAGGAGCTCAACGCCATGCGCACTCGTCTGCTACGGTTCACGCTGCTCGCCGCGCTCGCGGCCTTCGCCGGCGCGGCGACGCTGCCGGCCCGTACCGCCGCGCAGGAACAACCCAATCCGGCGGATGCGGCACCGGCGCCATTCGCGCCGAACATGGGCGATATGATGAGCATCCTGATCCAGCCGCGCCACGCCAAGCTCGCGCTGGCCGGCAAGGCCGAGAACTGGGTGCTGGCAGGCTATGTGCTGAAGGAGCTGCAACAGGGTTTTGGCACCATCGCCAGGACAATTCCGCGCTGGAAGGCCTTGCCGGTCTCCGAGCTGATCGATGCCGCCTTGAAGCAGCCGTTCGCCACCATCGACCTCGCCATCAAGGCCGGCGACAGCCGCCAGTTCGCCGAATCCTTCGATCGGATAACGGCCGGATGCAACGCCTGCCACAGCACCGCCGACCAGAGCTTCGTGGTCATCAAGACCCCCGACGCCTCGGCGTTCCCCAACCAGGAATTCGAGCCAGGCAGAAGGTAGGGCGTGTTGGCGGCGCGAGCCCTCGATACTTTTCCCGGACGCGGTGCAGCACGTAGCTCTTGCGGAGTGTTGCACCGCAGAGCCGGGATCGTTCCAGACTCGGAGTTTGAAACGATCCCGGGTCAGCAGCGCACCACCAAGAGGTGCTGCGCTGCGCCCGGGAAAAGTCCACAAGCCTCGACCTGCTCTCAGCGGGGGCTATGGCACAATCTCATCTGCGAGGTCGCGCCATTCCGGATTGGCTTTCTCGACCAGTGCCATCTTCCACTCGCGGCGCCAGCGCTTCAACGTCCGCTCACGGGCACGCGCCTCGATGACGGATGCGTATTCCTCGTAATAGACCAGGAGCGTGACCCCGTAGGCCTTGGTGAATCCGGGCGCCAGCTTGGCTTTGTGTGTCGTGATCCGCCCGACGAGGTTTCCGGTGACGCCGACATACAACACGCCGCGCGCACAGTTTGCGAGAATGTAAACAAAGAACAGCTTTTCCATGGCTGCGGCTCTCTTCTCGCGGTTAGGATATCACCGCAGCCCCGACTCGAAAATCAAGCCTTCCAACTTTTCCCGGACGCAGTGCAGCGCGCAGCTCTTGCGGAGCGGTGCACTGCAGAGCCGGGATCGTTCCGGGCTCCGAGTGTGGAACGATCCCGGGTCAAGCAGCGCACCACCAAGAGGTGCTGCGCTGCGCCCGGGAAAAGTACAGAGGCCGAGCGCCCTCGCTGGATGCCCGCGCCCTCACTCCACCTTCAGGCCAATGTCCCTGATCACCTTGCCGTACTTGTCGTAGTCGGCGCGGATGCGGGCGGTGAATTCGGCTTGGGTGCTGATATAGGGGTCGCCGGCGCCGGCGGCGGCGAGCTTGTCCATCGCCTCCGGCTGCGCCAGCACCGCGTTCACCTCCTGGCGCAGGCGGGCCACGACTTCGGGCCGGGTTCCGACCGGCGCGAACAGGCCCTGCCAGAGGGTGACCTCGTAGTCCGGGTAGAGCTCCGAGACGGAAGGCAAATCGGGCAGCACCGGCGAGCGCCGGCGGCCGCTGATGGCGAGCCCGCGCAGCTCGCCCGATTGCACCAGCGGGGCGACCGAGCCGCCGCCGAACATGGCGGCAACGTCCCCGGACATGACTCCGAGCGCGGCGGGTCCGCCGCCCTTGTACGGCACATGGGTGAGATCGATGTGGGCGGTCTGCTTGAGCAACTCCATGGCCAGGTGATGCTCGCTGCCGTTGCCGATCGAGGCATAGAACAGCGGCGACTTGGCGCGGCCGGCGAGCGCGATGAAGTCGCGCAAGTCGCGCGGTGGGAGCTTGGGGTTGGCAGCCAGGATCAGCGCGTTCGACACCAGGCTCGCGACCGGCAGCAGATCCTTGAGCGGATCGATCGCCATCCTGGCATAGAGATGCGGGTTGATGCCGAACAATGCGCTTGGACCAAGCAGCAGCGTGTGCCCGTCCGGCGCGGCGCCGGCCACCAGCTCACCCGCCTGATTGCCGTTCGAACCCGGCCGGTTCTCCACCACGACCGGCTGGCGAAGGCGCGCCGACAGCGGCTGGCCCACGGCGCG
>DASYFD010000419.1:0-19235 GCA_036498625.1 Xanthobacteraceae bacterium | reverse complement strand
CCGAGCCAGGAGCTGCAAGTGGCGGTGCCGGCGCGTCAGGCGATCGTGCGAATCGACACGGCGGATGGGCGCACGCTCAGCCATCGCACCCAGGTGGTTCGCGGCACGGCGCGCAATCCGATGGATGCCAAAGAGGTCGAGGCCAAGGCGCGCGACCTGATGGCGCCGGTGCTGGGCGCCGGCCGGGCCGACGAGCTCATCGCCACCATCGGCAGTCTCGAGCGTATCGAGCAGCTGTCGGGTCTCCGCCGGTTGTTGCAGGCATAGCGGTTCGCCCGCAACGATCAGGAAACCGCCGGCCGATCGGTATCAGGGCATCGCGCCGAAGTGGTAGTTGATCCCGATCTTGATCAGCTGAATGTTCTGATCGATGGAGAAAACGCGCGAGCCCGGGCTGCATAGCTGCGGCCCGCCGAACGGGGTTACGCAATTGATCCCGGTGAGTGAAGCGTTTTGCGTGCCGAGGCCGAGGAAATCGTACTCGATCTTGCCCGACCAGCGTTCCCACAGCACCCGCTCGATCCCAAACCCGAACATCCAACCCCAGCGATCCTGCGTGCCCGTCAGCGAGCCTGATGATGCCACCGGAAAACTGCAACGCGTGCGGGGGCAGAATCCGACGCCGGTCATGTTCAGGGCAAAATCGTCGTGCGCGAAGGAAGCGCCGCCTTTCAGGAAGAACAGCGTGTCTCCTGTCGCTCCCGTTGCTACGGCGATGCGGGCCGCAAGCGTGCCGAGATCCCTGACCTGGGAGGCGAATGTCTGAGTTCCGGTGAAGGTCGAGAAACCATCCGCAGAGGTCAGGCTGTTCGCCCGGCTGTGGCTGCCGGACAAGTCGGAGAAGCTGAACTGCCCTTCCAGGCCGAAGACCCAGATGTCCTTCTGAAAATTGACGCCTACTTGGCCGCCGCCGAGCAGCGCGTTCGCGGAATGCGATCCCAAATTCGACGCGCACCCCACGCTGCCAAACAGGCCGAGGCAGCTGGAGCCCGTGTCACCCCAATCTTTTTGCATCCAGGCCCAGCCCACATGGGCGCCGGCATAAAAGCCGGTCCAGTCGTGGATTACAGGCATAGGCGGCGGCGCGGGACGACGTGGAGGCGCCGCAGTGGCGTCCTGCCCCAAGCCGAGCCCCAGAACCGACGTTGCAAGCAAGCAAAGCGCGAAACGGCGCATTAGAGCCCCCCGTATCGGATAGCTGCCCGACGACTCCAAATAGAAACTAGCCGGATGTGGGCGGCCCGACGAGTAGGAGTCGCCGCTATGTCCAAGCTTCGGAGAAAATTTCCCCTCCTGTTGCAAATCTGCAACATATTGCCGCCGGCTTAGGTTTGCGATTCGGCGCGCGTCTCCGGCTCCGTCGTTATCCAACTCACTCTCTGCCAATGGCTGGGCCGGAAGGCGGCCGATGCTGCGCATCGGAGGAGACCAGGCTGATGCATTCTTCGTATTTTCCGCTCGTCGAGCGTTCTATCCGATCGACCGCTCGGACGACGACCTCCACCGGTTGGCGCAGGACCGTACGCATGCGCTGCGTCAGTCCCGGAAGATCGATCGGCCCGCCGCCCGATTCCGGCACGTATCTGATCTCGATCCGCTCAAAATCGGTCTGCACGACCTGAAACTGCTTGAGCGCAATGAATGTGCTCAGCCTGAAGGCGCTGGTGACGGGCCATAGCGTCGATCCGTCGCGAAAACGGAACATGTTGCGGGCCCGACCGAGAATTCGGCGCAACGTCGGGAGCCCGCGGCCGCAGCGAGCGGGCGCGGGTCCGGCCTCTGCCAGGTCTCCCAGCTCATAGCGAATGAGCGGCATGGCGTGGCTGTAGAGCGGCGTGACGACAACGCGCCCGACCTCGCCTGGCGCCGCCGCCGCACCATCGGCTCGCAGAACCTCGACAATGATGGCCTCGGCGCTGATGTGATAGTCGCCGCAATCGCGGCACTGTGCGGCGACATGACCTGCCTCCTGCGTTCCATAGGTGTCCGCAGTCTCGGCCCCGAAGGCCGTGCGGCACAGTTGCCGCGTTTCATCGTCCAGCGCGGCGGCAAACGACACCAGCTGCTCGAACTTGAGGTCGACCCCCTGCTTTTGCACCGCGCCGGCAAGCTCTTTCAGGATTGCCGGATAGGAGCCGAAATAGGCCGCCCGGCATGCGGTCAGCCACCGCAGGTGGGTGTCGACATCCGTGTCGACCCCGATAAGATATTTGATGCCGCCGGGGTGGCTCGAATGCCACCCATAGGTCATGCGTCCGTCAGGCGGCCGCGCCTGGCCGGTGGCGTCGCTGGCGATCTGCGCAAACGACCTGTTTCCGTCGATCGACCACCAACGGAACATGCGTTCCGTGAGCGCGGTGGCGACGATGTCCGATGCGGCATTCTTCTTGAAAACGAAGGGGGCGCCGGCCGAGCCCGACGTGCGCCCCTCGCTCACCGGTCCCATCTCGCGCCCAGGCCTTCGACTCATGAGCTTGAGGCGGCTCTTCACCGCTTCCGCGCGGGTGAGGATCGGGATGTCGAACCAAATCTTCTTGAGTGTCGCCGGCGAGTCGACATCCGCCGGGAGCCGGCCTTTGTAGAATGCCGTGGTCTCTTGGGCGTGGCGCAGGAGCTTGCAGGCCAGCTGAGCCTGGGACGCCTCGATTTCCTGCGGCGACAGCCATTCGCTCACAGCCAGCATGCGGCCGTAGGCCCGAACCTGGCTCTCGGCATTCGAGATTGCGGTTGCCGGATTTGCCGACCTCGTCCGCTGAACCATATCGGTCGTTGCCTCTCTGGCGCGGGACGCCCGATCAAATCGGTTTTGGCGCGACGGAGCTCGAAAAGGGGGCGCGCGGGCTCATTTGCCGGTTCATTCCCGGCCCGAGGCCAGCTTGCGAACCAGGGCCAGCCCTTGATCAAAGGGAATATCGAACACCTGAAACCGCTTATCCAGCTTGAGCTCGTCGACGAAAAGCTTCACGGTGCGCTGATACGCACGCTCGGCTCCATAAATCTTCGATATTTCGCACCCGATGGTGTCGTGCAGAAGGATCACCCCGTCCGGCGACAGCAGCGCCTCGAATGCGTTGAAGTCGAAGCGGGCCTGCTCCTTCGAATGATATCCATCCACGAACACCATGCCCAGCGGACCGAGAGAACGATAGGCTTCCGATTGCACGAATTGCTGCGTCGTCATCAGATGGTGGCGAACATTGCTCACGCCCAAGCCGGCAAAGTGCTCATGCACCGCCTGTGGGTCTTTCCAGAAATCATCAACCATGGAAGGGTCGATGAAAACCACTTGCCCGCCGTCGCGATTGTCGGCCAGTGCTTTTCCCAGAACCAACGGCACAAATCCGCGGAAAGAGCCGATGACCACGACGGTCCTCGGGCGGATCACGCGCGCCAGTCCGTAGTAGATCCACCCCAATCCAAGGTTCGAGTCCTCAACGGACTGCTGGTGGCCCCACTTCGTCAGCGCCGGCAACTCGAACAGCTTCGCAATCCAGCTTTCCATCGCAATCGTTCCATCTCGGCAACAAGGCGGCGCCGGCCGCGGCCTTCATGCGCGTCGCGTCACGCCAAGCCTCATTCGGCGAACGGGCCGAGCGAATCGAGCGCGGCGCGCTGAAATCGAAAATCCACCCATTGCTCGAGTGGCACCGCCCGGTCGATCTGCCGGTTCTGGAGAGCCAGATCATGGGCAACCTTGAGATTGGCTTCGGTCATTCCGCCATTTACGCCGAATCCGCGGATGCGAATGAGTTCGTCATAGGCACGGCTGAGCACGGCCGGATTCATGCTCGGAACATATTTGAGCACGATCTCGACGGTTCCGGCCTTGTTTTGCACGATATAGCGACAGGCTTGGATCACGGCGCGCGTGATGGCGGTGGCCGCCTGCGGGTTCCGCTCCAGCATGTCCTTGCGCAGGACCAGCATCTCGACCGGATAGTCCGGCAAAATGTCGGAAACGGACTTGATGAGCCTGATCTTGGGGTCGTTGACGGCTTCCATGGCAAAGTCGATATGCAGCAGCGCACCTTTCACCCGATCGGCCTGCAGGGCAAGCAGGCGCTCGAGCGCGCCGCCGACCGCAAGCCATTGCACGGAATCGCGCGCGACGCCTGCACCATCGAGCAGCGGATACATGAGGTATTGCGAGATGGCGCCCGGGCGGGAGATGGCGAATGGCTTGCCGAGCAGGTCGGCGACCGATTGAATGTCGTTGCGCACCGCGACCATGTAAGAGAGCCGCGCGCCCGGCGCCGAAACGCCACGGATCGGATGACCGCTCACGGCAGCGGCAAGCAAGCCCTCCGGATCGGCAGGCGCCACGTCGACCTGGCGGGACGCAATCGCCTGGATCGCCAATGGTCCGCCCCGGAGCTGGATGAACTCGCGCACATTGATGCCGTTGTCGCGAAAGAATTCCCGTTCGTAGGCTACGTGAAGAAAGATGTCATGAATGGACGGGGGCGTTACGCCGGTCGCGACCCGGACGTCGGTTGAGGCCTGGGCCCGCACCAGCGGAGGGGCGGCGAGCGCCGTCGCGGCGCCGGCCATCGACACAAGAAAGCGGCGGCGCGACATGTCGAGCACCTCTCATCACGCACGGTCCCGCCGGCCTGCAGCGGTTTCGCACGATGCCCGAGCCATCCTAGAGAGTCGGCCTTTTTCGGGCAACCGCGACACCAACCTATTCACGCACCGGGCGCCAAGGCGTCATCCTGCCCTCGATCCGTTGAATGAGGCTGGTGAGCGCGATGCTGAGGATGGCCAGAACGACGATCGGCACGAACAATTCGGCCGTCCGGAACGTATTGCCGTACAGAACAACCATGTAGCCGAGCCCGGCAAGCGCCGTAAACATCTCGGCGACGACGACACCGATCAGCGCGCGGCTGAGCCCCACGCGAATGCCGGCGATGAAGAAGGGAACCGCGGCGTGGAGAATGACCCGCCGGAACACCTGCCATCGATCGCAGCCGAACGCGCGCGCGGTCTCGATGAATTCGAACGGCACATTGCTCACCCCGATCTGCGCATTGATGATGACCGGGAAGATCGAAACCAGCCAGGTCAGGAACACCTTCGCCTCGAATCCCAAGCCGAGCCAGATGATGACGAGAGGTACGAGCGTAACCGTCGGCATTGCCGAGAAGGCATTGACATAGGGGTCGAGAATCCGGCGAAGCATCGGGAACATGCCCATCGCGATGCCGATCGCCATGCCGCTGACGATCGCGAGGCCAAACCCGAGCAGAAGGACGCTCGTCGTCTGCCACAGCTGTCGCGGCAACTCGCCGGATTGGATCGTGGTCACAAACGCGCGCGCGATGGCGCTGGGTGGCGGCAGAAATCGCGGCGGCACGACAAATTGCGACAACAGCTCCCAAATGACCAGCACGCTGACATGGGTCGCGGCCGCAAGCAGGCGGGGATTGCGTCGACTGTCGGTGGCTCGGGTCACGATACTTTACCTCCTTGCGAGAGCAGCGCCCAGAGATGCTCGCGCATTTGTGCAAATTGCCGGCTGGCCCGTATCGCATCGGCCTCTCTGGGCCGGGGAAACGCCACCCGCACCTCTTCCAATATGCGGCCCGGACGCGGACTCATCACGAGAATGCGATCCGAGAAGAAGATCGCCTCGTCCATGTTATGGGTGATGAACACGGCTGTCTTCGGGGACTGTGCCAGAATGCCCGCGATCTCGCGCTGCAGCTGCTCCCGCGTGATCGCATCAAGCGCGCCGAACGGTTCATCCAGCATCAGGATGTGGGGATCGAGCGCAAGCGCGCGCGCCAGACCGACACGCTGCTGCATGCCGCCGGAAAGCTCATGCGGATAGTGGTGCTCGAACCCGCCGAGACCCACGAGACCGACGAATCGGCTCGTGCGCTCCGCGCAAGCAGCCGGCGGAACACGTGCCACCTCCAGACCAAACGCCACATTCTGCGTGACGGTCAGCCAGGGAAACAGATTGAATTGCTGAAACACCATGGCGCTCAGATGCGACGGGCTCTCGACCGGCTTGCCCAGTATCGAGACCGTGCCGCTGCTGGCAGGCTCGAGCCCATGAAGGATGCGAAGCAGCGTGGTCTTGCCGCAACCGCTGGGCCCGATGATCGAAACGAACTCCCCGGTCGAGACCTCGAACTGTATGTCGCGCAGCACCTCGACATCATCGCGTCCGCGCTCGGCCGCGAACGTCTTGCATACGTGATCAACACGTAACATTGTCGGTAACGAATCTCGGGATTGGGAGCTTCGGCGGTGGATTCCATGATTGGACTTGGTGTTGGCGGCCGACGCCGGTCCGGTGCGCTCGAGCGGCTGACATGAACACCACCAAGGCCCGCGGCGGTCGGGAGGTCGACGGCTTCTGGGCTATCACCGCGTACTTTAATCCGATGGGCTATCGGCGCAAACACGCCAATTACCGACTGTTTCGCGAACGATTGGGAGTCCCCCTGGTTGCCGTCGAATTGGCTTACAGCCCGGATTTCGAGCTCGGTGTGGACGATGCGGAGATTCTAGTCAAGCTGCGCGGGCGGGACATTTTGTGGCAGAAGGAAAGGCTGCTGAATGTCGCGCTCCGGGCCTTGCCAAGCAGCTGCACTAAGGTCGCGTGGCTGGACTGCGATGTTATTTTCGCAGCGGAGGACTGGCTCGAGCGCACCAGCCTGCTGCTGGACCGCGTCAGGCTGGTGCAGCCGTTCAGCCATGTGCATCGGATGCCGCCTGATTGGCAACCGGACTGGGAACGGGCGCCAGATCCGGAGGCGCTGCGCTCCGTTCCTTTCCTCATAGCTTCGGGCATGCCGGTGGCGACCTGCCTGGGCACGCCCGCCTCCGCGATCCGGTGCTCGCCCGGCTATGCCTGGGCCGCCAATCGACGGTTTCTGGAGGAGCATCAGCTTTACGACGCGTGTATCGTGGGAGGGGCCGACACCGCCATCGCGCGGGCCGCTTACGGACGGTTCGAGGATGCGCTGCGGCTGCAGACGTTGCATGCGGAGCATTATTTGGCCTGGGCCAACCCATTCCACGATGCAGTGCGATCGAGCGTGGCCTTTGTCGAGGGCCACCTTTTCCACCTGTGGCACGGAAGGACGGAACACCGCCGCTACCGCGAGCGCAATGAGGGTCTGAGGCGTTTTGAGTTCGACCCCTTTACGGATGTTGCCAACGATCATGGGGCTTGGCGCTGGAATTCGGAAAAACCCGAGATGCATGCCTATGTGCGCGATTATTTCTCCGCACGCAGGGAGGACGGCTAGAATCGGCTTTGCGGCAAGGTTGCAAGCGGACTTGGCGGTGTGCTGTATTTGCTGCAGGTTCCAGGGCGTCGGGCCGGGGAGAGATTTCATGCGTGCAGGCAAATTCGGCATTGCGGTTTGCGGCTTTGTCATTGCCCTCACCGCGCACGGCTTCGGCCAGCGGGCCGCAGAACCATCTCCTGGAGCGCAAAACACTCCGACCGATGACCCGATCAAGGTGCTGGCTGGACGGCTCGAGCTGGAGAGGTACAAAGCCGCAATCAAGGGCCTGACGCAATTCGGCGACCGGCAACAGGGCACTGACCGCAACCGGGCGGCGGTCGACTGGATCGAAGCGCAGCTGCGCAGCTATGGCTGCTCAAATATCCAACGCATCAAGTATGTCTACGATCAACCGCCCCAGCCATTCCAGCAGGCCGCCGGCACGGCACCTGTCTCGGCTATTGCCAGCGGGGAAATCCGCGGAGGCTTGGGCGGCTCGCGGCTG
Source organism: Xanthobacteraceae bacterium (assembly GCA_036498625.1). Lineage (GTDB taxonomy): Bacteria > Pseudomonadota > Alphaproteobacteria > Rhizobiales > Xanthobacteraceae > VAZQ01. The sequence continues at coordinate 11,480 of DASYFD010000419.1, read as the reverse complement.
CGCGGCATTGTGCGGTTGCCGGATCCCAACAACAATCCGGACGCGCAATCCGATCCGAAGCTGCGCGCCCTCAACGCGCAACCGCCGGCTCCGGGGCCGCGCGAAGAGGTGTATTGCACGAAGGTAGGCACCACGCGCCCGAACGAGATGTACATCGTCGGCGCCCACATGGACGGTCGCGGCTTCGGCGAGGCGGCGGACGACGACGGCTCGGGCACGGCGCTGGTCATGGAGCTCGCCCGTATTTTCAGCAGTCCCGATGTGCAGACGGCGCGATCGATCCGATTTGCGCTTTGGAACAACGAGGAAACCGGTCTCAACGGCTCCCGCGCCTATGTCGAGCAGCGCGCGCCGCTGCAAGGCCGGGAGGATCCGCCCGGCTCCGGCCGGTATCCCGAACCGAGATGGCTCGGGATGATTCAGCATGACATGATGCTGTGGGACCACGGCATGCTGCGCCCCGATGGCACGGTCAGCCCGGAGCAGCGCCCCGAGGCGGACGTCAACATCGAATTTCAGTCCAGCTCGAAGCTTGCGGATCAGGCCATGCGGCTGGCGTTCCTTTTTCGCGACGCCAATGAGAAATACGCGACGGATTATCCGGCCGCGGTCGGACCCCACATGACCAATACGGATTCCTCGAATTTCATGGATATCGTTCCCGCCATCAGCCTGCGCGAGAATGAAAGGGGCATGCAGATCGGGGCGGGATGGAATCCCCATTACCACCAGGCGACGGATCGGTTCTCCGCCTATTCCGACAAGGATTTTCGCCTCGGCTTGAACGCGGCGCAGACATCGCTGGCGGCGATCGCCCAGCTGTCAGGTGCGATTCTGAATAAATGAAAGCTGCGGGCGCGGCGCCCTCGAGGCCCGCTCACAGCGCCGTCACTTTCGACGTGATCACCTCGCGCGGCGCCAAGCGCGCGCGCCAGGTATCGAGGAAGCGGGTATCGCCGAACGCGGGCAGAACCCGGCGCGGACCGACGCTTTCGATCAATTGCATGTTTTGCGAAAACGTCGGGTGCACGTTCCAGCGTTGGAACAGGGCGCGGTCTGTCTCCACCAGCTTGCGCCCGGCCGTGCCGGCGGCCAGATGGCCGGTGAATACGATCGCCGGATCGCTTTGATCGCGCCAGCGCCCGATGAGCGTGGCGGCAACGCCGGTATCGCCCGATCCGCCATGCGCCACCATGACGCCCGCCGCGGCCGATTGGCTGTCGAGCAGACGCGCGTCATCAATGAGCCGCCGGAGCATCGGAAGGCCAGCCTCTTTCGCCGATTCGCGGGCGGCCTGTGTGAGCAGGATCGCTGCTGCCAGAACCGCATCGTCGATCGCGACATCGAAGCCAGCCTGTTGCAGGAAGATCGCGATCTCGGGGCCGCGTCCGTCGGCCGGGACCGGCAGCAGCACCGGGCCTTTGCGGGCCAGGTCCACCAGGGCGGCGCGCTGATGCTCCTGCGTCTCCTCGGCTACTCCGTAGGAAGCATCGAAGATCATGGTCGCGGTCGAAGGCGGCAGATCGAAGCCATAGAGCGCGGACTCGACCGAATGGTCCCCCATGTAGAGCAGCCCCTCCCCGACTGCCAGCCGCATCCAGACGCCGCCGGGCGCATGCCCGTCGATGCCGGTCTCGATATCGACATCGAGCACTCTGGCGCGCCCGCGGATCGGAAGGCGTTGCGCCACGAGACCGCCCGGCAGCCGCACCGCGACCGGTTCGGTGGCGTAGACCGGCGGCATCCCGATCCGGTCGCGCAGGCGCAACGCGCCGGTATGGTCGTTGTGGCCGTGGCTCAGGATGATGGCATCGATCCGGCCGATCGCGTCGACGTCCGGCATCTGGCCGGGCTCGGGTCCGGCGCCGCAATCGAGCAGGAGACGCCAGGCATCGGTCTCGATCACGAAGGCGGCCGGTTCCTTGGGTCCGAGACCCGATACCGCGTTGAGCCGCGCCCTCATCGATAGAGGCCGCCGAGCTCGCGCGGCAGCATATAGTCGCGCGGCATCAGGGCGGTGCCGGGCGGCAGCACGCCTTTCTCGATCATGGTCGCGATCTCGGTCTCCACGCCCGCAATATCGACGGCGGCATCAGCGGTGTAGAGCTTGTCCTTGCCGAGGAACAGATCGTAGACCGCATTCGTCACCGCCGCTTCTCGCTTGGTGTATTTCTGAAGGATCGCGATCGCCTCGTTCCGATTGCCGGGGTCGAGCAGCCATTTGTGCGACTGCACGATGGCGCGCGATAGCCTCTTGCCTCTGTCCTTCTGGGCCGCCCATTGACGGTTCACCACATAGAGCACCGGCGGAAGCGGCTTGCCGTCGAGGAACCGGTAGATGGTCGAATAGCCGGTGAGTTGCGCCTCCATCGCCAGCGGCTGGAACATGATCGCGGCCGCCACCGAGCCTCTTTGCAGGGCGGCGAATTTCAGCGCCGAGGTGCCGACCACCAGGAAGCTGAAATCCTGCGGCTTGAGCCCCTGCTCGCCCAGCCATTTGGCGGCGAGCCAGGTTTCCCCGACCTGCAGCGCGGCGGTGGCGACGAACTTGCCCTTGAGATCGGCGATGCTCTTGATCTCGGGCCGCACATTGATGAACCAATCGGGGCGGTCCGCCGGCGCCGCGATCACCGCGATGTCGCGGGCGCCGCTGCGAAAGGCCAGCAGGAACGGATCGAGCTGGCCGGTCCCGAGCTGAACCTCGCCGGTGATCAGCATCTGCGCTGACTGCGGCGCGTTCTGGAACACCACCGGGCGGCCGTCGAAGCCTTCCGCCTTGAAGAACCCCTTGTCCATGGCGACGTCGAGATCCCAGGCGATGGCGTTGCCGGGCAGGTAGCTCATGGCCAGCGGCTCGATCTCCTGCGCGCGGGCGGGGGCGGGAGCGAGAGTCAACGCGAGATGCGTTGCGACGACCACGGCGAGCGCTACGCCTAGCGATTTGATCCGATCAGGTCTCATCTGCTCTCCTACAGTGTCATGGCCGGACCTTGTTCCGGCGATGACACTCGGTGACTCAGCGCCATTCATCCAATTCCGGAACCTCGAAGTCCTCCCAGCCCGGGACGTCGGCCACTTCAGAAAACGCCTTGCCGAACGGTCGCGTCGCATCGACCCCGATGGCGGAGGCGGTGCGCAGCGGCCGCGCCTTGGTGGGATCGTCGATCGAGGGATCGGAAGGGCCGGCTGGAATCCGGTCGATCACGATCACGTCCTCGCGCGGCTGCACCCGGAACGCCATCGCCCATTCCACCTCGGCGGAGCTGTGAACGTCGATGTCGGGCTCGACCACGATCACCCATTTCGGCCGGATGTTGCTCGCCATGGCGGAGAGGATCACCTGGCGCGCCTCGCCGGCGAAGCGCGGTGCCATGGCGATCACCACGTAGAACGACACGCCCGCCGAGGCCCGCACCGATACGCCCGTGATGCTGGGAAACTGCGCCTTCAGCGCCCGCAGGAACGAGGCCTCGAACGGAATCTGCTTGAGGATATGATTTTCGGTGACCGGCTTGCCGGTCAATAGGCCCTGGAAGATGGCGTTGCGGCGGTGCGTGACGGCGGTGATATGCGCCACCGGCTTGAGCGAGGGCGGCGTATAGTAGCCGGTGTATTCGCCGAGCGGCCCCTCCATCACGGTCTCATCCATATCGACCTCGAACTCGATCACCACCTCGGCGGTGGCCGGCACTTCGAGGTCGCAAGTCTTGGCACGAGTCAGCTCGACCGGCGCGCCGCGCAGGCCACCGGCCACCTCCCAGTCGTTGGTGGTATCCGAGACCTGGACCTGGCACGCATAGGCGAGGATCGGATCGACCCCGATCACCAGCGCGGCACGGGGCTTGATGCCCAGGCGCTGGCACTTGCCGAGATTCTTGCCGAAGCGATGGTTGGGCTGCGCCGAGAACGAGAACATATTCTTGCTCAGCACGAGGAACCGATAGTGGCCGATGTCCGGAATGCCGGTTTCCGGATCCTTCGAAACCACGATGCCGGGCGTGATATAGGGCCCGCCGTCCTTGGGGCTGTAGGTCGGGACCGGAAACTGCGTGATGTCGATCGCGGCGCCCTCGATCAGCACCTCGTGACATGGCGCCGCCGCGGTCGAGAGTTTTGGGGCGACCGGGTGGTCCAGGCCGGACAGCACCTTTTGCAGGATGGTCTTCTCGTCCGCCTCGAACGCCAAGAGCGCCTTGCTGCGGGTCGAATAGACGCCGGCCACCAGCGGAAACCCGGTGCCGTTGTTGTTGAACATCATGCCGGGGCCCTGCCGCCGGTAGCTCTGCTTCATGGCCTTGCCGACGTCGCCCAACGCCATCGGCCGGTCGACATCGACCAACTCGCCGTGCTGGCGCAGCACATCGAGAAACTGGCGAAAATCCTCATACGGCATTGCGATCTCCGCCTCGTCCGCCGATGGCATTCGTGCTGCCATCAAAAAGGCGGGACCTCGGCACGTCCCGCCGGCAGCTCTGCGGTGAAGGTACATCGGTTGCCGGTGCGCCTGGAAGGGGCGATGTCGGTTGCGGGCAATCGGCAGCGGTACGCGCAGGGCGGCCACCGATGAGGGGTTATTGCAAAAGGCTCCGATACGCGTGAAGATTGCTCGTGGGGCGTCGTGAATTTCGGACTCCTCAGGCACGGCGGCCACTGTTGATCTACGAAGTTTGAAGACGTCGAGGTTGCGCCGACCGGGCTCCGGATGTGGGGAGCTTCGTATCGGAACGGTTACGACAGATTTCCAAACGCCGAAACAAATATGGCGAAGACGCGCAACGAAGCCAACCATGCGGCTGGCACGCTATAGGGAGGACACCAACATGCCGGTACATGAAGGAACTCTGCTGACAATTGCGACGCTGACGGTCACGCTCCTGGGCAGCGGCTTGGCGGCTGCGCAAGGAACCACGCCTACGGTCACGCCCAGCATGCTCGAGAAGGCGGCCGCCGACGGCAACAACTTCCTGCACACCAACGGCGACTACACCCAGAAGCGCTTCTATCCCAACGGCCAGATCAATGCCTCGAACGTGAAGAAGCTGCATGCGGCCTGGATCTTCCAGACCGAGGTCAAGGAATCTTTGGAGACCTCGCCGATCGTGGTGAACGGCGTGATGTACGTCACCACGTCGTTCGATCACGTCTACGCGCTCAATGCGCAGACCGGGGAAGAGCTGTGGCATTACAAGCACGCGCTCGGGCCGATCACCACCTACTGCTGCGGACCCAACAATCGCGGCGTCGCGGTCAGCGAGGACAAGGTCTATCTCGGCACGCTCGACGCCAAGCTGGTCGCCCTAGAAGCCAAGACCGGAAAGAAATTGTGGCAGTCCGACATCGGCGATCCCGAGGCCGGCTACAGCGAGACCATGGCGCCGACCGTGGTCAAGGGCAAGGTTCTGATCGGGACCAACGGGGGCGAATACGGCATCCGCGGCTTTGTGAAGGCCTTCGATGCGTCGGACGGCAAGCTGCTGTGGACCTTCAACACGGTGCCGGAGAGCTCGGTCGGAACATGGGCCGAGAAAGACGCGACCGGCCGCGACCTGCACCGCAACATCGCCGCCGAAAAGGACGCACTCGCCAAGAATGGCGATCCCTACAAAACCCTGGGCGGCGGTGTTTGGCAGAACCCGGCCGTCGATCTGGCCACCAACCGAATCTATTTCGTGGTCGGCAATCCTTCGCCGGACCTCGATGGCGCGTTGCGGCCCGGCGACAATCTGTACACCGACTCGCTGGTCTCGCTCGACCTGGATACCGGCAAGTACGCCTGCCACTTTCAGTACATTCCCCATGACGTGTGGGATCTCGATTCGACCAGCCCGCCGGTCCTGGTCGACGCCAAGGACAAGAACGGCAAGGTCATTCCTGCGGTCCTGCATGCCGGCAAGACCGGACATATTTACGTCCATGACCGCAAGGACTGCAGCCTGATCCGCTTCTCCGATGCGATGGTGGCCCAGGAGAACATGTGGACGCTGCCGACTGCTGAAGGCGCCCGCATGCTGCCGGGCGCCAACGGCGGCGTGGAGTGGTCGCCGATCGCCACCAACCCGGGTCTTGGCCTAGCCTACGCCATCAATCTGCACCAGCCGATGACCTACCAGGTGCAGAGTTCGCCCTATCCGCAGGGCAAGCTGTGGCTCGGCGGCGCCTTCAAGCTGATCCCCGGCGAAGACCAGGCCGGCAACGTCACGGCGGTCGACTACAACACCGGCAAGATCCGCTGGCAGGTGAAGACCCCGCAGCCCATGATCGGCGGCATCCTGGCCACGGCCGGCGGCCTGGTGTTCGCGGGCGAAGCCAACGGCCGCTTCCGGGCCTATGACGCCAAGAACGGCAAGGTGCTGTGGACGTTCCAGGCCGGCGCCGGCGTCAATGCGCCGCCCTCTTCCTATGCGGTGGGCGGCAAGCAATACGTGGTGGTCGGGGCGGGCGGCAACGTCCAGATCGACGCCAAGCGCGGCAACGCCATCATCGCGTTCACGACCGAGTGATCGGTGGGGCGGCACCGAAACCGGCTCCTCGGCGTTGTGGCAGACGGGACCGACTGGTCCCGTCTTTCACAATCGGGACAGTGCGGAGCCAATGAAGACCATGACCAGCAGCGAAAACGCGCGCAGTCGGGGCCCCGACATCGCCGCGGCGTTGGCGGCGGCACTCGCCATGCTGCCGGCATCTGCCGGAGCCCAGACGGTCGAGCAGAAGGCGCAGGTCTGTACCGCCTGTCACGGCGACAGCGGTACCCCGCAGCAGAAGACCACGCCAGTCCTCTGGGGCCAGCAGCTCGGCTATCTTTATGTGCAGCTGCGCGACTACAGTAGCGGCGCCCGCAAGAACGATCAGATGTCGGCGGTCGCCGCGGGCCTGGGGCACGACGATATGATGGCGCTCGCGGAATATTTCTCGCAGCAGCCATGGCCCGCCCTGGGGCAGCACCCGGCATCACAGGCGGCCGCCGCGCAAGCCGTCTCCGCGACCAGCGCGGTCGTATGCACCAGCTGCCATCAGGAAAGCTACATGGGCGAAGGGACACAGCCCCGGCTGGCCGGACAGCAGAAGGACTATCTGGCCCAGACCATGCTCGACTTCCGCGACGGCAAGCGCGGCAACAATCCGGGCATGTCCGACCTGATGAAGTCGATCTCGGAGAGCGATATTGCGGCGATCGCCGGATATCTGGCCGGAATGTGAAGCCGCTCAGCGCGCCGCGAGCGTCCGCCGCACGCTCTCATTGGCGGCGAGGTCGAGGGCGGTCCTTCCGCTCTTGTCCCGCACGGCCTGATCGGCGCCCCGCCCGATCAGCGTCGCCACCACCTCGGCATGGCCGAGCTCGGCCGCCATCATCAACGGGGTGCGGCCGCGATCATCGACCGCGTCGATTTGCGCGCCGCGGCTGAGCAGAAGATCGACCACGCCCTGCGCGGCCGCCGCTCCGACGCCGTCCTCGTGGCCCGCGGCCCACATGAGGGCGGTCAGCGCGCTGCCGTAGCGAAACCTGGCATCGACGCCGGCATCGAGCAGGCGGCGCACAATTTCGAGGAAACCCCGCGCCGCCGCATAGGTCATCGCCGCCTTGCCGGTCGCATCCACCACGTTCGGGTCCGCGTCCCGCGCCAGCAATTGCTCAATGATGCGGTCATTGCCCTTGAAGGCGGCCGCGGCGAGCGGAGTCACTCCCGACCGTCCGGGCAGATTCGGATCAGCCCCCTTGGCGAGCAGCAGCGCGATGCTCGCCTGCCGCTCGCTTTCCGTGGCGGCCCAAAGCGCGGTCGCACCGGCAAGGTCGCGCGCGTCGATGGGCGCGCCCTTCCCCAGAAAGAGCTCGACCAGTGCGCGCTGTCCGGCGCGTGCCGCGTGCGCGAGCGGCATGGCGCCGAGGCGATCGCGCGCCTCGAGCGAAGCGCCCGCCGCCAGCAGGCGTCGTGCGAATTCTTGGCAGCCAGCATCAGCTGCCGCGAACAACGCCGAATTACGCTGAACGGAGACGATGTCGGTCTTGACGAGATCGAATTTGCGTTCGAGCTCGCGGCATGACGCAACCTCAGTCGCCGACGCAGGCCCGAGCGCGGACAGGCAAGCCAGCGCGACGCCGGCGGCCGCGTAACAAACGGAGCGAATGAGCGAAGTCCCGGCCATCGCTTTGGGCTCCCGGAGAAAACCGCAATATGCTTCCACGCGTCCTGCATCCTGTCCAGCCGAACCCAGCCAAGCCCCTTGCCCACAGGCCGCATCCGGGCGCAGGATTGCGATGCCGTCGGGAGGGCCGGGCTTTATCCGCGTGCGGCTCGGCAGTCCTCCCCAGAAGAACAACAGGCATTCGAGGGAGGCGAGGATGAAGACAATTTGCAGCCGTGGCACCGCCGCGGCATCCGCAAACGCATTGGCGGTGTTCGCATGTGCGCTGATGGCCGGCACCTCGGCGGTGCGGGCCGCCGACGTCACCTACGAGCGACTGCTCAATCCCGAGCCGCAGAACTGGCTGATGCATCACCGCGATTTCAGCGCGCAGCGTCATTCTCCGCTCGAGGCTATCAACAAGTCGAACATCAAAGGCCTCAAGCTGTTGTTCGCCGTGCCGCTGGGCGGCAAATCGGCGGGCGAGAGCCTGGAGGCGACCCCGCTGGTCGACGACGGGTTCATGTACATGGTGGACAGCTGGGGCATGGTCTACAAGATCGATGTGCGCTCCGGCACGGCCGGCAGCATCGTCTGGAAGATGGACCCCAAGGAAGCGAACCAGGATCGCAATCGCGGCGTTGCGCTTTGGGGCAATCTGGTGATCTCGGTCACCGGCTACGAAGGCCGCGTCATCGCGACCGACCGGGACACCGGCCAGGTGGTCTGGGACAAGAACCTCACCGATCAGGCGGATCTCGAGCTCACCGCGGCGCCGCTTGCGCTCAAGGACGAGATCCTGGTCGGCGGCTCGGGCGGCGATCGCGGCCTGCGCGGCTGGCTCGCGGCGCTCGACCCCAAGACCGGCAACACGATGTGGAAGACCTATTCCGTGCCGGCGCCGGGCGAGCCCGGCAGCGAGACCTGGAAGGACAAGGTCAACGCCTACCAGACCGGTGGCGGCTCGTTCTACGGCACCGGGGCGTACGATCCCGCCAACAACCTGACCTATTGGGGTTCGGGCAATCCGGTGCCGGCCTACGATTCCTCCTTTCGTCCTGGCGACAATCTCTACACGTCGAGCGCCATCGCCTTCAATGCGGGCAGCGGCAAGATCACCTGGTGGCACCAGTACACCCCGAACGACAACCGGGACTATGACGAGACCGGCGCCCACGTCCTCATCGACACCAAGATCAACGGCGAGGATCGCAAGCTCCTTTCACATGCGGGCCGCAACGGCTTCACCTACTCATTCGATCGGCTCAACGGTCAGTTCCTCAAGGCCACCCAGCACGTCAAGGAGCTGACCTGGACCAAGGGCATCGACCCCAAGACCGGCAAGCCGGTCGACTACGATCCGGGCCGGGACGTCCAGGTCTACAACGAGGGCGCCGGATCGATCGCCGACAAGGCAACGCGCCAGATCTGCCCGAGCATCACCGGCGGCACCAATTTCTGGCCGGTGTCCTACAGCCGCAAGACTGGCTTCCTCTACATCCCGGCCTATGAGGGCTGCGGCAAGGTCACGGTCGACACCAGCGGCCACGTCAAGGGCAAGTTCAATGGCGGCGCCCCCGGCGCAGACGGGACCATCACCTCATCGATAACCATGCTCGATCCGGTCTCCGGCGAGATCAAGAAGCGTGCCGAATTCCCCTACCCGAACTCGTCCGGAACATTGACCACCGCGGGCGGCCTGGTCTTCACCGCCATGCTCGACGGCACCATCGTGGCGCTTGACGACCAGACGCTCGACGAGGTGTGGCGCTTCAACATCGGCACCGGCGTCAATGCGGCGCCCATGACCTATGCGGTCAACGGCAAGCAGTACCTCGCCGTCGCATCGGGCGTGTGCTGCGTGCGGCCGTCCGGACAGATCAGCAACTCGTTGTCCGGAGTCAGACGGAGCCCGGAGCTGCGAAATCAATCGAACGTGACGGTGCTCTACGTATTCGGGCTGTAAACCGGCCGGCCTCGGCACGGTGGATTTGACTGGCCGAGCGCTGACGTCCTCATCCGGGAGGCCGGCTTGCCGGCCCTCGCGAAGGATACAGCCCCGACGGCGCCGCGCGCGCGGCCATCGTTCGAGGCGCGCCGGCGTTGCCCGCGCGCCTCACCATCAGAGATGAAAGAGTCACAACCTCCGTGCACAGACGCTGGGCGAACAAGGCGAGGTGCAGCGCGCCGTCATCGCACAACTCTTTCAGCGGCCACCGTTGTTGCGACGACGGTAACTGGCAACGGCGAACCGGATCGCGCTTTCAAAATCGGTATTCAATCACCATTGCTTCAGCAAACCCGTTGGCGCGCGGGTCGTTGCCTACAGCATTTACCCGAGACCCCAGTTCTTATTTGAAACACAAACGTTAGATCAAACAAATATAAGAAACAAATCTGCTTCAGACCGGAAGCGCAGGGATGACGCAGGGTGGGAGAGATCGCCATGGTGCTCATTGCATTGCTGAGCTTCTTGATCGGCGCATTGTTGGCATTGCGCTGGAACGTGCTGGTGCTGCTTGCAGCTGTCGGCGCCGCCCTGCCGCTGGTCGCCTTGATCGGGAGCGCCCGCGGCGACGACGCGGGATCGCTTGCGCTCGACATGCTGATTACTGTTACTTTCATCGAGACCGGATATATCGCCAAGCTCGTCGCGTACGTTTTGGCAGATGCGGCCGGTGCCGCCATGCGGATAGCAATTCTCGGCAGAGGCGCTGAGCGCCTGACGGGGTTGCCGGAGAAAGCCAGGGCGGGCATCGCTCCCCGTGGTACGATTCCTTGAAATTCGCGATGCCCGGACGGGGAAGAGACCGGCGCCCACGCCCTGATGATTAGATCGACGGCTTGGCGATCATCAGCGCAAAGATCGCGATGACGCCCGCGAAGGCGGGCCAACCGAGCAGGAACCAGATGCGGAAGAGCCGGCGATATTGCGCCGGCAATGGCGTGCCGGAGTCGCGCGCGGCCTGCGCCAGGTCGCGCAGCCTGAGCTGTATCCACACCACCGGCAGCCAGCAGGCGCCGACCAGCAGATAAAGCCCGAACGACGCCACGATCCAAGGTTCCAATAGCGAATAGCCCGTGATATGGGCGAGCGCCACACCACTCAGCGGCTGCAGGAGGACGGCGCCGGCGGTGAAAACCGCATCCGCAATGACGACGACGCGTGCGGTGGACGCGATGGTGCCGGGATCACCGGTACGATGGGCCATCCACATGAAGAACGCGATGCCGAGCCCGGTCCCGAACAGCACGCAGGCGCCGAGCACATGGATGAGCTTGAGCCACACGAAAAGATCGATCATCGCTCGTCCAGGACCGCAAGCGCGAACAGGTTCGCCAGAATGATCGGGAATATC
>DASYFD010000418.1:0-10536 GCA_036498625.1 Xanthobacteraceae bacterium | reverse complement strand
CGTCGCGCTGCCGGTGGTGATGGGCACCTGATCGCCGACCTGCAGGGTCGCGACCTGGTTGTCGACGACCACAAGCGAGGGATTCGACAGAACCTTCACGTCCGTATAGTCGTGCAGAGCGCTGATGATCAGCCGCGGCTCGAGCTGGGAGCCGATCAGGAAGTTGAAGCCGGGCAGCGCCTGCCCCAATACGGCGCCGGCGGCGCTGTTGATCGCCGATCCGGTGTTGCTCGGCAGGCCGAAGTCCTGGCTCTTGAGGAAAAACTGGACTCCGTAGTTGAGCTTGTCGTTGAGCGTGACCTCGGCGATGGTCATGTCGATCGCGACCTGGAGCTGCGGCCGGTCGAGCTGGTTGAGGGTCCGCTCGATGATGCGGTAATTCTCCTGGCTGGCGTAGATCAGCAGCGCATTGTTGACGACGTCGGGCGTGATGCGTACGCCCTGCAGAAGCGCCGGCCCCGGGGTGCCGGTGGCGCCGCGCGCGCTGCTGGTGAGCGAATTCGTGCTGCTCGAGCCGGCGGCATTCGCCGTGACCTCGACGACGGTCGGCGGCTGCGGGCGCACCCCGGCGGTGGTCGGCGAGGAGAGGCCGCCGGTGAGACGCTCGGTGCTCGATAGCGCCGTGGTCCCGCCGCCCGGAGCGATCTGGTTGGTCGGCGAATCGAGCGCCGATCCGGCATTGCCGCCGACGAACATGTCATTGAGGAGCGCTGCGATCTGGCGCGCCTCGCCGTAACGAACCCGATAGACCTTGACGCCGGTGCTGGCGGTGTCGGAGCTGTCGAGCCGGTTGATCCAGGTGCCGGCGGTGCGCAGCAGCTCGGGCTTGCGCGATACGACCATGATGGCGTTGAGCCGGCCGACCGGCTGGAACTTGACCATGCCCTGGCCGAGCCCGCCGTCGCCCGAATCCATGATCTTCTCGAGCTCGGCGATCAGCGGCTCGGGCGTGGTGTTGCGCACCGGATAGATACCGACCGACTGACCGCGCATCCAATCGGCGTCGAAGCTCAGCACGGTCTCGACCGCCGCCCGGCGTTCGGCGCCGCTGCCCTGGATCAGCAGCAGATTTCGAACCGGGTCGGCACGGATGGTGCCGGCTTTCATGGCGAAGCTGTCGAGCAGTTTGGTGACGGTCTGCACCGAGACGAATTGCAGCGGCATCACGGTGACGCCATAGCCGGCTTCCGGACGGGAATCGGCGGAAGCCACATCCACGCCGCCACTTCCCACCGCTTCGGCCGCCGGCACCAGGCGATACCCGGCGGCATCGCGCAACAACACGACGTTGCTGGTGCGCAAAGCGCTTTCGAGAACGAAAAGCACATCGTCCTTGGGAACCGGACGACCGGATGCCAGGCTGACCGTGCCCTGGACGCGGGGGTCGATGGTGTATCCGACGCCGAGAATATCGTGGAGGATGACCTTGGCGACGGTGGTGACCGGCGTGTTCTCGAAGTTGAGCTCGTAGCCTTCGCCGGCGTTGCGGGCAACCGGCGCCGTGACCTCGATCGGGGCGGTGCTGCCGTAAACCGTCAAGGGCCGCCGGCCCTTCGGCGAGCCGGTGTTGACGGTTTCGGCGCCGCCAGGAAAGCGCGGCTCCAAGTCGGTGGCGCGCACCCGGTCGACCGCGTCGGGCGGATCGTTTCCCAGGTCCGAGGATGTGAGATTGCAGGCCGCCAGCCCGGCGCTCGCAATGATCAAGCAAAGCGCGCCCAAGCCGGCATGCGCCATGCGGTACTCACGCATCGCTTTACCAAACACCCGCACCCGGCCCCTCGATTGTTGTCGGCGCCTCCAGGCGGACCAGCCAACTTGAAATTGACAGAGGTTGTCACTATTGCTACGTTTTCAAATCGCGTCAACAATAAAATTTTCGTCCGCGGCAAGCTTAATTGTCTTTCCGGAATCAGATGGACGCCAATGAGTTCGCATGTTTCAGGCGAGTTTGCCAAGCACCTCTCGAGCAAGAACTATATTATTGCCGACTTGAGCTTGGGCCTCAAGTCATCGAACGGTCATGCTGGCGAATTATCCTTGCGAAGACTTTGGGAGTTGACCGACTTGTCCGCGAACGACTTCGCGGATGAGGTCGCTGGTTTCTATTCTCTGCCGCGGCTTTCGTTGCCGCAATTGATCGCGGCCGCCGCCCTCACCGGACGCTTCTCCCGGCGCTTCCTGCGCGAGACCGCCGTGTTTCCCTACCAGTCGGCGGACGGCCGCTGCAAGCTCGCGGTCGCCGACCCGGGCGATATCGCGGCCGTGCGCGCCGCCGAGATCGTGCTGGGCGGGCCGGTCGACGTCGAGGTCGCCTCGTTCGAGGACATCGCCACCGCGCTCACCGAACGATTGGGCGATGAGGAGGAGTCCGCGCCGGAGGTGGGCGACGCCGGCGCCGTGCGCGCCGACGACGACGTCGAGAACCTGCGCGACCTGGCGAGCGGGGCGCCGGTGGTGCGCGCCGTCAACGATCTCCTGGAACGGGCGATGGAGCTGCGTGCGAGCGACATCCACATCGAGCCGTTTCGCAACGGCCTGGTGGTGCGCATGCGCGTCGACGGCCTGCTGCGGGCGGTGCCGGCGCCGGCCGGCGCGCTGCCGCAGGCCCTGATCTCGCGCATAAAGATTCTCGCCGGCCTCAATATCGCGGAGCGGCGGCTGCCGCAGGACGGCGCCGCCCGCCTGCGGGTCGCGCGCGCCGAGATCGACATCCGCGTCGCCACCATGCCGACGCAGCACGGCGAATCCGCGGTGATCCGCCTGTTGCCGCGCGATCGCGGCCTGCTCGAGGTCGGCAAGCTCGGCCTGTCGGCGCGCGACGAGCGGACGCTGGCGCGGCTGCTGGCGCTGCCGCACGGGTTGGTGGTGATCACCGGGCCGACCGGCAGCGGCAAGACCACCACGCTCGCCACCATGCTGACCGTTCTCAATCAGTCGACCCGCAAGATCCTCACCATCGAGGACCCGGTCGAGTACGAGATTCACGGTGTCAATCAATCGCAGGTCAAGCCTGCGATCGGGCTCACCTTCGCGGCTGCCATGCGGGCGTTCGTGCGCCAGGATCCCGACGTCATCATGGTGGGCGAGGTGCGCGACGCCGAGACCGCGCACATCGCGATCCACGCCGCGTTGACCGGCCATCTGGTCCTGACCACGCTGCATACCGAGACGGCGGCGGCCGCGGTGCCGCGCCTGCTCGATCTCGGGGTCGAAGGCTTCTTGCTCAAGTCGACGCTGCGGGCCGTGATCGCGCAGCGGCTGGTGCGCATGCTGTGCGACCGCTGCAAGCGCACCCGCACGCTGGCGGCCGCCGATCTCGACGCCGACCCGCGCTACGCCGCGCTCGGCCTCAAGGCCGGCGAGTCCCTGGGCGAGCCTGCCGGCTGCGAGCGCTGCGGCGGCACCGGCTACCGCGGCCGCAACGGCGTGTTCGAGGTGCTGGAGCTGGTCGAGGACGTGCGCAAGCTCATCGGTGCCCACACCGACGCGGGCGTGATCGATCAGGCCGCGATCCGCGCCGGCATGGTCACGATGGTCGACGATGCGGTGGCCAAGGCCCGCCTCGGCGTCACCTCGGTCGCCGAGGTGCTGCGCGTCACCACGGTACGATAGATAATGGTGCGATAGCATGCCGAGCTTTCGCTATCGGGCCTTGACCCAGAGCGGCGACCTGGTGAGCGGGTCGATCGCGGCGCCCACGGCCGCGGAGGTCGCCCACCGCATCGAGTTTCTCGGCCTGGTGCCGATCGAGACCGTGGCCGAGGGCGCCGGCGCCCCGGCCGAGCGGTTCAACTTTGCGTTCTGGTCGCGGCCCAAGCCCGAGGACGTCACCGTCTTCACCCGCGACCTGGCGCTGCTGCTGCGGGCCGGCGCGCGCATCAACGACGGGCTCGAGCTTTTGGCGCAGGACATCGACGTCGGACGGCTGCGGCCGACGCTGGCCAAGATCAGGGCGGCGGTGCTCGCCGGCGAGAGCTTCGCGGAGGCGATCGCCCGCCACCCGGCCTTGTTTCCGCCCGCCTATGTGGCGCTGGTGCGGGTTGGCGAGGCCTCCGGCACGCTCGATCAGATTCTGGAGGTGATCGGGGCCGAGCGGGTGCGCGCCGAGGCGCTGGGCCGCAAGCTCGCCGATGCGCTGCGCTATCCGGCCTTCGTGCTGTGCGCGGCCGGCGGCGTGCTCCTGTTCTTTCTGCTGTTCGTGCTGCCGCAGTTCGCGACCGTGCTGCGCGATTTCAACGCCAAGCTCGATCCGGTGGTCGTCGTCTTTCTGGGGCTCTCGGAATTCCTGCGCGGCCACGCGCAGGGGGTCGGAACCGGGATCGTCACGGCGTTGCTGGCCGGCATGCTGGTGATGCGCCGGCCCGGCAGCCGGGCCGCCCTCATCCGGCAGGTGTCGCGGCTGCCCCTGGTCCACCCGGTGCTGATGTTCCATCGCACCGCCTTGTTCTGTCGCAATCTTGGTGTTCTACTCGGCAGCGGGGTGGCACTGACGACCACGCTGCGTATCCTGACCGACATTATGGCGGCGACCGGGGACGGCACGGCGTGGACCAAGACCGTCGACCGCGTTCGCCATGGCGGCAAGCTTTCTGACGCTTTGCTGGACACGGCCGCGCTGCCCGCCATGGCCATACGGATGCTGCGATTGGGCGAGGAGACCGGACAGTTGCCGATGCTGGCGGGGCGCGTGGCGGAGTTCTACGAAGCCAAGCTGCAGCGGAGCCTCGACCGGATCGTCGGGGTGGCGGGGCCGGCTGCGATCGTGGCCATCAGCATCGTGGTCGGCGGATTGATCGTCTCTGTCATGACAGCGTTGTTGTCCGTGAGCCAAATCGTCGAGTGAAGGAGGGCACCAAAATGACCACGCACGCAATTCCGGGGCGATCGCGACGCCGGCATGGCGAAGGCGGCTTCACCCTGGTCGAAATTCTGGTCGTCATCACGATCATCGGCATGATCATGGCGCTGGTGGGTCCGCGCGTCCTCAACTATCTGGGCGAATCCAAGGTGAAAGCCGCCAGGATTCAGATCGAGAGCCTCTCGAGCGCGCTCGATCTCTACTATCTCGATGTCGGACGCTATCCGTCCACCTCCGAGGGCCTGGCGGCGCTGGCGCAGCAGCCGGGCGGTATCCAGTCCTGGAATGGTCCTTATCTGCGGACCGGCTCGGTTCCCAACGATCCCTGGGGCCATCCCTACATCTACCGTTCGCCCGGCGAGCACGGGTCGTTCGACATCATCTCCCTCGGCTCGGACGGCCAGGAGGGTGGAACCGGTACGGCGGCAGATGTTGTCAGCTGGACCCGCTGACGACGACGCGGCCGAGGACGGCTTCACCCTGCTCGAGATCGTGTGCGTGCTGGCGATCATCGCCGGGCTCGCCGCGATCATCCTGCCGGCGATACCGCGCGGCACCTCGCGCTCGAGGCTCGAGGCCTACGCGATCGAGACCGCGACGCTGCTCAAGGCCGACCGCGACGCCGCCATCTGGCGCCGCGGCCAGGTCGTCACGCAGGTGGACGCCGTGGCCCGCTCGGTGCGCTCGGGCGCGACCGGACGGGTGGTGCGGTTGCCGCCCGACGTGCACTTCGAGGCGCTGCTGGCCACGCGCTGCAATCAGCGCGCCGCCGGGACCACCATCAATTTCTTCGGTTCCGGCATGTCCTGCGGCGGAACCATTGCGCTGACGCGCCTGGGCACCGGCTATCAGGTGCGGGTCAATTGGCTGACGGGAGGTGTCGAGGTTGTCCCGGTCACCGCGCTCTAGGGCCTTGGCTTCGCGGCGAGCGCCGCGAACCGGCCAGCACGCCGCCGCCGGCTTCACGCTCATCGAGGTGCTGATCGCGCTCGCCATCGTGTCGGCCTCGCTGGCGGCCATCGGCTCCCTGATGTCGAACACGGTGCGGGCCATGCGCTCCATCGACCAGCGCTTCGCCCTGGTGGAGACCGCGCGCGCGATCGAGACCGGCCTGCCGGAGCGCGCCCAGCTGACCGGCGGCCTTGCGGGCGATCTGGCCGGCCACCGCTGGCGCGTGGATGTGTCCCCCTTCATCGCCGAATTCGTCGACCCGCGGCTCCCCACCCTGTGGATGCCGCAAGCCGTGGTCATCAAAGTGCAATCGCCGGGCGGGGCCGCCATTCAGCTCAATACCGTCCGGTTGCGGCGAAGGACGGGCGGATGAAGACCAACCGAGCACGGCGCCGGCGCGGCAGCCAGCAGGTCGCGGGCTTCACCCTGATCGAGATGTTGATCGCGACCGCCCTGATGGTGGCGATCATCGGGGCGCTCGCGACCGTGACGGCGCAATGGTTGCCGAACTGGAATCGCGGCTTTGCGCGCGTGCAGCGCACCGAGCTCGCCAGCGTGGGCCTGGAGCGCATCGTCGCCGATATCGCGGCGGCCGAATTCATCCTGCCCTACAGCAAGGCCAAGGCGCCGCTGTTCGACGGTGCCGAGCTGTCGGTCACCTTCGTGCGCTCGGCGCTCGGGCCCAACACCCGGCCCGGGCTCGAGATCGTGCGCATCGGCGAGACCGCCGACCAGCGCGGCCTCGCCATGGTGCGCCAGAGCGCGCCGTTCCTGCCGCTCGCGCCGGATGGCAGCGGCGCCGCGCCGAATTTCGGCGATCCGGTGGTGTTGGTGCGCGCGCCCTATCGGGTATCGCTGTCCTATGCGGGCGACGATCGGGTGTGGCGCGGCAGCTGGCGCGGAGTCGCGAGCCTGCCGACCGCCGTGCGGGTGCTGCTGCGCGACGCCGCGACCTCGCAGACACTCGCCGTGTCGACCTCCGCCACCGTCCACGTCAACCTGTCGGCAGAGTGCGCCCGTGCCCAGAACGTGACCGCCTGCGCGCTCGGCAAGACCGAGGTCCAGCAGGACAAGGATATGAGCCCCAAACCCGCTGCAACCCAGCTCTGAATGGAGCCTCCGTGCTGATTGCCGCCTCGCCCAAATCCATGTGCGCACGCGCCGACGACGGCTTCATCGTCGTGGCGGTGCTGTGGATTCTCGGCGCGCTGGCGGCGCTGGCCTCGATCTATTCGATCTATGTCACCAACACGGCGATCAGCCTGAGCGCAAACGACGACCGGCTGCAGGCCGAGGCCCTGGTCACGGCGGGCCTCGAGCTCACGGCCTATCAGCTGTCGGGCCAGGATGCGGAGGCAAGGCCCACCCAGGGGGCGTTCCGGTTTCGCATGGGCCGCAGCAACGTCGCGGTGGCGTTCCGCTCCGAGGCGGCGCGCATTGATCTCAATGCGGCGCCCAAGGAGCTGCTGGCCGGCTTGTTTGCCGGGCTCGGCGCCCGCTCCGACGCGGCCGATTATTACGCCGACCGGATCGTCGGCTGGCGCCAGCCCGGCGAGGTCGCCGGCGAGAACCCGGAGGCCGCCGCCTATCGAACCGCCGGCTTGAGCTATGGGCCGCGGCAGGCGCCGTTCTCCGATGCGGGTGAGCTGTGGCTGGTGCTGGGACTGCCGCCGGTGTTGGTCGAGCGGGCGCTGCCGTTCCTGACAGTGTTCAGCGGCCGCCCCGACATCGACGTTCTCGATGCCGCCCCCGAGGTCGTGGCCGCGCTGCCCGGCATGACCCCCGACCGCCTCTACGGGATCCTCGGCCAGCGCGGACCGGGCGCCGCCAATGCGCAGATCGTGCAAAGCTTGCTCGGCGGCGCGCAGGGCGCCGGCACCCAGGGCAGCAAGGCGATGCGGGTGACGGTCGGCATCGCCTTCGACAACGGCCGCCGGGTCGGCGCCGAAGCCGTCATTCTGCCGCTGGATGATGCGGACGAGCCGTTTCGTGTATTGTCGTGGCACGACGATTTCGACGGGCCGAACTGAAACTAGAACGTCGTTTTTGAGGGCGATTCAGCTTTTTGCTCAATATTGTTACGCCGAGCAAAAATAGGGCTAAGCCACTCGTTGTGCTGCTTTTTTTCCTTTCCCGGTTGGACGCGAGTTACGCTTCGATGGAGGCGTCTGCGCCGAGGCGGCCGACAGCCGCTTAACTGCCAACTGAGTTTGCAGTTTCGGGGCCTCGCTAAACATTGGTACGTAGAGGCAAGTGCGCCCCCGCCCACCCCGCGGGGATTCCCCAAGTTGCTTTAGCCGGCCAGAAGCGATGGCCTTGCCGAGCACTTTGCGCACCCCCGGGCGCGTGCCGCCGATATCGTCCGCGAGCCGCTGGAGTCCCACAGTTATCACCGCGGTTTCTGGGTCCATATAATGGCTGGCCATCCGGAAGAGCGCGCGAAATTCCATGGGGGAAACATCCGCATCGGTGTTCATTTCATCCAACCACAGCAATTTCATTTCCGTGAATGTCTTCGGATCGAGACCAGGGGAGAACCTCACGGGGTTGATTTTCGGGGGCGGCTCTGGCTTGGGCCGGCGTTTGGACCACTTGGGACCGGTGCCCTCCGCGCGGCCATAGGGCGGCGGAGGGGGGTCGGCGACCACCATGCCGCTCAGCTCATCATCATCATCATCGTCCGGCATGACCACCACGACGCGGGCGCTGGGAACCGGCCGCGACTCCGAAGGCGGCCTGGGGTCTTGGTGGTCGCGTTGGTCACGGATAGGGCCGGCGTGTTCGGCCTGGCCAGGCTGCGGAACCGGCTCGGCGACCTCATCCTCGGTGGGCTCGTCATCATCCGGGAATTCGACCCCTGTGACGAGGTCTCTGATGATGGACAAGATGGCGCCCGGCTCGAGCGGACGAATCTCGGCACGCAACGCCCGGGCCGCAGCTGCGGCTGGCGTGACGTCGCTTCCTCGAATGGCGGCCAGGACGGCCATGTGTCCGCGCTCGATGAGGCGAAAAACCGGAAGGAGATCCCGATCGACAATTAGCTCAATGCCAAGACCATGTTTGCGGGCGTTCTCTATGAGGCCCGGCTGATGAAGCAGACCACCAAGGATCAAGCGCACGCGACGCGTCGCGGACCGGTTGGGGGCGGACATGCCGGGGGTCATGGCCGCACCGCACGGCAGCGGCGACAAGTCGAATCGAGCGCCCGCCGGGGATGAGTCCAGCGATCACCGAGGACGGCGGCATCGGCATGGTCTGGATGGGCCCCCGAGTTCATGCGAGGCTCCTTACGCCCGGCAACATGACAAAATGCGGGCCTGCATGCCGGAAGCAGGCCGCAGCGGCCCCGAACGGGTTTACTCGGATGGACCCAACGAAGCCGTTTTACGGCTTTCGAATGGCCTCCCTGGGAGGCCAGCGAAAAATGACCGCTATACCTTGATAGTTAATATTTCCTCTCGGGTCGCCGGGTGTTGGCGGAAATTCCACCCACCGCCACGCGAAGGCCGGTGAGCACCGGCAGATCCCAAACCGGGCTCATCACTTCCGGACCGCATGAAGCCGCCCGTTCCGGTCGACCTCGGCAGCTTTGGCGATATCGGTCGAAGCCCACGATGATACGGCCGGCTTCAGCCCGGGGGGAATTTCGGCACGTCCAGCTGACAGTTTAACCGTGAAACTGCACCACTTTTCCGTGTGGGCGGAAGAGGCCTAAAGCCACTTTCCGTGACCTCCCGGCGGCCTCGCGCGACTAACCGGCGGGAGGCCGTCGGACGATCGAGCCGGGGCCTAAGCAAGAACAATATTTGAGGGTTCGGTGAGCGTTCGCGTCACGAATAGTGGCCGGTTATTCGGCTTTGATCTGGGCGACTGGTCCTTGCTGGTGGTGGGATTCGCCATAGCCGGATTGCTCGTCTTGCTGGCCTGATTTCCCGGCATCACGGTCGCCGCCCTCGTCGTGGTGCTGAGCCTGCGCGACGGTCGCTACCGAATGGGCTGGACACGTTGGCGCCGCCGACGCAAGAAAAAGGGGCGGCTCTCGGAGCCGCCCCATATTCCACTCTGGAAGGTTATTTCCCGCGAAGCGTGTCCTTCAAACTGCCGACTGCATTCTCGACCTTGCCAGCGGCCTTGTCCGCCTTGCCTTCGTTCTCCAACTTCGCGTCGCCGAGCACCTTGCCGACGCCCTCCTTTATTGCGCCCTTGGCCTGATCCGCCGAACCTTTGATCCGATCTTTGTCCATTTTCGCGACCTCGCTTGTGTGGGGGTATGCCGAGACAACAGCCAGACTGAGCGTCCTGTTCCCAGCGATATTGCTCCAAATAGAGCGCATCGCTTAACCCGCAGGCCACACTGGCGTTTACCGCTCGTTCATCAGGCCCATGTATCCTGGGTTGCGTATGAGGAGATGTGCAATGCGTGGCGATGGTCAGCGAGTTATCAGTGATAGGCGCTCACCCAAGGATCGGCGCAGCGGCGTCGACACCCGGTCGGACGCAGAAAAGAAACTGATCGGCGAGCGCAGATCGGGCAATGATCGGCGTTCCGGCACTGATCGGCGATCGAGTGCAGCAAAGGTCGAGCCGCGCTAGTCGTTCGCCTCGCCGTCGCTTAAGCGTCTTTTCAGGATATCCGAAGCCCTGAAAACCAGGGCCCGCTGTGCCGGTATTGGCGCCGCCACGCCTGTCTTGGGATTGCGCCCCATCCGCGCTCTCTTGCTGCGGAC
>DASYFD010000417.1:0-39919 GCA_036498625.1 Xanthobacteraceae bacterium | reverse complement strand
GACCGTGCAGGGCGCCCACACCTTCGGGCGCGACCAGTCGCATCTGACCGACGGGCTCGCCAACGCCTCCATGCTGATGCACCTGGCCGCCGCCGCGCTCGGGCTAGGCAGCCAGCACGTCACCATCCACATCGAGGAACCGTTCAAGCGCATTCTGGGCGTACCGGATCTGCTGCGGCTGGTGCTGATCATGCCCCTCGGCTATCCGGCGGTGCCGCCGAAGGCAGGCGTGCGCCGGCCGCTTTCCGACATGGTGCACAAGGAGCGCTTCGACATGAGCAAATACATGTCGAACGAGCGCGTGATCCAGTTCCTGCACGAGCTGCGCGCCGACACGCTCCCGGTCTACAACCACTCCTTTACCGGCGACGCCAATCCGGGCGGACGGAAGCCTTAAGGATCCCCGGGGACCACAAACTGCCATGGACCGGCCTCGCCTGACCCGCCGTCGTTTCGCGCAAGCCGGTGCCGCGGCGGCGGCCGTTGCGGGCATCGGGCGGCGCGCCTTGGCGGCGCCGTTCGGCGCGATCGAAAAGCCGCGCTTGACCTTGGGAATTCCGCTTGACGCCGCGAGCTTCACGCCGGTCTATATGGCGGCGGCCCGCACCTGGAAGCCGCAGGGCCTCGACATCGAGCTGATCAGCTTTCGGGGCGACGCCGAGGTGGCGCAAGCACTGGCCGGCAACTCGATCGACCTCTCGCTGCAATCCCTCGACGGCCTGATCAACCTGATCAATGCCGGCCAGCCGGTGCGCGGCTTCTATGCGGGCTTCTATCAATCGGATTTCGCCTGGCTGGCACAGCCCAAGATCAAGCAATGGAAGGATCTCAAGGGCGGCACCGCCGGGGTCTCGACCTACGGCTCGCTCACCGACCAGCTGACCCGCTATGTCCTGCGGCGCAACGGCCTCGAGCCCGAGAAAGAGGTCCAGATCGTCCAGGCCGGCACCACGGCGAGCATGTTGCAGGCTCTCAAGGCCGGCCGGCTCTCGCTCGCCATCCTGTCGCCGCCGTTCAAATGGATGGCGCAGGAGGCGGGCTTCACCTGGCTCGGCAGCCAGATGGACATCGCCCCGCAATGGCCCAAGCACGCCTTTCTCGCCAAGACCAGGTTCATCGATGACAATCCCAACACGCTGCGGGCCTTCCTGCGCGCCCATGTGGCGGCCTTGGCGCTGGCGCGTGCCGACGCTGCGCTCACGGTCGATCTCCTGATCGAGCGCCTGAAGTGGACTAAGGATTACGCACAGCGCGCCTATGCGGAAACGATGCCGGCCTATGACGAGCGTGGCCGGCTGCCGGATGCCCATATGGACGTGTTTTGGTCGATCGAGATCGCGGGCGGCACGGTGACGCAAGCCTGGCCTGACGCCAAGCTGATGGACGACCGCTTCATCAAGAGCTTCGAGGAATGGGCAGGATGATTTTCGAGCGGAGAAACAAGATGGATTCATTTGCGAAGCGTACCGGGTCCCCGCTTTCGCGGGGACGATCGGAGGAGGCATGGTCGGCGGACCAACACCCGCTCATCCCCGCGAAAGCGGGGACCCGGTCTTTTACGAAAGATGCATGGCTGCTGGTCCGCGCCGTAGGCTTTGCAACCGCGATCTTCCTATCGCCAACCGGCGCCCGCGCCGCCGACACCGATCCCTGCGACAGCCTGATCCCGGCCGCGATCGGCGGCCCGCTCCTGCCCAAGACCAGCGAGACCGCGGTGTTCCGCTGGCTCGCCAACGCGAACTACGAGATCGACTATCGCGGACAGGTGTTCCTGTTCGACACCTACTATAATCGCAAGGCGCGCAACCGGCCGCTCGGCTTCACCGCCGAAGAGGTGAAGCGGGCGAGCGTGATCTTCCTGGGTCACGGCCATTTCGATCACATGTCGGATATCGTTCCGGTGGCGGCGCAGACACAAGCACCCGTGGTCGGGGCGCCGATCACCATCGCAACCGCGGTCGCGATGGGAATGCCGGCCAAGCAAGCCATCACGGTGATGGGCGGCGAGACGCTGCATTTCGGCGATGTCACCGTGGACATCGGGCTTGCCCACCACAGCGAGCCGGCCGCCGGCATCCAGGAGGCGCTCGGCAATCTCTACAAGGTCGAGCTGCCGCCGGATGCGCCGGAAGAGGCGGCACTGAGCGCCGCAGTACGCGCGCGCGGCACCTTCTCGCCCGACGTGCTCGACAAAGGCACGATCGCCTACGCCCTCACCTTTCCGAACGGCTTCAAGGTGCTCATGCTCGACAGCGCCGGCCCGATCACCGACGGCGACCGCAAGCTTGCGCAGAAGATCGGCCCGGTCGACGTCGCCTCCATCGCCTACCAGGCCCATGCGATCGCAGAGCGGCAAGTGGGCGAGACCTTTCCGCTGGTGCAGCTGTTCCGTCCCAGGCTCTACCTGCCCTCGCATCACGATGCGAGCTTCGGCAGCTGGATCGACCTCGGCATCGAGCCGCTGTTGGAGAAAATCCGCGACGAGATGCCGGACACGCGGTTCGTGGCGCCGCTCTACCGCAGCCCGATCTGCGTCGCCACCAGCGGCAGCCAACGCGGAACGGTGACCAAGTTTCGATATTGATCTCGCGCGGAAGCGCCCGTAGTCCGGATGGAGCACTTGCGTAATCCGGGACCGCCGCTCCCGCATTTCGCTTGCGCTCCATAGCCCGTCGAAGACGGGCGTAAGCGCCCTGATGCGGGCTACGAAGGGAGGCCGAAAATGCGGAAAAATTTATTGCTCGCGGTGTTGGTCGGAATAACGCTTTCCCTCAGCCAATCATCCGCCCAATCCCCCGAGCAGGCCCCTGCCCGCCAGCAGGCCGTGCAAGCCGCCCGCTACGGGACCGCGCTCGGGTTGCCGCGCGACGGCACCAAGCTCTACCTGCCGGACGAGGCCTATCCGCGCTTTTCGCTGCCGCCCGGCAATGCGGCCTATGCGCATATAGACGGGCTCAAGATGAAGGAGGTGGTGGAGCAGATCGCCGCCATCTCGCGCAAGAGCCGCGACGACGGCAATCAGTACTGGGGCCGGATCGCCGGCACGCCCTACGACCGCATGACCGAGGATTGGGTCGCGGAGCAGTTCCGTGCGATCGGCCTGCAGAATGTACGGCGACAAGAGCTCGATATGAAGCCGCTCTGGTATCCGCAATCATGGAAGGCGGAGGTCAGCTTCGCGGGCGCCACCACGGCACTCAAGACCACCTTCCCGATCAACGGCACCGTCGGCACGGCGGCAAGCGGCATCGCGGCGCCGGCGGTCTGGGTCGGGCTCGGCACCGCCGCCGATCTCAAGGGCCGCGACATCAAGGACAAGGCGGTCTTCATCTACAGCATCGCGACCCCGGGCGGGCGCGACCATTCGGCCGCCTGGAACGGCGCCATCAAGCGCGTCAACGAGGCGGGCGCCGCACTGGTGTTCGTGATCATGGGCTTTCCGGGCAATGCCATCTCCAACCCGGAAGGCGCCGAAGGGACCCGGGCGCCCACCTTCACCATCAGCGTGGACGAAGGCAACATGATCCGCGAGGCGCTGGAGAAGGGGGAGGACGTTTCGGTTCGCCTGCAGGCCGACATCAAGGAGCGCCCCGGGCTCAAGACCGGCAATGTCTGGGGCGTGCTGCCGGGCGCGACCGACGAGAACATCCTGATCATGGCGCACACCGACGCCTTCTTCGAAGGCGCGCTCGACAACGCCTCCGGCATGGCCATGATGCTCGAGATCGCGCGCCATTACGCCGCCATGCCGCAGTCCGAGCGCCGGCGCACCATCACCTTCCTCACCACATCCGATCACCATCACGGATCGGTCGGGGTACGCTGGGTGCACGATCACATGGACGACTTCTTCGCCAAGACGGCGGTGATCGTGAATTGCGAGCATCCCTCGCAAACCCTGATCTACCTGCTCAATGCCGGCATCATGACGTCCAATGCGGTGAGCGCGCGGCGCTGGTATGTGGGCGGCAGCGATGCTCTCAAGCGGCTGGTCACCGGCTCGTTCAAGGAGTTCGGCGTTTCGGTTTACACCCAGCCGGAGCAGCGGCCGGGCGGCGAGCTGTCGCAACTGTTCGACAAGGCGCCGAGCTTCCACATCATCGACCACGTCATCTATCATACCACCATCGACACCGCGCAGCTGGTTCCGGCCTGGGGCATGGAGGACGCCACCCGGGCCTTCTTGAAGATCATCGACGGCGTCAACAAGATGAGCCTGACGCAGCTGCGGAGCGGCGGATAGGCATGCCCTTCGTGATGCCCGGCCCCATGCCGGGCACCCACGCCTTGCTCGCGAGGCTTTGATGATCAGATGCATGCGTAAAGCGCTGCGCCCGGGCCTTGCGGCGATCATCGCCACCGGCTGGCTCACCTCCGCCGCCCATGCGCAATCGGCCGAAGAGTTCTTCCGCGGCAAGAAGGACTTGAATTTCATCACCAGCTCCGCGGTCGGCGGCGGATATGACTCCTATAGCCGGCTCATCGCGCACCATATGAGCAAGTATCTGCCGGGCAATCCGACCATCGTGGTGCAGAACATGCTCGGCGGCGGCGGCATCCGGGCGACCAACTACATCTACAATGTCGCGCCGCGCGACGGCACGGTCTTCGGGCTGATCGATCGCGGCATGCCGACCGCGCCGCTGCTCTACGCCGACAAATCGCAAGCCCGCTTCGATGCGGTCAGATTCTCCTGGATCGGCAGCATCATGCGCGAGACCGGCATGGGCGTATTGTCGGCGCGCTCCCCGGTCGCCAGCATCGAGGACGCCAAGACGCGTCCAATCTTCTTCGGCGCGACCGGGCCGGAAACAGATCCGGCGATGTATACACGGCTGTTGAACGATCTCGTCGGCACGAAAATCAAGGTCATCAACGGCTACAAGGGACAGCCGGAGGAGTTTCAGGCGGTGGAGAAGGGCGAGCTCGACGGCTTGTTCATGAGCGGGTGGTCGGGCCCCGGCCGCGCCTATGTGCGCGACCAGATCAGCAAAGGCCTGATGCGGCTCCTGGTCCAGATGGCGCCAGCCCGGGACCCTCAGCACATGGACACGCCGACCATCATCGATCTGGTGAGCGCGCCGCAGGACCGCCAGATCGTCGAGCTGGTAATGGATCGCGTATCACTCGGGCGGCCCGTAGTCGCGCCGCCGGGGCTGGCGCCCGACCGCCTCGCGCTGCTGCGGGCGGCCTTCCGGCAGGCGATCGACGATCCCGAGCTGCGAGCCGACGCGGACAAGCAGCGTCTGGCGATCGATCCGACTTTCGGCGCAGAAGCGCAGGATATCATCGGACGTCTCTATCGATCGCCGCCCGAGGTGGTCGAGCGCATGCGCAAGATCGTGCAGTTTCCCGAGCCATAGGTCATCGGGCCTGCGGCCAAAGATCGTGCGCTGAAGAATCAGGTCACGGCGCGCGTGCGCAGCAGAAGCTTATCCAGCGCGGCAGCGATCGCGTCGGGCTGTTCCAACGGGGTAAGGTGGCGCGCGCCGGGGAGCACCGTCAGGGTCGATCCCGCGATGGCCGCGTGCATGGCTTCCGCCATGGCGGGGGGCGTGGCGTAATCCTCCTCGCCCACCACGATGGCGGTTGGAACCTTGATCGACGGCATGCCGGAACGCAGATCGCAGGCGCCCAGCATCCGGCAGGTCTGCGCATAAACCGCCACATCGTTGCGCAAGAACGTGTCGACACAGTCCTTGACCACTCCCGGATGGTCGGCCCGGAATTTGTCCCCGAACCAACGCGTCACCTGGAAATCGGTGAGCGAGGACATGCCCGATGCGAGCGCGGCGTTCGCTCTTTGCTCCCAGTTCTTGGGCGCGTCGGGGCCGTACCAGGCGGTGGTATCCACCAGGCCGAGCGCCGACACGCGCGCCGGATGCCGGATCGCGAAGGCGAGCGCGATGCAGCCGCCCATGGAAGCGCCCGCCACCAGGGCGGTCTGCCAGCCGAGCCGATCGAGGAGATCGGCGAGATCGTCCGCGTGCCGCTCAACTGTGACGGGACCGTCGGGCTTGTCCGATCGGCCATGCCCACGGCAATCATGAATCAGCACGCAAGCCTTGGCCGCCAATCGCTCGGCGACCGGACGCCAGAACGACCGGTCCATGGCGAGCGAGTGGATGAGAACGATGTGCTGACTGGGAGCGGGATGATCGTACCGCGTATAGGCGAGACGGGTGCCGTCGCGCGTTCGCGCCTCATGTTCGGAACCCGGCATCGGAATCCTTCTTGGCTGGCCGCCGCCTAGGCCTGCAGTGCGTCAACAAAACCGAGCTGCAGCAAGAGCCCGAGCTCGTCGCCGAAGTACCAGGCCTGCTTCCACTTGCCATCGACGACCCGCATGACACCGATCTCGGTGACGTCGACGTGCTTGCCGGCCGGCGGCAGGCCATAGAGCGGCTTGCTGTGAACGGCGGCGAGCCGAAAGCGCATCCACACGTTCTCGCCCTCGGCGATGAAATCCTCGATCCGGTCGTGGCGATCCGGCATCGCATCGGTGATATTCTGGTTGGGGACGCCTTTGCGGTCGCCGTAATCGCGCAGGTGCTGGAAGCCGACGCGGGTCTGCTTGAAATCGGGCGCCTGCTCGCTCTTGGGCAAGGGCGTCGATCCCTTCGAGCGCGCGATCAGCAGCCGGTTGCGATCCTCGATGGTGGCGAGCGGGCCGGCCTGCAGGCGCTTGATCACCGTATCAGGATCCTCGCCGGCGTTGCTCAGCGGCGGAACGATCGTCTGGCCGTCCCGGCGGAGCGGCATCTTGGCGCCCAGCTGGCGCATCAGGCCGGCCTCATCGGCCATGAACCAGCTCTCGGTGACCTTGCCGCCGGCCAGCCGGAACAGCGCCATCTCCTGGAACTCGAATTTCTTGCCGGTCGGCGGGATGCCCAGGAAATTGCCCAGGTGGGTGCCGCTCACGCGGAAGATCATCCCGACCCGATCGCCCTCCGCGATCATGCTCTCGATCGTGTCGGTGCGATCGGGAAATGCCGTGCGCAAATTCGGTCCCGGGTTGGGAAAATCCTGGTCCTGCGCGTTCTTCGCCAAGTACTCGATGCCGGCGCGCAACCGCTTGGAGTCTGGCGCCGTGAGCTCGCGCTGGACGGCGGCTTCGTCCTTGGTCCCCTGCGATTCCTTGAGGCGACGCACCACGTCCTTGTTGCGCTCGAGCTCCGCGGCCGGCGACTGCGCGGCCAGGCGATGCGGGACTGCGGCGGTCAGCGCCACGCCTACACCGATCGTGCCGGTCAACAGCTTGCGGCGGCTCAACATGGTTCGTGTCCTCCAAGGAGCATGTCCGAGACTGCTTTTGAAAATCGTCGGAACATTGTGCCCGCTCGCCACACTCCCCACAATGCCCACCGCACGGGTCCCCCACGGGTCCGGTGACCTCCGCCCGATCAGCCAAAGGGGGTTCCGGCTCCGCATCTCCTGAGTACTTCCCCGAGGGTCGATAGCCAGCGCCCTATTAATTCGGCCTCGTTGTGCTGTTAGGCATAATGATTGGTTTCCAAAGCTGGTTAGCAAAATCTTGTCGGCGCGCGTAAAACCGGACTACATTGCAAGCCCGCACGCATCCCGGCTGGAACACCCTCAATCCCGCCGAGCCAAGCGGTGCCGGGCTACCAGCCCTGCCGACCGTCGCGGCAGTAAATCGAGGAGTGAGGCCAATGCCCTTCGCGCGCCTTCGACCCAGCGTCCTGATCATGGCCTTGCTGGCAATGGCCGGGATGCCGCTGGCCGCATCCGCCGCCGACACGGTCAAGCTCGCCGCCATCACCCGCACCGTCTTCTACGTTCCGCTCTGGGTCGCCATGCACCAGGGCTTCCTGAAGGACGAGGGGCTCGACGTTCAGGTCACATTTTTTGACAATGCCGGCCGCACCGACGAGATGCTGCGTACCGGGGAGATGCAATTCGTGCTGCGCTCGCCGGAGGCCGCCATGATGGACGCGTATCGGGGCGGCACGCTGCGGGTCATCGCCGGCGGCGTGAGCAAGCTTCCGCATTTCGTCATCGCGCAACCCTGGATCAAGACCCTGGATCAGCTCAAGGGCGCCAATTTCGGCGTTCTTTCAGCCAAGGAAGGCACCACCTATATCGTCCAGGACATCGCAAAGGCGGCCGGGCTCACTCCGGACGAGTACAAGATCAGCGTCGTGGGGGGATCGCCAACGCGCTGGAAGCTGCTCAAGGAAGGCAAGATCGACGTCGGCCTGCAGCCCATCCCCAACAGCTACGAGGCGGAAGCGGCCGGCTTCACCAATCTCGGCTCGGCCATCAATTTCGTGCCCAACTGGCAGTTCACCGCCGTGAATGTCGACGAGAAATGGGCCGAGCCCCATCGCGACATCGTGGTCCGCTTCCTGCGCGGGCTGCAGCGCGGCCGCGACTTCATGCGAAACGATCCGCTCGCGAGCGCCAAGATCGCGGCCGAGGAGCTCGACACCAAGCTCGATCTCGCCGTCCGCATGCTCGGCGACGTCGAAAAATACGGCATGCTCGATACCCAGACCGCCCTCAACGTCCCGGGCCTGCAGCGCATATTCGAGACCCTGCTGCAGAGCGGCGATATCGCGGCTGACCGGAAGTTCGACGCCAATCTCTTCATGGACCTGAGCTATTGGGAGGAGAGTCATCCGGAAGCAGTCTTGACCGGCACGATTCCAGCGGTTGCGCCCGCTCGATAGGGCGGGTGCGACCGGGTGGCTGGATTTCCCGATGCCGGGCAGCCTGGACGGGCAACCCAGCCCTTGCACAAGTTTTGGCGGCACAGATTAAATCGAAATTAAAGCTAACAATATTCTCCGGGCTGCATGCGACGCTTTTGAACTCCGCGGCAATCCCCTCGGCTTAAGTCTTATCAGACGCTGGCGAATCCAGGCCGGTGGATGATGCGTGCGCGACGGCATGGAAACTGCCCCGCCCAATGAAGGACGACTTTGGCCATGCTCCGCGGCATTCGAACGCGGCTTTTGGGTCTGGTGATCGCGACGGTGGTTCCGTTCACGGCCCTCATCGGCGGTGGACTTTGGAACCAGTGGCGCGGCGACCAGGCCCAGGCATTCAGAAGCGCACTGATCGAAGCCCGTTTGCTGGCCGCTCGGGTCGACGACCAGATCACCGAGCTCGACAATCTTCTGGTCGGCCTGAGCCATGCGGTATCGACCAAGCCTGACGACATCGAAGCCAACGACGAGATATTACGGCGCGCAAAGGCCGAGTTGCCCGACTACATCGGCAATCTTCTGCTGTCGGCCCCCAATGGCAAGAACATCGGCACTTCGTTCGTCCCGGCCGAAGCCGGTCGCACCTTTATCGGCGATCGCGATTATTTCGGGTGGCTTTTGGCCGACCGACCGGGCGTCGCCGTCGGCAATCCCGTGCTCGGGCGCACCACCGGTCTTTGGGTGACCACGGTTGCGCGCGGCGTCAAGGATCCGGCCGGACGACTTGCTGCCATCATCGGCGTCGGCATTCAGATCGAGCATTTCCAGAACGTCCTCACGGTGCATGATCTTCCGGCCGGCAGCATCGTTCAGATCATCAACGAGGACGGGAGAGTCATCCTGCGCAACGACGACCCGGCATGGGTCGGTCGCAATCTTAACGAGAACGAGTTCGACGCCCTGCATTCAGCGTCGAAGGAGGCCAGTGCCGCGGTGGTCTGGCCGGACCATGTCGAGCGCATCACCGGATCAGCCGCCATGGGGGCAGTCCCCTGGCTGGTGTCGGTCGGCCTGCCCACCGAATATGTCCTCTCGAACGTGGTGCCTCGGCTGGCCTGGGGCGCCGCAGCGAGCCTGATCACGCTTCTCGTCGCGCTCGGATTGGCCTCGGCGTTCTCGGGCCGGATCATCAGCCCATTGCGGCAGCTCAGCGCGGATGCATCGGCGCTGGCGGCCGGGGAGCTGACTCATCGGACCGCGGTTGCCACACAGGACGAGGTCGGCGCCTTGGCGAGCACCTTCAACACGATGGCGGCATCGCTGGAGGCGCGACACCGCGAGCTTGACCAAGCGCGCGAAGCGGCCTTCGCCGAGGCGATCGAGCGCGCGCGACTCGAGCAGATGGAACGGCAGGCCAAGGAAACTCTTGCCGCCGTGATCGACGCTTCTCCAGTGGCGATCGTCTGCTCCGATCTCGAACGCAATGTCGTGCTCTGGAGCCGCGCTGCCGGGCAGATATTCGGTTATGCCGGCGAGGAGACCATGGGCCGGCGCACGATGCTGGTGCCGCCCGAGGCGACGGCCCAATCGCAGGGCCTGTTCGAGCGCTGTATCGCCGGCGAGGCGGTCCGCGACGTCGAAGTCAAGCGCAGGCGCAAGGATGGCTCCATCGTCGACATCAGATTGGCGGCAACGCCCATGTACAATCCCGACGGCAAGGTCTGGGGAGTGGCATGGGCCTACGACGACATCACCGGCCGCAAGAAAGCCGAACGGCAACTGAACCAGATCGCGCATTATGACCAGCTGACCGGACTGCCGAACCGGGTTTCGATGAAGAACGAGCTTACGAATCTGCTGGCTGAGGACGGAAGCAACCGGTCGCATTCGATTGCGCTCTTCGACCTCGACGGCTTCAAGGACGTGAACGACACCGACGGTCATTCGACCGGCGATCAATTGCTGGTGGAGGTGGCGCGGCGGTTGAACGGCGTCGCGGGCGACGCCGGCAGAGTGTACCGGCTCGGCGGCGACGAATTCGTCGTCGTCATCCCGGACTGCGGCGATCCCCGCCCGATCACCGAGCTGGTCGAATCGATGTTGCGACAGCTCGCGGAGCCGTTCGAGATCAACGAGCACGTGCTTCACATCGGAGGCAGCGCCGGTATCGCCATCGCACCACAAGACGGTTCATCCGTCGACGAGCTGATCGCAAATGCCGATCTCGCCCTCTACAAGGCCAAGTCCGATGGCGGGCATACCTACCGGCTGTTCGTGCCGGTGCTGCGAGCCCGCGCCCAGACCCGGCGCGGATTGCAGATCGAGCTCCGCCGTGCATTCACGGAGAATGAGTTCGAGTTGTACTTCCAACCTCAGATCCGCCTCGCCGACGAGGCGGTGGTGGGGGCCGAAGCGCTGCTCCGGTGGCGACATCCGCAGCGCGGCGTTGTCGGCCCGGGTGCGTTCATCCAGACATTGGCCGAAAGCTCCATCGCATCTGCGGTCGGCGCTTGGATAATCCGGGACGCATGCGCGAAGACCTCGGCGTGGCGCGACATGGGACTTTCGCTCAACCGCATCAGCATCAATCTGTTTCCAAGCCAGTGTCGCGATTCGGGATTGTTGCTCGACGTCGAGGGCGCGTTGCAGACAAGCGGCCTGCCGGCCGACATCCTCGAATTGGAGATCAGCGAGACCTTCGCCCTGAACAATGACGACTCCATTGCGCCGCTCCAGGAGCTGCACAACAGGGGAATCAAGCTCGCATTCGACGATTTCGGCACCGGCTATGCCTCGCTCAGCTACCTGACCAAGTTTCCGGTTTCCCGCATCAAGATCGATCGCAGCTTCGTCGCCAGGGTCACCGACGACGCGGAAAATGCCGCCATTGTGCGCTCGCTCATCGCGATGGCGCACAACCTCAAGCTCGGCATCATCGCCGAGGGCGTCGAGACCGAGGCGCAGGCGCGCTTCCTGCTGGAAGAGCGCTGCGAGGAGGCGCAAGGCTTCCTGTATGCAAAGCCGCTTTCCGCCCCCGACTTCGAGACCTATCTTCGGGAGCAGCGGCTCGCGTCGCACGTCGAACATCCGCAGCAAAAACGATCTTACGGCGGCGTCGCCAACTTGCCGAGGCCGTTTGCGAGAACCAGCCGCAAGGGTCCGAGGGCCTAGAGCATTTCAGGAAAGTGGAATCCGTTTTTCCGTCCGAAAATGCGACAATGCAAAAATGCTGGAGTGGTTTCTCTTTTCCGGTCTCTGTCAAACCGCTCTAGCCGCTCGCGCGGTAAGACGAAGACCGCGGGCGCCCACGCGAGGCTGCAGCCAATATCTGCCGGATCATCTGCCCGGCCAGGCGCCGTGGCGAACCGCCGCGCGGGAGCGGCCGGCGCGTCTCGGCGTCACATCGAGCTGCGCTCGCGCTGCCGGCGCCCGCCAACTCGGGAACGCTCCCGGGGGCGCTGCTTCCCCAGCACCACGATCCCGTTCCAGCGATCGAGCAGTTGCGGAACGAGGCTCGGGTCCACCGGCGGGCTGAACAAATAGCCCTGTACCTCGTTGCACTTCTCCATCCGCAGTTGCGACAGCTGCTCCGCGGTCTCCACTCCCTCCGCCGTCGTCAGCATCCCGAGGCTGCGGCCGAGACCGATGAGGGCACGCACGATCATGTCGGATCCGTCTGTCGCCGACAAGCCGCGGATGAAGGATTGGTCGATCTTGATCTTGTCGACCGGGAAGCTGCGCAGGTAGCTCAGCGAGGAGTAGCCGGTGCCGAAATCGTCCATCGAGATGCGAGCCCCTAGCGCGCGCAGCGAACGCAGGATGTTGAATGTCGACCCGCTGTTGGCGAGCAGCACCGATTCCGTGATCTCGAGCTCAAGTCGCTGGGCCTTCATCCCGGACGTGGCGAGCGCATCGGTGACGGCATGCACCAGCCGATCGCTGGTGAATTGAGCCGGCGAGACGTTCACCGCCAGCTTGACGTGCTCGGGCCATTTGCTCGCCTCGGCGCAGGCTTGGTACAGAACCCACTCGCCGAACGAGACGATCAGCCCGATCTCCTCTGCAATCGGGACGAACTCGGCCGGCGAAACCAATCCGCGCGTGGGGTGCTGCCAGCGCAGCAAGGCTTCGAAGCCGCAAATGCGCTCCCGCTCGAGATCGTAGATCGGCTGATAGAGCAGCTTCAATTCGTCGTTGGCGAGAGCCTCGCGCAGCTCCCCCTCCAACCGGCTGCGGGCCTGCAGCCGCGCATCCATCTCCGCCTCGAAGAACCGCCACACGCCGCGTTGCTCGGCCTTGGCACGGTAGAGCGCCAAGTCCGCGTTCTTGAGCAACCGCTCGCACAATGAACCATCCGCGGGTGCCAGGGAAATACCGATGCTCACGCCGATCGTGACGCACTGTCCCTCGAGCTGGTAAGGCGCGCTGACGACCTCGACGATGCGACGAGCGAGAGTTGCCGCTTCCTCGGGATCCTTCACGTCACGTTGTACGATGGCGAACTCGTCTCCGCCCAGGCGGGCGACGGTATCGATCTCGCGGGCGCAAGCCTGCAGCCGCTCGGCTACCGTGCGCAGGAGCTGGTCTCCGACCGGGTGACCGAGCGTATCGTTGACCTGCTTGAAATGGTCGAGATCCAGACAGAGCACGGCAAAACCGTACCCTCGCCCCATCTGTGCGATGGCCTGCTCGATGCGCTCGGCGAACAGGATGCGATTGGGCAGATTGGTGAGAGCGTCATGGCGCGCCATGAACACGATGCGCGCCTCGGCGTGCCGACGCTCGGTCACGTCTTCGTAGGTTGCCACCCAGCCGCCGTCCACTGTGGGTTGATGCGCCATCGCAACGACACGACCGTGGCCGAGCTCCTGGAACTGCGTACCTTGGGCGCGCTGGCTGATGAATCCTTCCTGCTCCGCAATGAGCTCGGCCGCACTCTTGCCGACGTGATTCCCCGCCAGCACGCTGTGCTCGAGTATCTCGCGGAACGACATCCCCGGCCGTACGCGCTCCGGCGACAGTCCGAAGATCTCGAAGAACCGCCGATTGACCACTTTGAGCCGGTTGTCGGCGTCGTAAAGGCAGAGTCCTTGCGACATGTTGTCGAGCGCCGCGTCGAGGCGCAGGTTCGTCGCGGTGAGCTTCGCCTCTTGTTCCTTGAGCACGCTGATGTCGCCGCAGACGACGATAAAGCCGCCTTCCTGCGTCGCGTTGCGGCTCACCCGCAGCCAGCGGCCGTCGGCCAGACGCGTTTCGCCGGTCGGTGGCAGCTGGTCGCCGACCCGCACCAGGTCCGTGCTGGCGGCGACCGAGCCGGTGACCGCGGTGGCAAACTCGACGCCCGGCTTCAGCAATTCCGGCGAGCTGCCGAGGAAATCCGCCGCTTGCGAGTTGGCGAGCGCGATGCGGCCTGCGCTGTCCACGACCACGACGCCTTCGCGGGAGCTCTCCAGCGCGTCCGCCAAGCGAGCCTGCGCGGAGCGGCGCTGGGCGACCTCACGTTGCATCATCGCCCTGATGTTCTCCCGCATGACACCCATGGCGGCGAGCAACGCTCCCAGCTCATCGGCGCTGGCGCGCGGCATGTCGCCGTCCAGGTCGCCGCCGGCAATTCGGCCCGCCACGGCCGAGGCCGCCGCCACCGGGCCGATGATGCGACGGGCCAGCAACCACGCCACCAGGCCCGAGAGCAGCACTGCGAGGCCGGTGCCGACGAGATTGAGCTGGGTATCCTCCGCGACCGCCGCGCGCGCGCGCTGCCGGTAGGTGAAGGCATCGCCAGCCGTATAGTTGATCAGCAGATCGATTTGCTGGTCGACGATCGCGGCATGGCGGTCGAGCTCATCCCAGGCGGCATCGGGCGCGCCGCCTTCGAGCATGCGCTGGCGGCCCTCGCTCCAGGCGGCGACGGCTTGCTGGACGCTTGCCGCGGCTTTGGTGGCCCGGGTAGACTGCGACCGGTCGGCGGCGATCGCCAAATCATCGGACAAGGTCCGCTCGAGGGTTTCGATGTCCTGGTCGAGCTGGTATTGCCGACCCGGATCGGATGCGATCCAGCGGCGCGCGAACGCGGCCCGCATCGCGGCGAAATCGGCCGACGCGGCGCGGGCGTAGTTGATCGACATCAGCGACTCGTCGAACGTCCTGGCAACCAGAACCCCGGCCCGTGAGATGCCACGCGCCGCATAGCCGCCCAACGCCGCAGTAATCACGCTCATGATCAGAAATGCGATGAGGATCCGGCCCCGAATCGTCCGCAGCCGGGAGGTCGCCCGCGCGGCCGCGCGATACCAGGGTCTCGGCGCGGTTTCCGTTCGTGACTTGACGACTTGGTAAAGCATCTCTTGCATCTCGGTTCAACTTGCTGCCCATCATTAAAGATTGAACCGTTTAAGCAGCCTTATCTCCACGTAGAGTCCCGTGGAGCTGGCTTAACGCCGTCTTAATCTGTCGCCGCCAAGCTGCGCAGGCCGGGTGGAGCGATGCAGGCTTCGTCCCGGCATTCCAACCAGCCGGTTCCGGGGGGAGCAGCGAGTTGCCCGTGCAGCTTCTGATACGGTCAGCCCAATTCCGCGTCTTTGTCGCGACCGTCATGCTCACGCTCGTGGGCGGGATGGCATGGCAAGCCTTGGGCGCAGCCCCCTACCAGGTGTCGCAGAAGGGGCGGGCCTTCCAGCCGGGGGAATTGACAATTCGGCGCGGCGAAACCGTACAAATCGTCAACGACGACGCCGATCTCCTGCACCACGCCTTCGTGGAATCCGAGCGCTTCAATTTCGACTCCGGCGACCAGGAGCCGGGCAGCAAGACCGACGTGACCTTCCCGGTAGCCGGCACCTTTTCGGTCCTGTGCGGCATTCATCCAAAGATGAAGCTGACCGTCCGCGTCAACTGATCCGGCAAAAGGATAGCCTCGCGCGCGGTCGCGGCCGCGATCAGAGAATTTGCGTTCCGAAAAGTACTGCGTGCACATAGTAATAAATGGTCAAGAATCCGGCCAGCGCGGCGCAATAGGCGACTGGAACCGCTGCCGCAAAGCGACGCGACCGCTGCACCACGGCGGTATCATCTCCGACGATCGCCAACAGGACGACCACAATCGGGGCATGGCCGATCACGTCGATCTTGCCGAACTCGAACGTGGCAGCGACGAACATGCCTGCGAGAACGACAGCCGATGCGCGCCGGACCAGCGGTGTCCACAGCAGCGAAAAGGCCAACGTGAACTCGATCACGCCGGCAGCGCGCATGAAGAACTCGCCATCGAAGCCCAGCGTGACCGCGGGATGCTCGATAAACAGCGGGAAGCTCCATTCCGGGTACGCCCACTTCTCGATCGAAGCCCACATCAGCGTGACGGCCGCGGAATAACGGGCGACATCGAGGGGCCGCATCCCGAACAGATCCCGCTGCAGGCCCACCAGCGCCAGATAGGCGGCAACACCCAGGAAAACCGGGTAGTCCGCCAGGTGAAAGACGCCGTAGTCGTGAACCGCCAGCACAAACAAAACCGCGATCCCCAACCCCGAAAGCGGCATGGTCCAGCGCCAGATCAAGCCAGCCGCGATGGCGAGCTGCAGCCAGGGAATCCACTCCGATGTGGTCTTGAGCTCGGGCGTCAGCAGAATCCCCTCAAGGCTCCAGAGCGTCACGAAGAAGAAGCCGCAGACCGCGCGAATGAGGATCTCGTGATTGGACTGTATTGCGCTTGTGACGCGATCGAGAGCGCGCACCAGCGCGTTGCCGAACTCGGTTCCATCGACCAGACATCCGAGCATGAGGAACAGGACCGCCAGCCCGACCAAGCCCTCGAAATCCGCGCAAAGCACATTCTCCAGGCCTCTCGGCTGGCCGGCGACGTTGAAGGCGCAAAACCATTTGACGTGGGCGCTCGCCTCGGTCGCAAAGCCTGCGACGGACAAAAAAACGACCGCTGCGGCTGCCGCGAGCGGCGGCCGCATCTTGGTCCGGATGTTCATCGGCCTCCCCGATCAACCATCAAATGATGTGAAACGGTAATACATTTTTCGCGCTGGCGTTAATGAATTGATAACCCTGTCTTAACGGCGATCGAATTAGGGTTAATTACCTAGATACTACTACTCCCGTTATTGGTTAACGCGCGCTTGGCCGCCGCAGGGCCGGCAGTAACTCGTTTTTTGCATCCTTTGTGCCATACATCCGGCATCGTCCGTTGACGGAGAGAGGCCGATGGTCAGCGCCGCAATCCTTCTGTGCCTCGCGACCGGGGCGGCGCTCGCCTGGATGGCGACTAAGATCCCGGCTCACGTCGTGGCGCTTGAAAGATGCGGTGGAGCTTTGATCGTGCTCAGCCTTTTGCTGCTGGGCGGAAAGTTACCGCTCTGACGTCGAAGCCTGCCGCCTTGCCCGGCACGAATTCAGGCCAATCGGTGGGGCCTACAGCGCGAGACGCGCAGCCTCACAGGCGCGGTAGCACCGGCAACAGGACCGGCTGCGGCGGGCTGGTGAGCGTTTGAAGGAAGGCGATCAGATCGGCCTTCTCGTTTTCCGTCAGCCCGAGCGGAGCGATCGACGCCGAGCGGCTCGGACGCGCGATACCGCCGCGATCGTAGAGCGCAATAACGTCCTTGAGTGTCGCAAGCGAGCCATCATGCATATAGGGAGCGCGGCGCGCCACGTCCCGCAGCGTCGGCGTCTTGAATGCATATCGCAGCTTGATCGAGGACGGAAACAAGCGGCCGCGCCCGATATCGTCGCCCCGAGCGGTTCCGATGTCGTGAAACGAGCTGTCGGTGAAAGCCCAACCGCCATGGCATTCGTCGCAACGGCCTTTGCCCGTGAAAACGTCGAACCCGCGCTTGGCGCCCTGATCGATCGCCCGCTCGTCGCCCGCCACCCAGCGGTCGAAGGGCGCCGGTCCCGAGACAATCGATCGCTGATAGGTCGCGAGTGCCGCCTCGACGTTGCGGCGGGTCACCGGTCCCTTCCCGAAGGCGGCAGCGAAGGAGCGCACATAGCCCGGAATAGCGGCCAAGCGCTCGAGCAGGGCGGATTCCCCCAGATTCATGCCGATCGCCGAGGTGATCGGCGCAAAGGCGACCGATTCCAAGTCACGAAATTTGCCGTCCCAGCCCAGGCACGGAGTCCACGCAACATTGAGCAGCGTGGGTGCGCGCAACGCCATGGCGACCTGACCTTCGCCGACGGCGCGCGCCAGTCCGTCACCCCAGGACAGGCTCGGATTGTGGCACGTCGCACAGGAGCGCGAGCGCGAGCCCGAGAGAATGGGATCGAAGAACAGCATTTGGCCGAGCTCGGCCTTGGCTGCGGAATAAGGGTTCTCGTCCGGATATGGGATGCCGCTCGGGCGCCGATAATCCTCGCGCGCCGCTTCGCGGTCAGGCAGAACGCCGTGCGCGACCGAGCCCGCCGCCCACAGCGGCAGGACCAGAACGACCAGAGCGCGACAAACCGTCCAATTCATCGATACCTCGAGCGAGGCAGCGTGGCGCACCTCCCTTGATGTTGGGTTAATGAAATTCGCCCGCCGCCGCAGGAACGCAAGCCCGTCATCCGACCGACAACGGGAACGCAATCTAAGCGCGTAAAATATGCTGACCGACCCGGTTTGCGCGTTCAATCAGCGCACCCAAATCAGGTGTCATGACAGGCCTGAATGGTTAACGTCCGAACGGCCGGCGACAACCCCAAGATGTATCGGAGGTCGGCGCGCACGCAGCCGGTTGGCTGCAGCTGCGTGCGCGCGTTGAGAAAGCGGCGACGTTCGGGGGGACCCGCCGCTCCCATAACCTCCCCA
This sequence comes from Xanthobacteraceae bacterium, assembly GCA_036498625.1. Lineage (GTDB taxonomy): Bacteria > Pseudomonadota > Alphaproteobacteria > Rhizobiales > Xanthobacteraceae > VAZQ01. The sequence goes on along the minus strand of DASYFD010000417.1, from coordinate 21,448 downwards.
GGGGGGACATGGGGAGGAACCTGCTGTGGCTCGGCCTGCTCCTGCTTTCGAACCATCCGCACCGGTTGTGCATCGATCGTGGGAATGCCGCGAGCGTGATGTTCGAGATTGTTCAGCAAGCGCCCGCCCAAATCCGCCTTGCGGAAAGGTGATTTGTGCGGATATGTGAGGAATTGTGCGGGGCGGGATGAGGCTGGGGCGATGATGCCAGAGACCTCCGATAAGCAACTCTCGGCCGAGCAGAGCCGTCTGGTCGCCGCGATCATTCGCGAGCAGCTGGCGCGCCGTCGGATGTCCCGGCAGCACTTGGCCGACCAAGCCAAGATCAGCATCTCGACCCTGGAAAAGGCGCTCTCCGGGCGGCGCCCCTTCACGCTCGCCACCACGGTGCGGCTCGAGGAGGCGCTCGGCGTTTCGCTCCGCAAAGGCGACGCTGTGGAGCTGGGGGCAGCACCCGCCAACCTAGCGCCCGGTCACCTGGGCTTCTATTCGCGGCCGGCCGTGACCTGGATCGAGGGCTCCTATGTGACCCTGCGGCCCTCCTTCAGCGACCCGCAGGCGATCTTCGCCTACCGGACCGAAATCTGCTGGGACGACGGCGTGTCGAGCCTCATCTTCCGGGAATCCGACCGGGTCGATGCGGAATTCTCCCAGCAGGGCCTGGTGTCGGTGCCCCATCAATCGGGACACATCTATCTGGTGACCAACCGGCAGGGGCAGTACCGGCTGGTCATCATCTCCCGCCCCACCATCAACGGCGAGATGTTCGGGATCATGACCACCCTGCGGGTGGGTCGCGGCTCGGAGCTCATGCCGGTATCGGGGCCGATCGCCTACGTGCCGGTGGGGACGCTTCCCAAGGCCGAATTCGGTCGCATCCCGGCCGGGCACCCCTGCCATCAGCAATACCGCAAGCTGCTGCGGCGGACGGTCGAGGAATCGTTCGCCCTGTTCCTGCAGATCTGATCCCGCCCTCAACCACCTCGATTTTCGCCCACACCGCCGATGATCTGCAACAGCCGGTCGGCGATCGGCCGCGGCGTCGCCACGATCTCGGTGACGATCTTCTGCATGTCCGTGCCGGAAACCGGATTGATGTCGAAATGTTCCTTGGCTGCCTCGGCCAGAAACACCGGATCCTTGACCATCGCGTCGAAAGCATCCCGCAACGCCTTCACCCGCTCGGCCGGCACGCCCGGCGAGGTGAAGACCGGCCGCCCGATCGTGCTCGATGCCGACAAGAGCCTGAAGATCGCCCGGTCCTCGTCATTGGTTGCGAGATCGATCAGCAGCGGGACGTCGGGCAAGTCGGGCGCCTTGGTGAGCCCGATCTGAACCAGGATGTCGATCTTCTTGTCGCGCAGCCAATCCGGCCGCGTCGCTTTCCAGGCCCCCCAGGCATTCGAGCCGCGGCCATCAACCTCGCCCTTCTCCATCGCCAGATTGATGTCGTTGCCGCCCGGATAACCGATGATGATCTTGAACTTGGTTCCGATCAGCGCATTCATCGCCTTGGGATATTGCGAGCTGGTGCTGCCGCCGGTGGCCCCCATCACCACCTGCTTCTTCTTGGCGTCATCGATCGTCTTGATGCCGGACGTGTACCAGGTCGCCGTGGTGTTGTTGTCGGCATTCGGATTGCCGATATAGACGAGCTTGGTGGTGTCGATGTCGAGCTGCTTGTCGCCCATCGCCTGCTCGACCGAGAGCGACTGGTCGGCCGTCGCCAGCACGGTGCCGTCCTTGGGCGCCACGCTGTAGACCCATTTGGTGGCGGCGCGGCTGCCGGCGCCCGGCATGTTGCGCGGCACGATGGTCGGCTTGCCCGGAAGGTAATTGCCGAGAAAGCGGGCGACCAGGCGGGCATAAAGATCGTAGGTGCCGCCCGGCGAATAACCGATCACCATCTCGAGCTGCTTGCCCCGGTAGAAATCCTCGATCGCCTGCTGGCTGTGCGCCGGAGCCGCCACGCAAAAGGGCAACGCGAGCGTCGCCGCGAAGGCGGCTACGCTACGGCTTCGGGTCCGAACCTGGGAATGGACATGACCGAACATTTCGCTGCTCCCGACTTCATGACTTGTGCGCTCCGGCAGCTTTGCCGGGGCGATCCTTGTTGTAAGACTTCCAGTCCAATCTGATCTGCGTCGCGTTGTCGCTTGCAGGTAGTCCGGCGTGGACTGTCGCGGTTGAAGTAGATCAGACAAATGATCATAGGATCAATGCTTTAGATTCAACTTCCGCAGTCGATCCGCAACCAGCCCGAGACGGAACCCGCCGGCCAATTCGGCAACCGCGGGATATGGCGGTATCATGGCATCAGCCGCCAGGGCCTGCGCGCCGGACTTCGTTGGCCGCGCCGGACGCCAAGACCGAGAGGATTTCAAAATGGGCCCGCGTCCGACCGGAAGCTTCGCTCATGCGCGACGCGGACTTTGCATCTGCATTGCGCTCGCGTGCCCTTGCGCGCTTCGGGCGCCGGCACTGGCCGATCAGGTGGCCGATTTCTACCGGGGCAAGAACCTCAATCTCATGATCGGGGTGAACGTCGGCGGCTCATATGATCGCGACGCCCGCTTGGTCGCCCGCTATCTCGGCTCGCACCTGCCCGGCAATCCCACCGTCGTGCCGCAGAACATGATCGGCGGCGGCGGCATCGTGATGGCCAATTTTCTGCAGAGCATCGCGCCCCAGGACGGCAGCACCATCGGCATGATCCCCAACACCCTGGTGGTGAACCAGCTGGTCGGCATGACGGCCGTGCGCTACGACATGGGCAGGTTCCACTGGATCGGCTCGATCATGCCCGCCGCGCACAGCGCGATGGTGGCTTGGCATGCCTCCGGCATCGCCGGCATCGCGGATGCGCGCCGCGGCCCGGTCACTGCCGGCGCCAGTCCGAAGGGCTCATTCCTCTACGCAATGCCGGCTCTGCTGAACGAGTTCCTCGGCACCAGGTTCAAGATCGTGGCCGGGTACCAGGGGATCGCGAGTGTCTATCTGGCGATGGAGCGTGGCGAGGTCGATTCGCTCGGGATCACCTGGGGCGAGTTCAAGGTCGAGAAATCCGACATGGTGAGCGACGGCAAGATCCGCATCCTGGTGCAGTCCGCCCCCAAGGCGGCCGACTTGCCGGATGTGCCGACCGTGGACGAACTCGCCAAGGACGAAACGGATCGCGGACCGATGGACTTCCTGTTGTCGGGCAATGCGCTCGGCCGGCCGCTGGCGGCGCCGCCGGGCACGCCGGCGGAGCGCGTCGCGGCGCTGCGGGCGGCGTTCGCGGAAACCATGAAGGATCCGCGCTTCCTGCACGATGTGGAAGCATCCAGGACCGAGTTCGGCCCGATCGCGGGCGACCTGCTGCAGCATGCGGTCGAGCGCATCCTCGCCACGCCGCCGCAATGGATCGCCCGTGCCAGGACGGTCCTGGAATGAACCGGCCTATTTCAGGCGGTCACGGATCTTATTGAGGCCGGCGCGGGCGCAGGCCTCGTCCAGCTGGGCGCCGGGCGCGCCGCTCGCCCCGATGGCGCCCACGACCTCGTCGCCGATCTTGATCACGACGCCGCCCCCGAAGAACATCACGTGCGGGAGCTTGGACAGAATGTTGATGCCACCCGGCTCCTTGGCGCGCTCCGCGAGCGGCAGCGTATCGCTCTTGAACGAGACGCTGGTGTAGGCCTTGTCGTTGGCGCTATCGAGCGTGTGAATACCGGCACCGTCGCCGCGCACTTCCGCCTGACGCGCGCCGTCGGCATCCACCACCACGGCGGTCTCCTTGTAATTGTCCTTGGCGCAGAACGCGACCGCCTCCACGGCGGCTTCAGCGGCGAGCGCCGCCGGAATGCGGTGGGTCACCAGGGCTTCGGCGCCGGCCGGCAAAGCGAGGCCGCAGCAGAGGCCGGCCGCGGCCAGCATGGGCAGCATGATTGCGTTGGGTCGTTTCATGGCGGTTCTCCTTGGGGTTCGGGGCGGGATTGGAGCTCGCGATATTACCGCAGATTGGGGCCGGGATATGCCGGCCCGGCGCGGGCGGCATCAGCGATCGTGCAGCTCGACGCCAGCGTGGGACGGCAGCCGATAAAACACCACCACCGATGCCAGCACCATGAAGCCGATGGTGAAATATCCGAGCGCAACATCCTGCGACGTGATGGCGACACGGTCGTGCCAGCTCAGGCTGAGATGAACCACCAGCGCCACCAGGCCGACCCCGAAGCTCTGCGCCAGCTGCTGCGCCATCGCCAGGAAGCTGGTGGCGCGGCTGAACAGCTCGCTCGGCATCTCGGCGTAACCCAATGATTGGGCCGCCGTGAACTGGATCGAGCGCGAGAAGCCGCCGATCAGGAGCACAAGCCCGATCACCAGGTAGGGGGTCGTGACCTGGAAGAAGCCGCAAGCGATGAGAAAGCCGCCGCTCACGACCGCGTTGCCCATGAGCAGGCGTCGGAAGCCCAATGGTCGCAGCAGAAGCTGAAACGTGAATCGCATCGCCAACGACCCGACGGCGCTCGCAAGCGTCATGAGCCCGGCCTGGAAGGCGGAGAATCCGAAGCCCAGTTGCAGCAGGAGGGCCAGCAGAAAGACCGAGGACGTCGTGCTCAGGTAGAACAGGCCACCGCCGGAGAGCGATGCCGCGAAGGTGCGAAACCGCAGCAGGCCGAGATCGATGATCGGCTCTGCCGTGCGCCGGGCGTGGATCAGGTAGAGGCCGCTGCACAGCGCGCCGGCCGCGAGCGACGCCAGGATGACCGAAACCGGCACCACGCCCCGCCCGATCGCTTCGAATCCGAACACCAGGCCGGCGACCGCCATGCCGATGAGCACGAAACCGCGCAGGTCCAGCGGCGCGACCTTCTCGGCGTGAACATCCGGGATGAAGATGCGCACCATGAAGATGCCGGCAAGCCCGATCGGCAGGTTGATGAAGAAAATCCAAGGCCAGGAAAAATAGGTGACGATGAAGCCGCCGACCGAGGGCCCCAAGAGCGGCCCAAGCACCGCCGGAATGGTGATGTAGTTCATCGCCTGCACGAGCTGCAGCTTGGGCACGCTCCTGAGCACGATCACCCGGCCGACCGGCGTCATCATGGCGCCGCCCATCCCCTGCAGGATGCGGTAGAGGACGAGCTCGGGCAGCGAATGCGCGAGCCCGCACAGCACCGAGCTCAGCGTGAAGACCACGATGGCCGACATGAACACGCGCCTGGCACCGAACCGGTCCGCCATCCAGCCGCTCACTGGCACGAACACCGCCAGCGCCAGCAGATAGGTGGTGATCGCGAGATTGAGCCGCACCGGATTCTCGTGCAAGGACGCCGCCATGGACGGAAGCGCGGTCGCAATGACCGCCCCGTCGAACTGGTGCATGAACTGGGCGCCGCCGACGATCAGCGGAATGACGAGGGCGGAGCGGGACATCAGCGAGCTTGCTCGATCGGTCTCGGGGGAAAAACGTTCGAAATCCTTCAGGTCAGGCTCTTACTGCAGGGCGCCCGCACCCGCCATGCCGATCTGAGCGGTTTTCCGCCGCGCCCGGCAAAATCGGCGATTTCCTTTGGGTTGCGACCTTGCGGGCAGCGTTGCGCAACAGCGCTCGCCCCCGCAGCCGCCCTCCTCCGGGCGGCCGCGCCGTTGCGCGATAACCCGGTCCGGTTCGTGGTATGATTCCCGGAACCAGGCCGATCGACGGCGGATGCAGGCACCTGATGAGCAATTCGACCCCTTTTCTCGGTTTCGATCCCGACCCGGAGATCGCTCTGCTGCGCGACAATGTGCGCGCATTCGCGGTGGCCGAGATCGCGCCGCGCGCCGCCGCCATCGACCAGGAGGATGCGTTCCCGCGCGATCTGTGGCCGAAAATGGGAGCGCTTGGCCTGCATGGCATCACCGTGGAGGAGGAATTCGGCGGCGCCGGCATGGGCTATCTGGCCCATGTGGTGGCGCTTGAGGAGGTGAGCCGGGCTTCCGGCTCGGTCGGGCTGTCGTACGGAGCCCATTCCAATCTCTGCATCAATCAGATCCGCCGTAACGGCACGCCCGAGCAGAAGCGCCGGTATCTGCCGCATCTGATCAGCGGCCAGCACGTCGGCGCGCTCGCCATGAGCGAGGCCGGGGCCGGCTCGGACGTGGTGTCCATGAGCACGCGGGCCGAGCGCAAGGGCGACCGCTACCTGATCAATGGCGCCAAGAACTGGATCACCAATGGGACCGAGGCCGACGTGCTGGTGGTCTATGCCAAGACCAACCCGGCAGCCGGCGCGCGCGGGATCACAGCCTTCCTAATCGAGAAGGGCATGCCGGGATTCCGCCCCGGCCGCAAGCTCGACAAGCTGGGCATGCGCGGATCCCCGACTGCGGAGCTCATCTTCGAGGACTGCGATGTTGCCCGCGAGAGCGTGCTCGGCCATCCTGATGAAGGCGTGAGCGTGCTGATGAGCGGCCTCGACTACGAGCGGCTGGTGCTGGCCGGCGGCCCGCTCGGCATCATGCAGGCGTGCCTGGACGCAGTGATCCCCTATGTGCACGAGCGTAAGCAATTCGGCCAGGCGATCGGCGAGTTCCAGCTCATGCAGGCCAAGCTCGCCGACATGTATACCAGCCTGAGCGCCTGCCGTGCCTATGTGTATGCGGTGGCGCGCGCCGGCGATCATGGCCGCATCGATCGGATGGATTCAGCCGGCGCCATACTCTATGCGGCCGAGCGCGCAACCCAGATGGCGTTGCAGGCCATCCAGGCCTTGGGCGGCAACGGTTACACCAACGAATACCCGGTCGGCCGCCTGCTGCGCGACGCCAAGCTCTACGAGATCGGTGCCGGCACCTCCGAGATCCGACGCATGCTGATCGGCCGCGAGCTGTTCCGCACGACGGCGTGACGGATGGCTTGAGCAGAAAGCGTAAGATGCCCGTCCTCGAAACTTCGATCGATCCCCGCAGTGACGACTTTCGGGCCAATGCCGAAAGTCTGCGCGCGCATGTGGGCGAGCTCAAGGATCTGCTGGCCCGCATCGGGCAAGGCGGCGGCGCGCCGGCGCGCGAGCGGCATGTGGGGCGCGGCAAGCTGTTGCCGCGCGAGCGCGTTCGCCTGCTGCTCGATCCGGGCGCGCCGTTCCTGGAGCTCTCCCCGCTCGCCGGGCACGGCCTTTATGGCGAGGAGGTTCCGGCCGGAGGGCTCATAACCGGCATCGGGCAGATCACCGGACAGGAATGCGTGGTGGTCGCCAATGATGCAACCGTGAAGGGTGGCACCTACTTTCCGATCACGGTGAAGAAGCATCTGCGGGCGCAGGAGATCGCGCGCGAAAATCGCCTGCCCTGCGTTTATCTGGTGGATTCCGGTGGCGCCAACCTGCCCAACCAGGACGAGGTGTTTCCCGACCGGGAGCACTTCGGGCGGATCTTCTACAACCAGGCAACATTGTCGGCGGCCGGCATTGCGCAGATCGCGGTGGTCATGGGCTCCTGCACGGCGGGCGGCGCCTATGTTCCGGCCATGGCGGACGAAAGCGTGATCGTGCGCGGACAGGGCACCATCTTTCTGGGCGGGCCGCCGCTGGTGAAGGCCGCGACCGGCGAGGTGGTCAGCGCCGAGGAGCTCGGCGGTGCCGACGTGCATGCCCGCATTTCCGGCGTCGTCGACCACGAGGCGCTCGACGATGCCCATGCGCTCGGCATCGCCCGCAACATCGTGCGCCGGCTCAACCGGGTGAAGCGGGTGAATCTCGACATCACGGCGCCGGCCGAGCCGCTCTACCCGGCCGAGGACATCTACGGAGTCATTCCGCACGATCCGCGCCAGACCTACGACGTGCGCGAGGTGATCGCCCGCATCGTCGACGGCAGCGAATTCGACGAGTTCAAGCGGCTGTACGGCGAGACTCTCGTCACCGGCTTTGCCCGCATCTGGGGCTACCCGGTCGGCATCGTGGCCAACAACGGCATCCTGTTCTCGGAGAGCGCGCTCAAAGGTGCGCATTTCGTCGAGCTGTGCAGCGCCCGCGGCATCCCGCTCGTCTTCCTGCAGAACATCACCGGTTTCATGGTCGGCAAGAAATACGAGGCCGGCGGCATCGCCAAGGACGGCGCCAAGATGGTGACTGCGGTTGCCTGCGCGGCGGTGCCGAAATTTACCATCGTGATCGGGGGCAGCTTCGGGGCCGGCAACTACGCCATGTGCGGACGCGCCTATGGGCCGCGCTTCCTGTGGATGTGGCCGAACGCACGCATCTCCGTGATGGGCGGCGAGCAGGCAGCCGCCGTTCTCGCCACCGTGCGGCGCGACAATCTCGAAGCCCGCGGCCAAAGCTGGAGCGCGCAGGACGAAGAGGCGTTCCGGGCACCGATCCGCGCTCAATACGATACCCAAGGCCATCCTTTTTATGCCAGCGCGCGGTTGTGGGACGACGGCATCGTCGATCCGGCCGACACCCGCCGCCTGCTGGCGCTCGCCATCTCGGCCAGCCTTAACGCGCCGATCGGAAAGACCGAGTTCGGTATCTTCCGGATGTGAAATGTTCAGCACCATCCTGATTGCCAATCGCGGCGAGATCGCATGTCGGATCATCCGCACTGCGCGGCGTTTCGGCATCCGCACCGTCGCGGTCTACTCCGAGCCCGACGCGCAGGCGATGCATGTCGCGGCGGCGGACGAGGCCTACTTGATCGGGCCCGGCCCCGCGCGCGAGAGCTATCTTTCCATCGAATGCATCCTGGACGCCGCCCGCAAGAGCGGCGCGCAGGCCATTCATCCCGGCTACGGTTTCCTGTCGGAGAATGCCGACTTCGCTGAAGCCTGCGCGGCGGCCGGGATCGTCTTCATCGGCCCAAGCGCGGCCTCGATCCGCGCCATCGGCGACAAGGCGCACGCCAAGACCATCATGGAGCGCGCCGGGATCGCCACCGTGCCGGGTTATCACGGCGAAGCGCAGGAGGCCGACCGCTTCGCCGCGCAAGCGGATCGGCTGGGTTACCCGGTTCTGATCAAAGCGGTTGCCGGCGGCGGCGGCCGCGGCATGCGGGTGGTGGCCGAGCCGACCGCGCTCGCGGCCGCGCTCGAGTCGGCCCGCAACGAGGCGCTCTCCGCCTTCGGCAACGGCCGCCTCATTGTGGAGAAATATCTGCCCAGCCCGCGTCACGTCGAGGTGCAGGTGTTCGGCGACCAGCACGGGCACATGGTTCATCTGTTCGAGCGGGATTGCTCCGCGCAACGCCGGCACCAGAAGGTGATCGAGGAGCAGCCGGCGCCGCAGCTGGATGAAGCGCTGCGCCGGGCGCTCGGCACGACCGCGGTCGCGGCCGCCCGCGCGGCCGACTATGTCGGGGCCGGCACGGTCGAGTTCATCCTGCATGACAAGCAATTCTACTTCATCGAGATGAACACACGACTGCAAGTCGAGCATCCGGTTACCGAAATGGTCACCCGCTACGATCTGGTCGAATGGCAACTGCGGGTGGCGGCGGGCGAAGCGCTGCCGGCCCGCCAGGAGCAGATCTGCTCGCGCGGCCATGCCATGGAGGCGCGCCTTTATGCCGAGGACCCGGCGCATGATTTCGTCCCGGCCAGCGGCCGCCTGCGCCAGTTCCGGCTGCCGGCCGCCACGCTCGATCTTCGCGTCGAGACCGGCATGCGCGAAGGCGACGAGATCCCGATCTTCTACGATGCGCTGCTGGCCAAGCTCATCGTCTGGGGCAGCGACCGCGAGGACGCGCGACGCGGGCTCGAAACCGCCCTGGCGGCGACCCAGATTGGGGGCGTCGCTCACAATCGCGATTTCCTGGTGCGGCTGGTGCGACATCGGGATTTTGTTGCGGGGGCCATCGATACCGGTTTCATCGAGCGCCACCGGTCGGCGCTGACGGTACCGCTTTCAGCGGCCCCGCTCCCGGCCGTGGCGGCAGCCGCTCTCGCGTTGTTGTATCCGGAGCCGAGCGAGGGTCCGGCACCGGCCTGGGGGGCGCGGGATTCCCGTTCGCCCTGGAGCCGACACGACGGCTGGCGGCTGGCCGGAGACACCGACTATGAGCTCATTTGGCTGGAAGCCGGGCTGGAGCGGCGCCTCAATATCGTTTTCGAGCGCGCCGGACTCACCCTCACGATGGACGAGATCACCGCCCAGGTGAGGCGCATCGTCCGGCACGGCACCGAGATCGACCTCGAGCTCGATTCCGTGCCGATGCGGGCGAGCGTGCAGCAGCGAGGCGCCGATTTCGAGGTCGCGCTCAAGGGCCAAAGCTGGCAGCTGCGCCACCTCGACCCCCTCTCCCGGCGCGCCGGCGCAGACGCCGGCCCGGCGCGCCTCATCGCGCCGGTGCACGGCCGCGTGCTCGACGTGCAGGTGTCGGCCGGCGCCAAGGTCAAACGCGGGCAGGTGCTGATGCTGCTCGAATGCATGAAGCTCGAATACCGGGTCACCGCACCGGCCGATGGAGTGGTCGAAGCGTTGCACTTCGCCACCGGCGACGTGGTGGAGGACGGCGTGCAGCTGCTCGACTTCACGCCGGCGGGGCCTTGATCCGTTTTCGAGCGGCCGCGATCACTTCATTACGGTGAAGCCGGTCCAACGGCCGAACACGACGACCAGGACCCAGCAGGCGAGCGATATCCCCCCCGCCAGGCGCGCCGGCAGCGGCGGCACCGGCTTGAGGTCCCATTCCTGCACGCCGCGCATCGTGATCAGCTCGAAGATCAGCATGTTGATCCCGGCCAGCACGATCAGAAGCATCTTGATCCGGAACGTGGTGTTGGTGAAATACGCGGGGGCCTGGCTGATGAACAGGAGCGACCCAGCGAGGACCGCGACCACGAAGGCGGTCCAGGTGACCGGCAGGACGGCGCCCGCGAGCGCGGTGAGCGGACGCTTGGTCGAAGCGACCCCGAGCAGCCGCAGGTCCACGATCGCGATGCTGCCGATCACCAGCGAGATCGCGAACACATGCACCAGCTCGACGGTGGTGAAGGCCCACGGTGTTCTGTGAATGAATACGGCCCAAGACGTGGCTTGTAGCCATTCCATGAGTTCGTTGACGGATTGCAAGTTCAACTCCCCGGCTTGGTGTTCCTCGAGCTATTTTTTGTTCCTTTGGGGGAAGTATGGCCCGGGTATTTCACCTCGTTCAGCCGCTTTCCCCGATGCACCGCAACGAGCTGCGGGCCACGCCCAATGTCAGCATTCGGATTTGCCCGGGGCACCCCCGCTGCCCGCCCGCACCAGGAAAATATAGCACGTTTTTTCGGCGGCCTCACCTGGGAAGGACCGATCCGCCCTGTGACGTTTTCGATGTTGTCATCAGGTCCAATTGGTTCGATAATTCCCCGCCACTCTGATGCCTCGGGGCCAGGGGCCAAGAGAAATGGCGGAGGCACCATGGACACACTACTCGGCGTGATGTCGGTCCAGACCTTCTGGAAGCTCCTGCTCTTTATCCATTTTGCGCTGGCGGTCGCGCTGCTGGCGGCCATCACCCTGCAGACGGCGGCGGTGTTGATGCCGGCGCGCCACGCGGCCGGCAACCTGATCCAACGCTTCAGCCCGGTGCCGGCGGCGTCCTATGCCACGCTGATCGTGCTCCTCTACGTGCCCCAAGCCCTCATGGGGGCGTGGGTCTATGTCAAGTACCGCACCTATGTGCGGATCCCCATGGAGGGATTCCGCCACTGGTGGACGGTCGGATCCTTCGAGTTCAAGGAGCATGTGGTGACCATGGGCTTGGCCCTGCTTCCGGCCTTTTGGTATTTCTGGCAGGAACCCCTGTCCGAGGAGCACGCCGTCGTACGCAAGTGGCTGACCATTTTCCTCGCCTTCACGGTCTGGTACTCGTTTGCGGTCGGCCACGTCGCCAATGATTTCCGGGGAGTCGGATCATGACCCAAGCCTTGGATATGGATAGCCGCGTCTCCCGGCTCGGCAGCTCCCCCACGGTAGGCGCGACGACATCGAGAGCGGCGGCATCGAGCAAGTTCGGCACCTTTGCGGTCGCCTTCGGCATCGCGTTCGCGATCCTGTACACGCTCTTTGAACGGCAGAATTGGCCGCTCTTCACCTACCATCCAGCCACCGGCAACTTGGACTTCTGGATGAAGCAAGCCCCGCCCGAGGATGGACCGCCCATGTTCTGGTATGGCTGGGTCGTGCTCTCCGGTCTCGCGGCGGCGATATTGGGCTGGATCGCCACCATGATTCCACTCCAGTGGCTCTACCGCCTGGCCACCTTCTGCTGCGTCCTGGCCGCGCTCTGGCCGGCCTTCTTCGCGCTCGCGGGCGTCATCGACGAGCGGGCGAGCTTCAACGCCGAATTCCTGCGCTCGACCTGGGTGCCCGGAATCCCGGCCTTGGCGGGAGCTGTGGCCGTGAGCTATCTGGTCTCGTCCCGCTGGACAGAACGCGCTTGGACCGGCTGGTTGTTGATCATGCCGATCGGTGGGCTCGTCATCCTCGGCTATTCGCTCAATACGTATTTTCTACGCTGAAGCGGATTTCTATCGATCCGAAGAGCCTAGGAAGGCGCTGACAAGGCGCCCTCGCCGGATTATGGCGCCGGTGCCGCCCGAAGGTTTCGGCAATTGCGGCGTTCCTGGGTGTGCGCCGCCCGGACCGTAGCTCCGGGAAAAAATTCACCATGAAGGCTCTCCGATGGAACCGGCAGGGCCCTGCCGCGTTGCGGCTTCATGGCACAGACATGGGCATCACATCGCGATGAATGGGTAATGCCCCTTGTTTGGGTCGTGGGCGCGATCACGGCCGTAGGCTGCCTTTTCCTCATGCTCTTTATTCTCTCAAAGCCGACCGTATACGCAAACCCCGGCTTGGCGAGCGCTGCGCCTCCGCCCGGCACGCGGCTCGTCCCCCTGCCGCGGCAAAGCGATGCGCCGGAGCTCGTGGATCTGCTGCCCGCACCCGCTTCTCCTCTCACGGCGATGGCGCTGGCTCAACCGGTCGAAGCGCAAGCCAAGCCGGATGTGCGCACGCCCCTTCGCAAGCGCGCGCGCGCCGCCGCCCCGGAGGATACGCGGGCATCGGGCTATGGCCAGCAGGGGGTTTACGAGAACCGCGGTCCGAGCAGCAGTCGGGTTTATTCGGGCGGTCCCAGATCCTGATTGATCACCCTCGCCGCCCTTCTTTATGGCGGCAGCAACAACAATAACTCCCGCAAGCCGGTGGAACCACCTAGGAGGTGGAACGTTATCTTTATGTAACTTCGGAACGCTTCTGTTACTGCGGAAAAGGAGGCAAACATGTTGATCGCTGACATGCTCGCGCCGATTCTGATGCTGTGGACGCTGGTTGCGTAGGACAAAAAACGCTGGAGGTTGACATGCCTATCTTGATCGTGCCCGCCATCATCGGCGGTACAGTTATTCTGCTTGGCGGCGGATACTGGATTCTCCACTTGGCTCATTGAGCCGAATTTCGCGATCGCTGATTGGACAAGAAAGGCCGCCCCGTTCGGGCGGCCTTTCCAATGTGCGACGCTCTACCGCGAATGACGGGCGGTTACCGCGTCGCCGCCGCGGGAGTCGATCGCCGGGCGCACGCGCGGCAAAGGAACGCTGGTCACAGACGCGCGGGCTGCCAACACCTCCCCGGGCTCCCGCACGTCCCACTCACAGATGCGATAGCCGCCGCGGCGCTCGAGCAGGTCCACATGGACGTGGTCCTCGTGAAAGCCGTCGGAGCCTGGACCCAGCACGGTCGTGAATCGCGCGCAGGCACTCTTGCGCAAGCCGTCGCGAAAGTCCGCCGGAACATGCGGGTCCGTGAGCTCAATCACCTTCCCGTTGGTGAGCTTGAGTGAGTGAATGTCGAGAGCATTGGCCTTGCCGTGCTCGGAAAGCCTGCCACCCACCGCCCCATTGCGGCCGCGGCAATCAAACGAGGTGAGATTCTCGACCGCCTTGAGCGCGGAGCCGAGCTCCAGCGTGCGGGGCGCCGCCTCCTCGCGCACCCAGGTTGCGATGGCCTCGGCCATGGTGCAGCGAAGGATGGCCGCGGGCGTGATGGCGACCCGGCTGCGGTCCGACAGGACGACGGCTTCGAGCCGCACCACGTCGGTCGCCTCGCATTCGCCCGGCCCGGTGATCGGCGGCAGCGACGGCGCGATGGCGACGTCCGCGGTGAGGCGCAGACGGCAGGCGGACGGTTGCGCGGAGTCCGAGCCATTGGGCACAATGGCCGCGGCGGGTGGTGCCGGGCGCGGAGGCGGCAAGGGAATGCTGCGCGCCATCGCGACATCGGCGGCGGTCAGCAGCAGCATTGCGCAAATGATCCTCACGTTTGGGGCGCCCCTAATCCAGAAATACCACCACGGTGCCCTTGCTGACCATGTGGGCGAGCTCGGTGGCGTCCCAGTTGGTGAGGCGAACGCAGCCGTGCGACTCGCTCTTGCCGATGGTCTCCGGATGCGCCGTGCCGTGGATGCCGTAGGAGGGCTTGGTGAGATCGATCCACACCGAGCCGACCGGGTTGTTCGGCCCCTCCGCGATCTCGACTTTTTCCTTGGCCTTGACGCCCTTGAACGCGAATTTCGGATCATACGTGTAGGTGGGATTGAATGTGGCGCGTCGGACCCCGTAGGTGCCGCTCGGCGCTGGCTTCTCCTTGCTTCCGACGGACGCCGGATAATAGGCCACGAGTTCGCCGCCGGGGCCGAAGGCGCGCAATCCCTTCCCCGGCTTGTCGACCTCGATTTTCACGACCTTGCCGCTGGTGCGCGGGGCACGCACATTGGGCACCGTGATGGTGGCACCGGCGGCGTCAAACGCTTGTCCGGGATTGAGCGCCTGCAGCAGCGCTTCGCTGGCGTGGAATTTTTCCGACAAGAGCTCAAGCGGGCTGCCGTAGCCGAGATGGTCGAGCCCCGCCATGTGCTCGAGATCCTTGGGTATGCTGGGTGTGAACGGCCCTTTGACGTCGCCCTCGGCGATCTTGTACTCGACCAGCGCCGGCTCGCTTCCGGTCTCCAGCAGCTTGGCGAAGGTCGCTTGATCGAGCTTTCCGTCCGCGCGCAGCCCGCGCGCCTTCTGGAACGCGGCGATCGCTTGGCGCGCGTTCTCGCCGGATTTCCCGTCGATCACGCCGGGGGAGAATTCCGCCCGGTCGAGCAGAACCTGAGCGCGCAGCAAAAGCGCGCTCGAAGGCGCATGGGCCTTGGATTTGGGCGCGAACTGCGCCTGATTGACCGTCGCGGCATTGAGGGTTTCGGCGGCGGTCGCTGGCGCCACGCAAAAGGCGGAAAGACAAACGGCGGACAGAAGACCGGCGAACCGAAGGTGGGGCATGGAATCAATCTCTTTCCGCGCCGGGAATGGCCCACGCCGGTGGAGACAGCAAGACCGCTGATGGAATTTCAGAGCCGATCTGGTAACCGGGCAGGACGGAATTGGTTCCGCGCCGGCGCAACCGGAGGCGCGTTTCGGCTCAACGCGAAAGCAGGCGATTCCGGTTGATCGACTTCTTTAATTGGGCGCCGGACGAGCGTTTCCGCTCAAGCCGGCAGACGCTTGCGACCGCGCGGAATCCAGCTCTTCGAGCGCGCGCTGTCGCGTCTCGACGCCCCACCCCCACACCACGACGATCTGGATCGTGAGCAGCGCCACCATGAGCGCCACCACCCCGACGATGCCGTAGGTTTGCGACAGCCAGAGAACGATGAAGGGCGACACGATCGTGGCCGCCCGCCCGACGGTGTTGCAGATGCCGTTGGCGCGCAGCCGCACCTCGGTCGGGAACAGCTCCGGCGTATAGACCCCGAACAGGAGCGCGACCTGAATGTAGATGGCGACGATCAGCAGAAACCCGACCGTCAGGATCAACCAAGGCGCGGTGGCGGCGGTGAATCCGGCATAGACTATGCCGAGCCCGATGGTGAGCACGGAAGCGCCGATGATGCTCACCCTGCGCCCGAGAAAGTCGGCGCAGAACGCGCCGATCGCGCAACCGAACGGCGTACCGAGCACGATCACCAGCGTGTAGGCGAAAGAGCGCGTGATGGTGAGACCCTGCTGCAGGAAGAATTGCGGCAGCCAGGTGACGAAGCCGAAGATCAGCGTGTTGATCGTGATCAACACCCAGCTGCCCACGAGCATCCGGGGCAGCAGCGGCGACGACGCCAGCGAAGCGAGGTTGAACTTTCCGACCGGGACGGCCCGCCCAGGCGGCGGCAGCGGGCCGGCGCTCGCGGCCTCCTGCTCGATCGCCTGCATCACCGCCTCGGCTTCCGCGACGCGGCCCCGCGCCTCGAGCCAGCGCGGCGATTCCGGCATCGCCCGGCGCAGATACCAGACGATGAGCGCGCCGACGCCGGCAATGGCGAACATCGGTCGCCAGCCGTAGCTCGGGATGATCAGGTATCCGAGCAGCGCCGTTATCGGCAAGCCGGAGACCACGACCACCGCCATGGACGAGAGCCAGCGCCCGCGCGACTGCGGCGGCACGAACTCGGTCAGGGTCGAGTATCCCACCACGATCTCCGCGCCGAGCCCGAGCCCCATCAGGAAGCGCAGCCAGATCAGCGTGGTCATGTCGGGCGCAAAGGGGGCGGCGAGCGAGGCCAGCCCGAAGATCAGGAGGTTGATCTGATAGGTGAAGCGCCGCCCAAAATGGTCGCCGAGAAAGCCGGTGGCCAGCGCCCCGATGGTCATGCCGAGGAAGGTCTTCGAGATGAAATCCGCGTTCTGCAACGGGGTCGAGAAGCCGCTCTGAGCGGCAGCCGGAAGCACGTTGGTGAAGACATAGAGATCATAGCCGTCGAACAGCATGCCGGCGCCGACCAGCAGGAATATCCGGTAGTGGAATGAGCTGATGGGCAAACGATCAAGTCGCCCACCCGCATTCACGGACATCGCCATTTGAGTTGCCATGTGAGCGCCCTCCCGGCCGGCCTGCCCGCGACAGGACTTTCCCGCCGGCCTGCCGCCGAGGTCAAGTCCAACGGCGACCAGCGCTGCCGTCGCGATGAGCCGCCAGATTGCAACGCTAGCCCAAGGCCGCTATAAGCGGAACCGGTCATTTCTCTTTACCCATATAGAAATTTTCTATGCCAAAGATCGCCCGCGAGGACCAGGTCGGCCGCCGCCTGAAGTTCCGGGACCTGCAGGTTCTCTTTGCCGTCGTGCAATCCGGCAGCATGGCCAGAGCCGCAAGCCAGCTCGGGCTGACCCAACCGGCCGTCTCGGACATTGTCGCCAGTCTCGAGCAGATGTTCGCTGTGCCGTTGTTTGATCGCAATCCGCGCGGGGTCGAGCCTACGATCTACGGCCGCGCCCTGCTCAAGCGCGGACGGGCCGCCTTCGACGAGCTGCGGCAGGGGATAAGAGACATCGAATTTCTGTCCGATCCGACGGCCGGCGAGCTGCGGATCGGATGTCCGGCCTCGGTCGCGTCGTCGATCCTGGCGCTGGCGATCGAGGGTTTCAGCCGGCAGTATCCCCGCGTGATCCTGCACTTCGACGAAGTGACGTCTCCCAGCACCGAATTCCCCAGCCTGCGCGAACGAAAGCACGATCTAGTATTGGCCCGGATCGCGCGGCCGCTGGTCGATGAGGCGGAATTGGGTGTGGAAGCCCTGTTCCAGGATCAGCTGGTGGTCACCGCCGATATGCACAGCACCTGGGGGCGGCGCCGCAAGATCGATCCCGCCGAGCTCGTCGACGCTTCCTGGATCCTGACGGCGCCTCATACCTGGGTCTACTTGAGCGTGGCGGAGGCCTTTCAGGCGCGCGGGCTCGCAATGCCGAGAATCAGCCTGGTGGCGCTCTCCGGCCTGCTGCGCATGAACCTGCTTTCCAGGGGGCCTTTCGTCACCGCGCTGCCAAGCTCCATGCTGCGCTCCAACGCGGCCCGCTATGCGCTGAAAATCTTGCCGGTCGATCTGGAAATCCGCGGCTACCCGGTCGCGATCCTGACCCTGAAGAATCGCGTGTCGAGCCCACTGGTCGCTCGGTTCATCGCCCATATTCGCGAGTTCGCAAATTCGATGCCCGCCCCGGCACGCCTGCCTCCCAAGAGCGGCCCGCCCATCCGCGACCGGCAAGCCGGCCATTGATGACGGCTCCGGGACGATAGGAGTCGTCGAAGAAAATCGGATTCCGCGCACCTGCATTCGTGGTATTCTGCGTGCCGCAGTGTCAGGGAGCGGACAATGACCAGGAAAGCTTTCGGCCTTGCCGGCATCGCGGCCGTGCTGTTGGCGGCGCCCGCCTTCGCGCATCATTCATTCGCCATGTTCGATCAGTCGAAGGTGCTCTACAAGTCAGGCACCGTGAAGCAGTTCGAGTTCGTCAATCCGCATGCTTGGCTTCATCTCGCCATCATGGATGACAAGGGCGAGGTGTCGACCTGGTCGTTCGAGGGCGGCTCGGTCGTGCAATTGGTGCGGCTCGGCTGGTCGAAGGACGGCTTCAAGCCCGGCGACGCGGTCGAAATCGGCTTCCGCCCCATGAAGGACGGCTCGCGCGGCGGCCAGATCATGAGCGTGCTGCCCGCCAACGGCCATAAGGTCTGCTCGAACCGCGGCTGCGGCGATGGCAGCGGCGAAGTTCTGGCGCCCGAATAAGACTCGGTTCAATCGAAACGCCCATCCGGCGGAAAGCGGATGGTCTGGTCGTAACGCGAAGGCGTGGCCATGTCCTTGTCGTGGCGCGCCAGCAGCACGCTGGCTTCGGCGATATAGAGCCTGCCCTTGTGGTAATAGAGCGAGCTGCGCACGCGGCTCCCATCCATGCGATCGACCACCAGGGTGACGCCATAGATCGACTTCGCATCCTGATAGACGCGCGGGAAATCGGTGAACAGCACGTCGCCCTCGCGCATCAGCCCATAGGCGGCCTCATTGAGGAAATTCGAGCCTGCGTCCGGGCGGCCGGCCAGATCGATGACGGTCAGCTTGTAGACGACGTGATCGTCCTCGACCGAATAGATCATCGTGGCAAGGCCTTTGGCCAAGGTCGAATCTCGGGTCGACTTCATGGCCTGCGGCTTGGCGGGAAATTGGATGGCGACGCCCTGATCCGGATAGTTGTATTCCTCCCAGGCCGATGCCGGGCTGGCGCCGAGGACAAGCGCGAGCATGATGAGAGCGGGAATGCGCATGAGCTCCTCCATTGAGCGGCGGCCGCAATCATAGCACGCGAACGCGGCCGCGGACGTGAAATCCCTCCGGCGAACGTCGCCATCCCGGCCTTGATGGAAGCGGCGTCATCGCCTCCGCCGCCCGCCGAAAGCAGGCCGCAGCAGGCTTGCGGCCGGCCCCGGAAGCTCGGATAGTTCGGTCAATTCGAGCGTCACCGAGGGAGGAAGACATGTCGGACGACGGCCTTCATGACAGCATTGCAAGGCGCAGCTTCCTGAAGGGTGCCGGCGCGGCCGGTACTGCGGTCGCCACTGCGCTCAGCGGCGCGCTGCCAGCCCCGGCGGCAGCCCAGACTCCGCCACCCGCGCCCGCCAAGGAACCAAGCCCGCCGCCGGCGCCCCAGGCGCTGCTCACCCTGACGGCAACCGAGGCGGCATTCCTGAGCGCCGCCTATGACACCTTCATTCCCCCCGACCGGCTGTCGCCGTCCGGCACCGATTGCGGGCTCGTCGCCTTCATCGACGGTCAGCTTGCCGGCGCCTGGGGTGGCGGCGCCAGGCTTTATCGCGGCGGGCCCTTCATCAAGGGCACGCGCGAGCAGGGCTACCAGCTCTCGCTCACGCCGCGCGAGTTCTTTGCCGCCGGCATCAGGGCCGCCAATCAGTGGACCCACAAGACCTACGGCAAGGACTTCGACCGCCTGTCCGCCGCCGAGCGCGACACCGCGCTCAAGACCATGGATGCCGGCAAGGCCGAGTTCGATGAGATCGACGCCAAGCAGTTCTTCGAGATGCTGCTCGCGTCCGCCATGGAGGGCTTCTTCGCCGATCCGATGTATGGCGGTAATCGCGACAAGGTCTCCTGGCGCATGGTCGGCTATCCGGGCCTGCCCGCCACCTATGCCAGCAAGGCGCTGGAATACCGCGGCAAGAAGATCGTGCTCGAGCCGCAATCCATCGCAGATTTCTCGTAAGGGAGACCCGTCATGGCCAAGACAATGAAAGCCGTCGATGCCGTCATGGTGGGCATGGGTTGGTCGGGCAGCATCATGGCCCGCGAGCTGACCAAGGCCGGCCTCACGGTGGTGGGCCTGGAGCGCGGCGCGGACAAATCGCCGCGCGAGAACTTCGCGCTGCCCGGCATTCGCGACGAGTACAAATACCGGGTCCGCCAGGAATTGATGCAGGACATGTCGGTCGAGACTCATACGCTCCGCAACTCGCCCTCCGAGCTGGCGTTGCCCATGCGCAAATGGGATGTGCCGCCGATGGGTGACGGCCTGGGCGGCGGCGGCGCGCACTGGAACGGCGTCACCTGGCGCTTTGCCCCGAGCGAGTTCGTGCTGCGAAGCCACCTCACCCAGCGCTATGGCGCCAAGGCCATCCCTGAAGATATGACGATCCAGGACTGGGGCGTGACCTACGAGGATCTGGAGCCCCATTACGAGCATTTCGAGCGGCTGTGCGGGACCTCCGGCAAGGCCGGCAACCTGCGCGGCCAGAAGGTCGCGGGCGGCAATCCGTTCGAGGGCCCGCGCCAGAACGATTATCCCAACAAGCCTTTGATCATGTCGCAGGCCGGCGTGATCTTCACCAAGGCGGCAGAGAGCCTCGGCTATCATCCGTTCCCGACCCCGGCCTCGAACTCGAGCGCCCCTTACGTCAATTCCGAGGGGCTGCCCATCGGGCAATGCCAATACTGCGGCCACTGCGAATATTTCGGCTGCGAGTCCAACGCCAAGGCGAGCCCGCTCATCTGCCTGATGCCGGCGCTGCGGCAGGACCCGAAATTCGAGCTGCGCACCCAGGCCTATGTGAGCCGGCTCATCTACGACAAGGCCGCCAGGAAGGTGCGCGGCGTCGTCTATGTGGACCGCCGCAGCGGCGAGGAGATCGAGCAGCCGGCCGAGATGGTGATGCTTTGCGCCTATCCGTTCAACAACACGCTGTTGCTGTTGACGGCGGGCATCGGGGCGCCCTACGATCCTACGACCGGCAAGGGCGTGATCGGCAAGAACTACTGCCACCAGACGACCTCCAACGTGATGATGTTCGTCGAGGACGAGATCAATCCGTGGATCGGCACGGGCGTGTCGCCCGCCGCGATCGACGATTTCCAGGCCGACAATTTCGATCATGGCGGGCTCGGCTTCTTCGGCGGCGGCTTCATCTCGCCGTCGGTCACCGGCGGGCGTCCGATCCAGGTGCGCGCCACCCCGCCCGGCACGCCGCGCTGGGGTTCGGCCTGGAAGGAGGCGACCGCGCGCTGGTACACCCACAGCTTCCCGCTCAACTGCCACGGCATCAGCTACGCCCACCGCACCAACTATCTGGATCTCGACCCAACCTACAAGGATGCGATCGGCCGCCCGCTGGTACGC
>DASYFD010000416.1:0-32209 GCA_036498625.1 Xanthobacteraceae bacterium | reverse complement strand
AGGATCGCGACGCCGTCCGCGTCGGCATTGTCGTCGGCCGGTGCGATCGTTTCGACCTCGTAGGCCTGGCCGCCGACGTAATGGCGCACAACCCACTTGCCGGACCCGCTGATGGGCTTGCGATAGCCGAGGTGCAGTCCCGGCTCGATCGTTCGGTAATAGGGCTTGCCGCGCGCCTTGAGGCGGCTGCGGGCCGTCCTGGATTCGAGATTGGCGTCCCTTATAGTGCGAGCCATGCGCCCTCCCCTTTCTGTTGGACATGTCCAACCGACGTTTCCGCCGTCGGGCTGAAAATGCAGCGTGTCCAACTCATGTCCAATATACGTGGGGAGACAGCCCTAGACAAGGGTGAACGGAAGTGGCCAATATATCGGTATTTGTTGGGTCAGGTCATACTCGCATGGACAGCTATGGACGCCTTAGCATCCCTTTCACGGCGGAAACCGGGGTTCGATTCCCCGTGGGCGCGCCAGTGGCTCCAAAACCGCGCCAATCACGGGGGTCACCGGTCAGGATGGCGCCTCTCTCTCGAAGCTGCATCTGACAAAAGGCTGCCACGTCATGGGGCCGGTGCGCCGCAGGGCCTCACCAAAGCTGGCACACCGCAAGTATCGCGATGTCGATCAACGCATCGAGCTCGTCGACCTTGAGCTCTGCGAAGTCACCAGCCCTGGTCACGACCATCGAAAAATCCGGCCCGACGCGCTGTGTAACCTCGCCGATGAAAGGCGCCCTGCATAATGCCTAGTGGAGATCGGATTGTTTTCGACCTCTCGAGCATTGCGCGCTGGACCGGTCCGGCGGTCGGCATCGCGCGCGTCGAGCATGCCCTTGCAACTCACGCCCTGACCATGCGGCCCGATATCGTGCTGTCGATCTACGATTCCGGAACCGGGTACTTCCACGCGATCGAGCCCGCATGGGCGGCCCAGCTTGTCGACTGGAGCACGACGCTTGAAATCCTCAACTTCGACTACCGGCGCGACCGCACCAAGCTGCGAAACTGGCTGCCTTCGCGCTATTGGCTGCTCATGCTGCTCGAGCGGGTGCGCCTGACGAGCCGATATGCCGGGGTGCGACGGGTGATTGACCGGCTGCAGCGATTGACCCTGTTGTCGCGTCACATGCCGATGCCATTTGCCGATCGTTCGGGGCGACGGCTTCCGGTCATTCCCGCCAAGCTTGCCGTCATCGGGCAGCTCACGCTCGGGCGGCACGACATTGTCGTATCGGCAGGCTTCGATTGGTACCAGCTGGATGCGGACAAGATCGGAGCGTTGAAGCGGCAATGCGGCTTCCGCTATGTCGTCATGTGCTACGACATCATTCCCCTCCTGTTCCCCGAGTTTTACGCGGAGCCGGATGTCGTCCTGTTCCGACGTCACTGGGACGCGACGTTCAGGCAGGCGGATCGAGTCCTGGTCAATTCACGGCGGGTCGAAGCCGACGTCAGGGCCTATTGCGCCGGCTTGGCAATCCGCCCTCCGGAAATAAGCGTTGTTCCGCTGGGGTATCCTTCGCCTCCTGCCGATGCCGTACCCGGCCCCCCGCTGCCGGGTGGGCTGGAGGACGGCCGTTTCGTGCTTTTCGTCGCTACGATCGAGCCGCGCAAAGGCCACCGGATGCTGATCAGGGTATGGCGCCGGCTGCTCGCAGCCGGCATCCCGCAGCGGCTCCGGTTCAAGCTCGCCTTCGTCGGCCGTCGGGGATGGATGGTCGACGACCTGTTTCCTCAAATCGACGAATTGAGCCGAGGCGGAACGCTCGTCCATCTCGCCGACGTCAGCGACAGCGGGCTGATCGGCATTTATCGGGCTTGCGCGTTCTGCGTGTATCCATCGCTCTATGAGGGATTTGGTCTGCCGATCGTGGAAGCGTTCTCCTTCGGCAAGGCGGTAATTGCTTCTACCGGCGGCGCCGTCCCGGAAACCGCGAATGGCCTCGCGCCCTGCCTTGATCCCACCGATGAGGATGCGTGGTTTCGCGAGCTAGAACGCTGGATCAAGGACGGCGGAGCGCGGGCCCCTTACGAGGCGCGCGTGCGTCAATCATTTTCGCACCCGGACTGGGAGAGCGCGGCCGCGCAATTCTTTGAGGCGGCACGCGGATAGTGCTGTTCCCCCTTGGAGCCTGGCTGCCTGCCGGACTCCGGCGACCCGCCTACGCGATTCCCCGACGCCGGATTAAATTCCCAATATCGAATGATCAGACGAATAAAGTCAGCAATCCGGCGAGCGCAAAGCCACCGAGCAGCATCGACCAATCTCCGGTGTCGAAACCCAGGAGCCGACCATCACTGGTGAGGCGCAATGTCGTAAGCCGCAGCATCGGGAGGCCTTTTAATCGTTGTCGTATCGTTTGTTCGTTGGGTCGGCTGTCATTCAGTTCGTGATGGCGTATTAGCATGCCAAATGGCTTTTGGCTGTTGCGCGCCGGCAACGGTCAGCGACAATCCGCAATTAACGTGAATGTTTCAGCGGGTTACCTGGGGTGGCCCGGGCACCCTTCGGCCGACCTGGCCTGCGGGCCCCTCGCCCGGCTCTAGCCTCAGCGGGGAATGGGCGCGCTCGGTCTTATCTGCCCGTCCGATGGTCCGGGAGAAACCTGGCGAATTCGCGATACTTGGGCAAGCAGGCGCTCCAGCCCGCGCTGCACCGAGGTGAGCGGGTTCGATCCGCCGGATGAATCGGCGAGCTTGCTGACCGAGCTGGTTTCGGCAGCGATCTTCAGGGCCTCTCCGGAACGGCTGATGCTGAAATCGAAGCTCGCGACATCATGGGACTTGGTATTGGCTGCGGGATTCGCCAGCTCGCGATCCATGATGCCCTGCACGCGACACATCTCGGATGCTGCGTTGCAGCTGGCGGTAATTGAGTGTGGACGTATCTTGTAGGTGCGCTGGGGCCAGCGCTGCGCAAATCGGAGCTTCTCCTGCAAGACCGCTTGCCGGGGCGTCAGCTTGCCGTGGTAGAAAACCTTGTCCAGGTAAAGCTCGTCGAGCGCACGCAAGGTCGCGGCATTCGGCTCCGACCAGCGGGCGGCCAGCGCGACCACCAGGCCGGTCGCGCGCCCGGCGAGGCTCGTCTGCGGCGGCTCCTGACTCGCGACCACGCTCGAATCCGAAGGCACAGGCGCGTCAGCCGGCGGCAGCAACGCCACCTCGATGCCGTGCTGGGCCGCTTCCTCCATGTTCAACCATTTCATGGAGCTGGGGGCGGCCTGGGTAATGTAAACGATGGCGTCTTCGGGCAGCCCGATCTGATCCAAATAGGCGCCCAACACCGCATTGCCCGGACCGCTTTCACTGGGTCCGCCGGCCTTTTGCACATAGGCCGCGTGAAATCCGACCTTCGAGCCCAGCCCCATGAAACGATGGGCGCCACCAAGCCAGGCAACCGCGCAGGCGGACGCGCACTGCGCCGCATCGGGCACGATGGTGGTGAAGTTCTTCACCCGGATCAGCATTCCGATCCGAATCCCGGCCAGCAGGCTGCCGCCGTCGCTGCGAAACGCCACCGTCGCCTTGGAGACGGCCGCCACCCGGCTGCGAAATACTTCGATGTCGCCGAGCTCCAGGTCGCCGTCGACCATGACTAGCGTCGACGCGGCATCGACCTGCTTGACCTCGATATTGGCAGCCGCAGCCACCTGCGGGACCAGCAGCAAAACCATAAGGGCGAGCACGTGGCGCACGGCGAAGACGAGCCCCCGGGGAAAACGCAGGTAAATATCATTGCGCTTGCAGGAAGAAAGCAATACCGCGCGCGCCCGCTGTGGACAAGCGATCATCGCATTCATGCCGCGTCGATGTGGACGATCCCGATTCGGCGCGCCCGCATCCTGCCTCGAACCGCCATGTCCCACACGGGTTCCTGCCGGGATGCAGAGCGCAGGACGCCGATATTTGCGGCACGGACAAACGCAAACATAGGTTGCGCATAAACATGAACACGCGGTTTTGATCCTTATTTAATCATTATCGGCTGAGTTGGGTCACGAGGCGAGCCTGGCGGCCTTGTCGGGCTGATGACGAAACCGCAATGACATCTAAAGCGCAGTCCCTGATCATCGAGCTCGATACCGCGCTCAGCCGCTCGCCGGCGGCCTGGCGCGGCAAGATCTTGCGCCGGCTGACCGATCTGTTTCTCATCAATCCTGCGTCCTATTCGCAGGATCAAGTCGCGGTCTTCGACGATGTGATAAGCCACCTCATCGAGAAGAGCGACCGTCGCATGCTGGTCGAATTGAGCAACCGGCTGGCGCAGGTCGAGAATGCGCCGCTCAAGGTCATCGGCACCCTGGCGCGCCACACCGACATGCTGGTTGCCGGACCGCTGCTTGAGAAATCCCGCATGTTGACCGAGGCCGACCTCATCGAGATCGCCGACAAGGAGCGGAGAGATCCGGTGCTGTGGTCGACGATCGCCGCCCGTGAGGGGCTCAGCGAAGCGGTCACCGACATTCTGATCCGACGCGGAAATGCCGCGGTCGCTCGCAAGATCATCGACCGTCCCGACGCTCCGATATCGGAAGCGAGCTTTGCCAGGATGGTCACCTCGGTCGAGAAAGACAAAGACCTGGCCGCGGCGATCGCCAAGCGGAGCGATCTGCCGGCTGAGCTGCGGCCTTGGCTCGATGCGGCGCTGGCTGAATAGCCGCGATCGACCAGCCGCGAACCTAAGCGCCGCCCGGGCCGGGCGGATAGACGTGCCGGCCGCCTTTGAAATCCTCGACCTCGAAACTTTCCCCGTCAGGCGTCGGCGCAGCCAGAATGTAGCTCGGGCCGATCGGCGATTTGCCGTAGCCGCCGGGAATGTCGAGCACATAGGCCGGCTGGCACAGGCCGGATACGCGCCCCTGCAACGCACGCAGCAGCGCCTGGCCGTGCGCGATCGTGGTGCGCAAATGCGCGGTGCCCGGCGCAAGATCGCCATGATGGAGATAATAGGGCTTGATGCGGCATTCGACCAAAGCCCGCAACAAGGCTGCGAGCGTCGCCGGATCGTCGTTGACCCCGCGCAGCAACACGCTTTGGCTCAGCATCGGGATGCCGGCGTCGATCATGCGCGCACAGGCTGCGCGCGCCTTGGGGGTAAGCTCGCGCGCATGATTGGCGTGCAGCACCACGTAAGTCGCCTTGCCGGATGCCTGCAGGGCGCGCACCACCGCGGGCGTGATCAGCGCGGGCGCCGCGATTGGGACACGAGTATGAATCCGCACGACCTTGACATGATCGATCGCGGCCAGCGCTTCCATCACGGCGCGAAGCCGGCGCGCCGACAGGATCAGCGGATCGCCGCCTGTCAGAATGACTTCCCAGATGTCATGATGGTCCCGGATATAGGCGAGCGCGGCCGCCAGGGCCGCGCCCGAAAGGGCCCGACGGCGGCCGGGTCCCACCATCTCGCGCCGAAAGCAGAACCGGCAATAGACCGCACAGACATAGGCGAGCTTGAGCAGCACGCGGTCGGGATAGCGATGCACGATGCCTTCCACCGGGCTGTTGGCATCGTCGCCGATCGGATCGGCCGATTCGCCGGCTCGCCGGTCGAGCTCTGCCGCATCGGGAACGAACTGACGCGCGATCGGATCGTGCCGGTCCGTGGGATCGATGAGCTCGGCCAGATCCGGCGTGAGCGAGACGGCGTAGCGCGCCGCAACCCGTTCCAGCTCCATCAGGGCTTCGGGCGGCGCCAATCCTGCCGCCACAAGATTGGCCGCGCTGCGGTGGGTGGTTGCGCGTGACATGTCAGATTTTCCTCCAAGCCCCTTGTTCATGGTTCGACCGCGGGAGTCCACATCACATGATCGATATGGGGCGCGCCGGTTGCCAGCATCACCAGCCGGTCGAGGCCGAGCGCCACCCCCGAAGACGGCGGCATCTGCGCCAGCGCGGCCAGAAAGTCCTCGTCGAGCGGGTAGCGCTCGCCGTAGATCCGTTCCTTCTCCTCCATTTCGGCGGTCAGCCGATGGCGCTGCTCCAGCGGATCGGTCAGCTCGCCGAAGCCGTTGGCGAGCTCGACCCCGCAGGCATAGAGCTCGAAACGTTCAGCCACCCGCGGATCGGAGGCCTTTGGCCGCGCCAAGGCCGAAAGCGCGGCCGGGTATTCATAGAGCACGGTGGCGCGGCCGAGGCCGAGCCGAGGCTCGATGCGCTCCACCAGCACGCGGCTGAAAATGTCGCCCCAATTGTCGTCGGGGGCGAGCCGAATGCCGGCCGCGGTGGCGGACGCCGCAAAGGTGGCCCGGTCGGGACCATCCGGCGACAGGCTCGCCGCCAGGTCGATGGCGGCATAGCGCGCGAATGCCTCGACCACGGTGAGGTATTCGGGCGCAGCGAAGGGATCGGCCTCGCGGCCCCGGAACGTCAGCCGCTGCGTCCCCACCGCCCGCGCGGCCACCGCCACGAGCGCCGCGCAGTCCTCCATCAGCGCCTCATAGGGCGCCTGCGCCCGGTACCATTCCAGCATGGTGAATTCCGCCGCATGCAGCGCGCCGCGTTCCCGGTTGCGAAACACGCGGGCGAACTCGACGATGCGCGGCTCGCCGGCGCTCAGCAGCTTCTTGCAGGCGAATTCCGGCGAAGTTCGCAGGTAGCGCCGGGCCGGCACGCCGCCGGGCCCGACCAGATCGGTCGCAAAGGCGTGCAGATGGGTCTCGTTGCCGGGCGAGACCTGCAGGGCCGCGGTCTCGATCTCGACGAAGTCGCGCGCCGTAAACCAGTCCCGCAGCGCCGCCACGATCCGGGCACGCCCGATCAGGACCGGCCGGCGGTCGGCATGCGCCTGACGGGCCCAGAACGGGGACCGGTCGGCCATCAGGGAATTCCGGCACCTGGCAGCGGCGCGCGCGAAAATCGCTGGCGCAGGCCCCCAGGATCAGTATGTTGCGCCCGAACATCGCGGCTGACGGCGTCCTCCCGGACTTCCGGGAAAGATGCCGCTCGGCCGCCGCGCCATCGAGGAACCAAATCCGTGAGAGTCATCGCCAGCTCGCTTCGCAAAGGCAACATCGTGGACGTGGACGGCAAGCTCTATGTCGTCATGACCGTGGAAAGCATCCATCCCGGCAAAGGCACGCCGGTGACCCAGATCGATATGCGCCGAATTTCCGACGGCGTGAAGGTGTCGCAGCGCTGGAAAACCACCGAGCAGGTCGAGCGCGCCCATGTGGAGGAACGGGAGCATCAGTTCCTCTACAGCGACGGCGACGGCTTTCATTTCATGAATAGCGAGAACTACGACCAGGTCACGGTCGCGGCCGACATGGTCGGCGATCAGGCCGCCTACCTGCAGCCGGAAATGAAGGTGAAGCTCAGCGTCCACGAGGGCCTCGCGGTCGCGATCGAGCTGCCGCCACGCGCCACCCTCGAGGTGACGGAAACCGAGCCGAGCGTCAAAGGCCAGACCGCGGCCGGCTCCTATAAGCCGGCGCTGCTCTCCAATGGCGTGCGCACCATGGTCCCGGCTTTTGTCACCGCCGGCACCAAGATCGTGGTGATGACCGCCGACGGCTCCTATGTGGAACGCTCGAAGGACTGACGTCGCGCGCTCCTCATCGGCATCTGCGGCAAGGCGGACCACGACCCCCCGCAGGCGTGCGCCCGGCGCTCGGCCGGCCGCAAGACCCGGCCAAATCGTTGTACCGTCCGAGGGCGACGATCGAATCGAGGAGCCGAGCCATGGACAACCCGACCAGGCGGAACCTGACGCGCCGAAGAGCGCTGCAAGGCCTCGCAACGGCGCTCCTGCTGCCGGCGGCGGCGCAAGCCCAGAGCACGAAGGAGCCGTTCGACCAATGGGTCGCGGCGTTTCGCGCGAGAGCGCTCGCGCGGGGCGTTTCCGACGCAACCTATTCGCGGGTCATGCACGGCCTGAAGCCGGACACCACCGTCTTTGCGCAGCTGCACAACCAGCCCGAATTCAACGAGCAGCTCTGGCAATATCTCAACCGCCGCGTCTCGGAATGGCGGATCGTCACCGGCAAGCAGGCCGCCAAGGACTATGCGCCGTTGCTCGCCCGCATCGAGCAGGACTTCGGGGTCGAGCGCTCGGTGATGCTCGGCGTCTGGGGCGTCGAGTCCGCCTATGGGGACCCGCTGGTCCAGCAGAACCATATGCGCCCGGTTATCCCCGCGCTCGCCGCGCTCGCCTGGGGAGAGCCGCGCCGCCGCGCCTATTGGGAGCAGGAACTGCTCAATGCCCTTGTCATCATCGATCGCGGCTGGGGCAAGCCCGAGGAGATGAACGGATCCTGGGCCGGGGCCATGGGGCACACTCAATGGATGCCCGAGGTCTGGCTCAATATGGGCTTCGATTATGACGGCGACGGCCGGGTATCGCCCTTCGGCAAGCCCGATGACGCGCTCGGCTCGACCGCGCGTTACCTGGTGCAACGGGGCAAGTATCGGCGCGGTGAGCATTGGGGCTACGAGGTGCGCTTTCCGGGCGGAGTGAGTGGCGGCGACGCCTCGCGAAGCTATGCGGCCTGGCAGCAAGCCGGGGTGACCCGCGCCGACGGCCAAACCTTCCCGCAACCGAACGCCACCGCGAAACTGTGGGTGCCGGTGCCGGGCGGACCGGCCTTTCTGCTCGGACCCAATTTCTACGCGGTGCGCTCCTACAACCCGTCGATGAACTACACGCTCTCCATCGTGCATCTCGGCGACCGGGTGATGGGCGGGGAGCCGTTCGTGCAGAAGTTTCCCGGCAGCGAACGCCCGCCGACGCTCGCCGAGGTACAGGAGATCCAGCGCCTGCTCACCGCGCACGGTTTCGACACCGGCGGCACCGACGGCCGGGTCGGCAACGACACCATGCTGGCGGTGCAGAATTTCCAGCGCAAGATCGGCATGCGCCCGGCGGACGGCTATGCCGGGGTGACGCTCCTGGCACGGTTGCGCGAGGCGCGCTGATCCGGTTCTATGGCGCCACCCTCCCGCAACCCCAAGAAGCTCTCAAGGATCAGCCAGTGACTGCAGACACCAAGGCGGCACCAGCCGCCCACGGCACCCCCGCGAATGCGGCGCATCCCTCGCTGCGCGAGCTCGACCGGCCGGTCAAATTGACCGCCGCCAATGCCCCCGGATGGGGCAGCGACGTGGTCGCCGAAACCCTGCGCGCGCTGGAGATCCCCTATATCGCGCTCAATCCCGGCGCCAGCTATCGCGGCTTGCACGACTCGCTGGTCAATTATCTGGGCAACGAGACCCCGCAAATGTTGCTCTGCCTGCATGAGGAGATCGCGGTCGCGATCGCGCAGGGCTACGCCAAGGTCACCAACAAGGCCATGGCGGCCGCCGTGCATTCCAATGTCGGACTGTTCCACGCCACCATGGCGATCTTCAATGCCTGGTGCGACCGCACCCCGGTGGTGATCCTGGGCGCAACCGGTCCGGTGGACGCCGCCAAGCGGCGGCCATGGATCGACTGGATCCACACCGCCCGCGACCAGGGCGCCATCGTGCGCGACTACACCAAATGGGACGATCAGCCCGCCTCCCCGGCCGCCGCGCGCGAGGCAATCGTCCGCGCCCATTGGATCGCCAATACGGCCCCGATGGGGCCGGTCTACATCAATCTCGATGCCGAGATGCAGGAATCCAAGCTCGCCGAGCCGCTCGGGCCGATCGACGTGATGCGCTTCATGCCGCCGACCGCAACCGCCCCTTCGCCCGAGCTGGTGGCGAAAGCCGCCGCGCTGCTCAAGGCGGCGAAGAACCCCCTCATCCTTATGGGCCGGGTGTCGCGCAGCCTGGAGGGCTGGAACCAGCGGGTCGCGCTCGCCGAGACGCTCAATGCCAAAGTCATCACCGAGCTCAAGCTCGGCGCCGCCTTCCCGACCGATCACCCGCTCCACGCCGGGCCGCCCGGATCGACGGCGCTCGGACCGCAGGCGCAGGAAGCTTTGCGCGAAGCCGACGTCATCCTCAGCCTCGATTGGGTCGATCTCGCCGGCGCCTGCAAGGGCGCCTTCCCGGACGGCATCCCGGCCGCCAAGGTCATCGTGGTCAGCAACGACTTCCGTATTCATCGCGGCTGGAGCATGGACTATCAGGGCCTGCCGGTCTGCGACGTGATGCTGGCGACCACGCCCGAGGAGGCGGTGCCGGATCTGCTCAAGGCGGTGGGCGGCCCGGTCGGGGCGCGCAAGCCAGCGCCGGCAAAGCCGGCCGCGAAACCGGAGCTGTCCACCGACAAGCTGGTGGTCAACGACCTCGTGCGTGCGCTCAAGATCGCGGTCGGCGAGCGCGACGTCACGCTTGCCCACATCTCGCTCTCCTGGGACGGCGCCACTTGGCCCTTCCGTCATCCGCTCGACTATGTCGGTTCGGAAGGCGGCGGCGGGGTCGGCGGCGGCCCCGGCAATACGGTCGGCACCGCGCTCGCCTTGATGGGCTCGGGGCGGCTGACGGCCGCGGTCTGCGGCGACGGCGACTTCATGATGAGCAATCAGGCGCTCTGGACCGCGGTGCATTACCGCATCCCGCTGCTCATCGTGGTCGCCAACAATCGCTCGTTCTTCAATGACGAATTGCATCAGGAGCGCGTCGCCCGCATCCGCGCGCGTCCGGTCGAGAACCGCTGGATCGGCCAGCGCATCTCCGAGCCCGACATCGACTTCGCTTCGCTGGCGCGCTCGCAGGGCGCGCAGGGCTTCGGCCCGGTCACCAAGGCGGCCGACCTGGTGGCGACCTTCGAGCAGGCGATCGCGGCGGTCGAGCGCGGGGCCGTGGCGGTGGTCGATGTGCGGGTCGAGCCCGGCTATGCGGCCGTTACGACCGCCGCGATGCTGCGCGGAACCGAGAAGAAATGATGGGATAGAATTCTATTCACCGCAGGCAGGAGAAATCCGATGACGCATGCTCGCAATCTGATCCTCGCCGTCGCGACAACAGCGCTGCTGAGCGCCAGCCCGCCGGCCTTCGCCGATGACCTAGTCAAGCTCACCATCGGCCAGCGCGGCAACTGGGATACCGCCATCTCGCATCTGGGCGACAAGGCCGGCATCTTCAAGAAGCACGGCCTTGCGCTCGAGATGATCTACACGGCGGGCTCCGGCGAGACCTTGCAGCCGGTGATCGCCGGCAGCGTCGACTTCGGCCTCGCGGTCGGCACGCTGGGCGCGATGGCGGCCTTCTCGAAGGGCGCCCCGGTGCGCATCATCGGCGCCGAGGCGACCGGCGCCGCCGACTACTGGTACGTGAAGGCGTCCTCGCCGATCAAGACGCTCAAGGATCTCAACGGCAGGACCATCGCCTATTCCACCGCCGGCTCCTCAACCGAGAGCGTGGTACGCGCCTTCATCAAGGAAAACGGCCTCACCTCGGCCAAAGCCATGTCGACTGGCGGCGCGCCCTCGACCATGACCGCGGTGATGACCGATCAGGTCGACGCCGGCTGGGCGTCGCCGCCGGGCGGGCTCAAGGAGATCGACGAGGGAAAAATCCGCCTGCTCGCCCGCGCCACCGACGCCGCGATCGTGCGCGGCCAGACCATCCGCACCATCGTGGCCAGTGCCCAGGTGCTGGAGAAGCGCAAGGATGTGGTCGAGCGCTACATGCAGGCCTATCGCGAGACCATCGATTACATGTACGGCGACAATCCGCAGGTGCTCAAGGACTACGCGGCTTTCGCCGGGGTGAGCGAAGCCATGGCCAAACGGGTGCGCGATGAATTCTTCCCGCGTGCGCTGGTGATGCCCGACGAGATCAAAGGTCTCGAGTCGCTGATGGCCGATGCGGTCGAGCTGAAATTCATCTCGGCGCCGCTGAGCAAGGAGCAGATCGCCGGGCTGGTGCAGCTGCAGAGGCCGAAACCTTGAAGGGGGATTCCAGCTTGATCCGGCGAATGTCCGGCTGGCGAGGTTGCATATAGGTATTCTTCGCTAATACGACCTGGCCGGTCTGGTGCGCTGCTCGTGCGCGACTGCGCCCCGGCGCTTTCATTGTTGGTAAGGCATTTTCGGCCAGGCTCTCAGCTGCCGGCCGACCTCGGTCACACGGCCGCCCTTTTTGGCGGGCAGGATGCTCTATCACCCACCATGGGCTTGAGCCTCAAGCAAGATCACACAGTTTTTTGCTGGTGATCTCCCCGCATTTTTCGCCCAATCAAGGTCCGGCCGGATGACCATCAGATGTCCGACCCGATTGCTCGCATTCGCGGTTTGCGCGCTGGGTCTGGCAAGCTGCGCTAGCGTGGCGCGCATTCCCTATACGCAGCAGGAGCAGTCGACGGCCTCCATTCCGGGCATTCCCAACGCCCGTCTGTGGGCCGATGATCCTTCCTCCATCGCGAACGCGCGCCGCGCCTCCGCGTCCCGCGTCGCGCTGAAGCAACCGACCGTGCTGGCCTTGTCCGGCGGGGGCGCCAATGGGGCCTTCGGCGCCGGCCTGTTGAACGGCTGGTCCGCGCGTGGAACCCGGCCACAATTCACCTTCGTGACCGGAGCGAGCTCCGGAGCGCTGATCGCCCCGTTCGCGTTTCTGGGGGCGGGCTATGATGAGACGCTCAGGAGCGTCTTTGCCAGCGGCGAGATGGCCAATCTGCTGCAGACGGATGGGCTCGCGGGATTCTTCGGCACCGGCATATTCAAGACGGCTCCGCTGCGGGACCTGATCGCGCGACACGTCGACGCCGAGCTGCTCAAGGCGATCGCGCAGGAGTATCGCGGCGGCCGGCGGCTCTACGTCGTGACCACCAATCTCGACGCGCAACGCACCGCCATCTGGGACATGGGCAAGATTGCCGCCAGCGAGGACCCGGGGGCGCTTGATCTTTTTCGCAACATTCTGACCGCGTCGGCAAGCATCCCGGGCCTGTTCTCGCCGGTGCTGATCGATGTCGAAGCGGACGGACGGCGCTTTGCGGAGATGCATGTGGACGGCGGGGTGACCACGAATATTCTCGTCGTCCCCGAGGGCGTGCTGACCTCGGGAACGCCGCTGTTCGCGCCCGATGCGCGGCCGAAGGTCTATGTCGTGATGAACGGCAAGCTGGCGCCGGAGTTCGAGGTCGTGCAGCCGGCGACGTTGCCGATCGTGACCCGGTCGTTCGAGACCTCGGTCCGCGCCAACACCCGCAGCACCTTGCTCGCCGCCTATCAATTCGCCAAGAGCCGAAACTGGGAATTGAACCTAGCCTCGATCGATGCCTCCTATCCGACATCCCAGTCGATGGGCTTCGACACCCCCTACATGCAACAGCTGTTCGAATACGGGTTCCAGATGGGAAGAACCGGACAGCCCTGGCGATCAAAGCCGCTCGACTAGAGCCGCACACAGTCCCGGCCAGGCGGGCGGGGTCTCGGTACTTCCACCTATTCAGCGATTACAACTGGCCGTAGCGCTTGAGCACATCCCGACAGGCGTTGCCGACTCGAAAGCTGTGAGCCGCCAAGGTGGCCCCACAGCGCAGGAGATTGCTCCAGGTCATTCCCGCGGAGCGGTCGCAGAACCGCGCGGCGGCGGGCCGGCATGGCGCCAGATCGCTCGCATCGAGGGCAAAAGACGCGCTGCTCGACGCACTGAGGAGAAGAAGCCCGACGAGGGCCACCCTGATCTGTTGATTTCTTCCCCAAGCCATCCACCCCAACGCATTGGGGCTCAACCCGTTCCATAGGGAATCCGACAATCGACAGCCGGGGTTTCGTGGTCCGAGCCGGCGTTAACCTTTCGAAGGCGCACTTGGCTAGGGCGCAACGCGCCATCGCGCGAACCCACACGACGTTCAAATCGTGAAGCTCTCGTGGGTCGAGGGATGAAACAGCTCCTCGGGCGCGAGCTGCCGGGAGGACAATCCCTGCGCATGGTGATGACGCAGGAAGGTCTCCAGCACCTTGCGATTGGGGGCGAGCCCATAGGACCAGAAATCGTGCCCCATCAGCTCGCGGGCGGCCTTGAGCTGCTCCTCGACGAACGGCAGCGTA
The DNA here is from genome assembly GCA_036498625.1 of Xanthobacteraceae bacterium. GTDB lineage: Bacteria > Pseudomonadota > Alphaproteobacteria > Rhizobiales > Xanthobacteraceae > VAZQ01. The sequence continues at coordinate 18,283 of DASYFD010000416.1, read as the reverse complement.
CATTTCGTCGCCGAGGTGTCCTCGAGCTCGTCCAGGCACTTGGTCTTGGCGCGCTCGAACGCCTTGAGCACGGCCGCCGGCAGCCAGGGATGCTGCTCGACCAGGGTGCGGCGGATGCCGGTGACATGCATGATCGGAAAGATCTGGGTTCGCTTGTAATAATCCCGGCCGGCCGCGATTGGATCGGGAAACAGCCAGCCGATATTGGGATGGCGCTTGCCCGCCAGGCTCGGCACCCGCGGGGCGATGAAGGCGTCGATCTCGCCGCTTTCCAGCAGCTCCGAGATGGTCCTACCTTCGGGCGCGTTCTCCATGTGCACACCGGGCGGCAGCTTGATGGTGATCTTCTCCGGGCGGCTCGGATCATCGATCCCGCCCCGCACCCAGAGCACGTCGGACGGCTTGATGCCATGGTCATCCTCCAGGATGATGCGCGCCCAGACGCAGGCGGTGAGCTGATATTCGGGCAGGCCGATGCGCTTGCCCTTGAGGTCGGCGGGTGACTTGATGCGGTCGGTGCGCACGTAGACCGAGTTGTGGCGGAACGCGCGCGACACGAAGGCCGGCACCCCCACATAGGGACAATTGCGCTCCGCGGTCTTGACCGTGAAGCTCGACATCGACAGCTCGCAAATGTCGAAATCCTGAGTCCGGAAGGCGCGGAAGAAAATCTCTTCGGGCGACAGCATCATGAACACGGGATCGACCCCGTCGATCTGCACCGAGCCGTCGAACAGCGCACGGGCGCGATCGTAATTGCCGATCGCAACCGAGAGATTGAGCTTTGACATGCTTATCTAGCCTTATGGGATTGCAAATGTGACGTGGTGTGATTGCCGGGCTTGACCCGGCAATCCATCTCCTTCGCAACACTCCTGCAAAGAGGATGGATGCCCGGGTCAAGCCCGGGCATGACGGTGGTACCGGCTCTCGGCTCAGCCGAGCTTGCCCACCTCGGCCTCGAGCAGCGCCCAACATTTGGATCCGAGCTTCTCCTTCCAGACCGTATAGACGCGCGGCAGCCTGGCGCGGAAGAGCGCCTGGTCGACATCGTTGAACACGATGCCGCGCTTGCTGAAATCGGCGCGCAGGCCGGCATTGAGCTTGCCCTGCTCGTCGCGCTGCAAGCGCACGTATTTGGTGGCATTGCGGTCGATCACGGCCTTGATGTCGGGGGGCAGGCCCTGCCAGGTCGGCAGATGCGCCATCAGGTTAAAGCCCGACCACATGTGGTTGGTCATGCTGACATATTTGACCAGCTCATAAAGCCTGAACACCTCCAGGATGGCGAGCGGGTTTTCCTGGGCGTCGACCTTGCCGCTCTTGAGCCCCTCGTAAATGCCGTTCGCCGGGATCGTCACCGGCTGGGCCCCGAAGGCCTCGAAAGTATCAAAGATCATCTGCCCGGCCGGCACCCTGATCTTGAGGCCGGCCATATCCTCAGGTCGCGCGATCGGGCGCGGAATGAGGGTGACCTGCCGCATGCCGTTGTCGAAGCCGCCGACCGGGAACAGATACATGCCCTTGGCGGCCATCTCCTCGCCGATATATTTTCCCAAGGCGCCGTCGATCGCCTTGTGGGCATCGCCCGCAGACTTGAAGGCAAATGGCAATTGCTGCGCCTCGGCGACCGGCACGACCGTCCCGATGATGCCGCCCATCAGGGTGAAGAACTGGATCTCGCCCGCGAGCAGCAGCTTCAAGGCGTCCGGATCGCCGCCCGGGAGCTTGTTGTTCTCCGCCAGCACCGTGGCCTCGACGCGGCCGTTGGTCTCTGCCCGCACCGCTTCCCACATCGCGACCAGATTTTTGTGAAGCGTGCCGCCCGCCGTCTGGTTGTGGTACTGCACGAACTTGTAGTCGGCCGCCAACGACGGCTTGACGATCATGGTCGTTCCGAGCGCGCTTGCGCCCGCCAAGAGCGAACGACGGTTGAATTGGGTGATCATCGCATTTCCTCAGGGCTCGAAGATTTCGCTTTGAGTCGGACAATCCCTTGATCCGCTGCCACCGCGAGTATGGACCATCAGGCCATATCTCGTCACCCTCCTGCCGGCGCGATGTCGATCAGGCGCATTTGCACGCGCTCCTCTCCGTTCCAGCGATCGATCGCGAGCGATCCGGCCGCGTGCACCGGGCGGCCGCGATTGCTCAGCAGCGCCGCCCCGAGCTTCTGGCCGGCCGCCCGAAACGCGATGACATTGATGGTCGCGCCGTCGCCGGCGCGCAGGCGCGCGCGCAGGTGCGACAGGCCGGCCTCCTCCACATAGGCGAGATGATGGCCCGGCAAGGCCAGCACCGGCTCCGGATTGCCGGCGCCGAAGGGACCGGCCCGTGCGATCGACGCGATGGTCTCGAGATTGGCGGCGCCGGCCGTCAAGGCGCCATCGATCAGAAGCGAATCCGATCGGCGCGCGGTCGCGACCGCGCTGCCGAGCCGGTCCTCCAGATAGGCACGAAACTGGCCGAGTGCATCACGGTTGAGCGTCACCCCGGCCGCCATGGCGTGGCCGCCACCCTTGATCAGCAGCCCATCGCGCACCGCCTGACGCACCGCGCTGCCGAGATCGACGCCCGGGATCGAGCGGCCCGAGCCGGTGCCGATACCGCCGGGCCCGAGCGCGATCGCGAAGGCAGGCCTGCCGTATCGTTCCTTGAGCCGCGCCGCCACGAGCCCGACCACGCCCGGATGCCAGCCTTGCGCGGCCGTGACCACGACGGCGCCGCGCTCTTCCAGGCCGAGCGCCGCCATCGCCTCTGCTTCGGCCTGCTCCAGCGCCGCGACCTCGATCACCTGGCGCTCGCGGTTGAGCCGGTCGAGCTCGGCGGCCAGCCGCCCGGCCTCGATCGGATCCGTCTCCAGCAACAGATCCACCCCCAGCGTCGCGCGGCCGATGCGGCCGCCGGCATTGATCCGCGGCCCCAGCAGAAAGCCGAGGTGCCATGGCTCCGGCGGCCCGCCCAGCCGGGCAACATCCATGAGTGCCGTCAGCCCGATGTTCTCGCGCCGACGCAGCGCCAACAGGCCCTTGGCCACGAAGGCGCGGTTGAGGCCCTTGAGCGGAACCACGTCGGCGACGGTGCCGAGCGCCACTAGATCGAGCAGACCCAGCAGATCGGGCTCGCTGCGCGGCGCCGCCCAGAAGCCGCGCGTCCGCAGCTCGCGATTGGTCGCCACCACCACCATGAACACCAGACCGACGGCCGCCAGATAGCCGAGCTGCGAGAGGTCATCGAGCCGGTTGGGATTGACCACCGCGAGCGCCGCCGGCAGCGCCTCATCGGCCTGATGGTGATCGATCACGATGGTGGCGAGACCCAGGCGCTGCGCTTCCGCGAGCGGCTCATGGCTGGTGGTGGCGCAATCGACCGTGACTAGGAGCGTGGCGCCGGCGGCCCTGAGCGACTGGATCGCCTCGATATTGGGGCCATAGCCCTCGAATATGCGGTCCGGGATGTGAATGATCGGGTCGAGCCCGCTGTGCCGCAGGAAGCGCGCCAGCACCGCCGCCGAGCTGGCGCCGTCCACATCGTAATCGCCGAAGATGGCGACCTTCTCGCCGCCGATGACGGCATCGGCAAGCCGCGCCGCCGCCATCGGCATGTCGGTGAGCACGTTCGGATCCGGCATCAGCAGCTTCACCGTGGGATCGAGATAGCCGACCGCCTCATCCACCTCCACCCCGCGTCCGGCCAGCACGCGAGCCAGCAACTCCGGCAATGCGTGCCGCTGCACGATGGCGAGCGCCCGCGCCGAGCCGCGCTCGTCGAGCCGGTCGCGCCACACGCGGCCGGTCGCGGATTGCTCGACGCCGAGGAAATGGCGATTCGCGGGGGGAGGATTCATGGCGGCGATAAGAGCCGAGACCGCGGACGCCGTCGAGCCTGCACGAGGCTCAATCGGAGGCTGATGGCCGGGAATGCGCAGAGGATCGCGAGGGTGGCGCTGCGGATTCTCACTGACCTAGCCTTTCCGGATCGCCCTTCTTGCGGTGAACATGCGCCGAGGTGGATGGGGCGGCTATGCTTTGATCAAGTCGCGATTGCCCCGGGCCATCGCCGCCTCGTCACTCAAGCGCTTGAGTGCGGCCCTGCTGCGACGTCGCCGCGCCGGGCCGGAGACATTCAGCCACTTCCCGTTCTCCTCATCTCCGGCGACCTCGCCTCGCCCGATCAACAAACCGGCCTCCTCCACCGCGCCGGCAGGGATTATTTAGATACGTAATATTCTTCGCCGCCGGTTTGTTATCCAAAATTTACAGGATGAATTTTCTTTCATTCGGCGGAAAGACAAGAATTTTCAAGCTTGAATAGACTGGGCTCTAAGACGATTTTCTGACCGATGTGGGGCGCGTCCAACAACACATGCGGTCGCCGCAGAGCGAATGATCTTTCGCGCTTGCGTCGAGGGCGCATCGAAAGCCGCTCATGCTTTACACCGGCAATCGTACACAGCAGCGGAGGCGAAGCGGGACGGCCGCCGCCGCGCAGTCGCCTTTCCGGAGTTTTCTAAAGTTTGGATCCCGGCAATGACGCGGGCAACACGCAGAGCGGCCATTGTCGCCTGCCTCGCCCTCCTGGGCGGCGCGGCTTATTGGCATTGGGGCCCGTCGCGTCCCCAGCAACCACAGGCGAAGCAGCAGAACCGTACCGCAGCCGGATTTCGGCGCGGCGGCGGCAACCCCAACGACACCGTTCCGGTGCTGGCCGTCGAGGCGCAGCTGGCCGACGTGCCGGTCTATCTGGACGGAGTCGGCACCGCCAAGGCGCTCAACACCGTCACGGTGCTCCCGCAGGTCGACGGCAAGCTGATCCGGATAATGTTCACCGAAGGTCAGCAGGTCCCTCAGGGCTTCGTCCTCGCCAAGATCGATCCGGTGGTCTATCAGGCGCAATACGATCAGGCTGTGGCCAAGAAGGCACAGGACGCGGCGCTGCTCGCCAACGCCAAGCTCGATCTCGATCGCTACATCAAGCTTGCCGCCACCAATGCGGTGCAAAAACAGCAGGTCGACACCCAGAAGTCGCTGGTGGATCAGCTGACGGCGCAGACGCAGGCCGACCAGGGCGCGATCGACAATGCCAAGGCGACGCTTGGCTATACCGATGTGGTGGCGCCGATCGCCGGACTGACGGGCATCCGCCAGATCGACGAGGGCAACATCGTCCACGTCACCGATACGACCGGCCTGGTGACCATCACCCAGATCAAGCCGATCGCGGTCCTGTTCAGCCTGCCACAGCAGAATCTTCCGGAGCTCAGCACGGTCATGTCCCGGGGACAGCTGCCAGTGCAGGCGCTCGCCGCCGACAACACCACCTTGCTCGACAACGGCCGCGTGGTGGTCATCAACAACCAGGTCGATCAGACCACCGGAACGGTCCAGCTCAAGGCCGAGTTTCCCAATCTCCAAGTTCAGCTTTGGCCCGGACAGTTCGCCAATATCCGGGTGCTGATCGACACGCTGCAGCAAGCGGTGGTGGTACCGACCGCCGCGGTCCAGCTCGGTCCCGACGGATCTTTTGTCTACGTCGTCAACCAGAACGGCACCGTCAAGGTCAGGCCGGTCACGGTACGCCAGCAGGACGATCGCCAAGCCGTGATCGCAGGCGGCCTCATCGCGTCGGAGATGGTGGTCACCACCGGGTTCGGGCAGCTCGCGGACGGCAGCAAGGTGGAGGTGGCGAGCGCCGGGGATGGCAGCGCCGAACCGGCACAGCCGCCGCGGCCGCGCGGGGGCGGCGCCCCAAAAGGCAACGGCCAGCGGGCGCAAGCTCCCGCCGCCGCGCCGGCTACGACCGCGATTCCATAATGTCGCCTCGCACGGCAGGATTTCACAACATTCCGGCCAAGCTTGCTGTCTCTCAAATACCAATCAAATACCAAACGTCTGCACGACACGCCTCAAACATTAAATCTGCGACAGTATGCAATTATGCCTTGCGCAAATCTTTTAGCTCCGGTATGACCCGCCTCCCTTCGCTCGGCTTTGGTCCGGGCTCGTGAGGTCCCGGCCGGCGCGGCGCGCTCTGCGTGTCCGTGTTCCGCCAACGAAGGCGATCATTGCTGTGAAAGAGCAAAACGATCAACTGACGAGGATAGCTCAGTGGTAGAGCAGATGACTGTTAATCATCGTGACGCGGGTTCGAATCCCGCTCCAGCGCCCAGGTACGGCTTTCCAAGCTGAACCGCCTCTGAAGGGGACCGGGCGCGCGCTTCAGTCGCGGTCCGGCCGATCCGCCGCAAGGCATCTCGTCCGCACCAAGACACCGTGAGACCGGCCTTGCGCCGGGGCGGATACCGTCCCGTCGATGCCGGGTCCACCGTTCGGCTGCCGCGCTCCGGCGCGGCCCGGTCGCGTGCGCCCGTCGTTCGAGGAGACTGAAGCCTCGGCCCGTCGCTTTTCGCGGGAAGGCGCGCCCGGTACCCAGATTCTCGATTTTTTTTGCCCAGCCTGCGGCGCCGCCGCGAGGCCAATGAAGGAGCTGTGCCATGAACCGGCACCTCGTGCTGCGCGTGACGGTGAAGGACGGCGAGCGCGCCCTCCTCACGCGCGACGGCCGCCTCGAGCAGGTGCTCGAGCCGGGCCGCCACCGTCTCATCGATCCGCTGCACAAGCTCGCCGTCGAGCTTCATGCAGTCGTGCGCGCCGAATTCCCGGCGGAGCGTTACGCCGTGCTCAAGGCGGCGCGGCCCGATCTGGCCGCAGATCTGTTCGAGGCGGTCGAGACCAAGGCCGATGAGCTCGCCATTGTCAGTCTCGACGGGCGCCCGCTCCACCTGCTGGGTCCGTGGCAGACCCGCGTGTTCTGGAAGGTCGCGACCCGCGTCGAGGTCGAGCGTATCGATGTGACCGGCGACCGCAAGGTCGCGCCGCGTCACCTCGTGATGGTGACGCGCGAGCGCAACGCGCTGTTGGCGGAGCACGTGATCGAGAACCACGAGGCGGGCCTGCTCTACGTCGAGGGCCGCCTGGTGGAACGGCTGGCGCCGGGTCGGCACGCCTTCTGGACGGTCGGCCGCAAGATCGAGGTCAAGCGCTTCGACCTGCGTCCGCAGGCGGTGGAGATCACCGCGCAGGAGATGCTGACCAAGGACCGCATCGCGCTGCGCGTGACGCTGACCGCGTTCCGCCGGATCGTTGATCCGGAGCGCCTGGCAGCGGCAGTCGCGGATGTCGATGGTTGGCTCTACCGGCTGGTTCAGTTCGCCATCCGCGAGGCGGTGGCGGCCCGCACGCTCGACGAGGTGCTGTCGGCCAAGAACGCGCTCGACACGGAGCTGCGCGCCTTCGTGCGCGAGCGCATCGCGCAGACCGGCCTCGAGGTGATGGAGCTCGGCGTGAAGGACGTGATCCTGCCCGGCGAGATCCGCGAGCTCGTGAACAAGGTGGTGGAGGCGGAGCGGACCGCGAAGGCGAACCAGATCCGCCGCCAGGAGGAGACCGCGGCGACGCGTTCGCTCCTCAACACCGCCAAGCTGATGGAGGACAATCCGCTCCTCCTGCGGCTCAAGGAGCTCGAATCGCTCGAGCGGCTGGTGGAGAAGGTCGGCCGCATCGACCTCCACGCCGGTGAAGGCCAGGGCTTCGACGCCCTGCTCAACAAGCTGGTGCGGCTGAAGGCCGACGCGCCCGCCTGAACGAACGAGAAGGCCGATCCCGGAGCGATCCGGGATCGGCAATCCTTTCAGCGCAGTGCAGAAATTGTAGCTCACTGCCCTCATCCCGAGGAGCGCGCTCTTTCCGCGCGTCGCGAAGGATGGCCGCGAGTCCGTACTGTGCATCCATCCTTCGAGACGCCGTGCTTCGCACGGCTCCCCAGGATGAGGTCAGAAAAATTCTAGTCCAGATAAAACTTCTCCAGCTGGCGGTGCTCGGCCCTGATCCAGCGCACCGTGCCGGTGACCGAGCGCATCACCACGGTCTCGGTCTCGATCACGTTCGGCTTGAACTTGACCCCGCGCAGCATGGCGCCGTCGGTGACGCCGGTAGCGGCGAACAGGCAGTCGCCGCGCACCAGATCCTCCATGCGATAGCGCCGGCGCGGGTCGGTGATGCCCATCTTCAGGGCGCGCTCGCGTTTCTCCTCGGTATCGAGCACGAGGCGGCACTGCATCTGGCCCCCGATGCAACGCATCGCCGCCGCCGCCAGCACGCCCTCGGGCGCGCCGCCGACGCCGATATAGATGTCGATGCCGGTAGCGGCCGGATCGGCGGTATGAATGATGCCGGCCACGTCGCCATCGGTGATCAACCGCACCGCGGCGCCGGCCTTGCGCACCCCGACGATCACGTCGGCATGGCGCGGGCGATCGAGAACGAGCGCCGTGATCTCGGAGGTCTTGACCCCCTTGGCCTTGGCGAGGCTGCGGATATTGTCCTCGGCGGGCGCATCGAGATCGACCACGTCCTTCGGATAGCCGGGACCGATCGCAATCTTCTCCATATAGACGTCGGGGGCGTTGAGCAGGCTGCCGCCTTCCGCCATCGCCATGGTGGCGATGGAGCCGGGCATGTTCTTGGCGCACAGCGTGGTGCCCTCGAGCGGATCGACCGCGATATCGACGCGGGGGCCGATCCGGCTGCCGACCGTCTCGCCGATGAACAGCATAGGGGCCTCGTCGCGCTCGCCCTCGCCGATCACCACAGTGCCGTCGATCGGCAGCTTGTTGAGCTCGCGCCGCATCGCGTCGACGGCGGCCTGGTCGGCCGCCTTCTCGTCGCCGCGTCCGCAGAGCCGCGCCGCCGACACCGCGGCACGCTCGGTAACCCGCACGATCTCGAGCGACAGGATTCGCTCGAGCAATTGATGTGGCTCTACGGTGACGGTCGCCATTGTGGCAGCTTTCCTTTTCTCCAGAACGTTCCGAAACGCAGCTCCCGGCCGCAGATCCTTCTATTCCGCTCAGCTCTTCTCGATCCGGATCACTTGCGGCTTCTCGGCCAGGACACCGTCCTGCTCGATCGCCGCCAACGCCCGCCGCACCGCATCTTCGGAGGTCGCATAGGTGATGAGCACCACCAGCGCGGGCTGGTCGGTCCGCGCCGGATCCTCGCCGCCGTGCGGCCTGCGGTCACGACCATGCTGCATGATCGATTCGAGCGAGATCTTCTCGTCCGCCATGCGCCGCGCAATGGTGGCCGCGGTGCCGGGCCGGTCGACCACGGTGAGGCGGATATAATAGCCGCCCTCGTGGCGCTGCATCGGGGCGCGCTGCGGCTTGGTGAGCGCCGCCGCCGGCCGCCCGAAGGCGGGGACGCGGCGGCCACGGGCAAGGTCCATCAGATCCGCAACCACCGCCGAAGCGGTGGCGGCACCGCCGGCGCCCGGGCCCATCAGGGTCAGCTCCATGGTGTCGGCGTCGATTGCGACCGCATTGGTCACGCCGTCGACCTCCGCGATCACGGTTCCCTGCCGCACCATGGTGGGATGCACCCGCTGCTCGATGCCTACATCGGTACGCTGGGCGACACCCAGCAGCTTGACCCGGTAGCCCAGCTCGTCGGCGGCCTCGAGATCGGCGAGCGAGATCGACTCGATGCCTTCCACATGCACCGCCTGCGCGTCGACCTCGGTGCCGAACGCGAGACTGGTCAGAATCGCGAGCTTATGGGCGGTGTCGAAACCGCCGATGTCGAAGGTCGGGTCGGCTTCCGCATAGCCCAGCCGCTGCGCCTCCGTGAGGCACTCCGCGAACGACAGTCGCTCCTTGTGCATGCGCGTGAGGATGTAGTTGCAGGTGCCGTTGAGGATTCCGTAGACGCGGGCGATGCGGCTGCCGCCGAGACCTTCGCGCAGCGTTTTGACGATCGGGATGCCGCCAGCGACCGCGGCCTCGAAGCTCAGCGCGGCGTCGTGCTGCTCGGCCAACCGGGCGAGCGCCACCCCGTGCCGGGCCAGCAGCGCCTTGTTGGCAGTGACCACCGGTCGCCCGAGGCCGAGGGCCGCCTCCACGGCGCTCTTGGCCGGATCGCCCTCCCCGCCCATCAGCTCGACGAAGACGTCGATGCCGGGATCGCGGGCGAGCGCCAGCGGATCGGAGACCTTGCGGACCTTGGAAAGGTCGAGCGTGGCGTCCTTGGGGGGATCCTTCGAGGCATAGGCCACCAGCTCGATGCCGCCGCCGGCACGCTCCGCGAGCGCGCTACGCGAACGTGCAAGCATCGCGGCCACGGCAGAGCCGACCGTGCCCAATCCGGCGAGGCCTACTCTGAGCGGTTCGGCCATGGGGCAATCCGGAAGGAAGCGTTGCGATCAGCCGCGTTTGGCAAGCGGAACAACGTTGTGCAACTTTTCCGGCGCGCTTTCAAGGAAGCGTCTGATGTTGCGGGCGGCCTGGCGGATGCGCTGCTCGTTCTCGACCAGAGCGATACGGACGTAACCTTCGCCATATTCGCCGAAGCCGATGCCCGGCGAAACCGCGACGGCGGCCTTCTCGACCAGAAGCGTTGAGAACTCGATGCTGCCGATCGACCGGAACGGCTCCGGCAGCGGCGCCCAGGCGAACATGGAGGCGCTCGGTGCCGGCACCGGCCAGCCGGCGCGGCCGAAGGAATCGACCAGCACGTCGCGCCGGCGCTTGTAGATCGCGCGCATCTCGTGGATGCAGTCGTCGGGGCCGTTGATCGCCGCGGTGGCGGCCACCTGGATGGGCGTGAATGCCCCATAGTCGAGATAGGATTTCACCCGCGCCAACGCCCCGATGATCCGCTCGTTGCCCACCGCAAAGCCGATGCGCCAGCCCGGCATCGAATAGGTCTTCGACAGCGAGGTGAACTCGACCGCGATGTCGATCGCGCCCGGAACCTGCAGCACCGAGGGCGGCGGCTGATCGTCGAAATAGACCTCCGCATAGGCGAGATCGGACAGCACGTAGATGCCGTGCCGCTTCGCGAACGGGATCAGCTCCTTGTAGAAGTCGAGATCGGCCACATAGGCGGTCGGGTTGGATGGATAGCAGACCACGACTGCGATCGGCTTTGGGATCGAGTGGATGATGGCCCGCTCGAGCGACTCGAAGAAGGCCGGGGTCGGCTCCGAGGGCACCGAGCGAATGACCCCGCCCGCCATCAGGAAGCCGAAGGCGTGAATCGGATAGCTCGGGTTGGGCACCAGCACCACGTCGCCAGGCGCCGTGATCGCCTGCGCCACGTTGGCGAAGCCTTCCTTGGAGCCGAGCGTGGTGACGATCTGGGTCTCGGGATTGAGCTTCACGCCGAATCGGCGCTCGTAATAGGCGGCCTGGGCGCGGCGCAGGCCCGGAATGCCCCGGGACGAGGAATAGCGATCGGTGCGGGCCTTGCCGATGGTCTCCTTGAGCTTCTCGACCACGTGCTCGGGCGCCGGCAGATCCGGATTGCCCATGCCGAGGTCGATGATGTCGTCCCCCAAGTTGCGGGCCGCTGCCTTGGCGCGATTGACCTGCTCGAAGACGTAGGGGGGCAGACGGCGTATGCGGTGAAATTCTTCCATCGGAATGGCTCCTCGGCCGGCGAGCCGGTGCGGCGCGCGCGACGCGCGCAGCCTTTTATCACGGGTTGCGGGCGGCGCCAGCTTTCGGATCGGCCGTCGTTCCGGTGGTGCCCGCCGCATCGGGGTTGCCGCCGTAGCGGTTACGCGCCGCCACCAGATCATCCTCGAGCTGCTTCTGCTGAGCATCATCGAGCGGCTTGGTGCTGCGTGCCGGCGGCATATTGTGAACCGCCGGGTAGGCCGCCGGGGTCGCCGGCCGCGCCGGCGCGTCCTCCGGGAGGCCACCGACCGCGGCCGGCAAATGATCTGCGATCATGGAACCCGAGCAACCGGAGACCAGCACGCTCGCGCATGCCAGCAGCGCCGCCGCGGCAGCGCGCAGGCGATTCGGCCGCTCTGGTCGCGACAAACAGCTCATCGAATCGGTCCGATCAATTGCCAGCCCCAAAAGACGCAAGGATATCCGCACCCAACGCAGTCCCGGTATCCTTTTGTGCCGCCGGTCCGACAACCGGGTCCAGCGTTCCCCGTCGAATAACCCAGCCAGATATCCCAACTACTCCACCTCCGCGGCCGAAAGTTGGCACCGGCGCGGCTTTCTGCACCGCCCCCCGGGATCGAGGGGGCGAACAAAAACCCTTTCGATTCAATCAGCTATGGGCTTACGCTGTCATTCACTGGCAATATGACCAAAGCAAGGTCTAAGGATAAGAGTTAACAACGCTGACCGGATTCCCGCAATCGAAAAAGCCGCTCGCTGGGGCAGCCGGCCTCGTGCGCGGCTCACTTGCACCCAAGGCGGCCGAAATCCATTTGAGGCACAGAGGATGAGGGACCCGGGACCATGCGCGACGGCCGAGGTGACGACTTGAAGGCCGCGAACGCGACACCCGCAACAGAACCGGCGCCAGGCGCGTCGGCACCAGGCGGCTCAGTCGATATCGAGGAATTTGCGCGGAATCTCGCGCGCATGGTGGAAGAAGGCGGCAAGGCGCTTGCCGCCTATCTCAAGCCACGCGAGGAGGGCCGCATCCAGGGCGAGTACGCCGAGTTCATCGATGTGGTGAAAACGCTCGGCCAAGTCGGCCAATATTGGCTCAAGGACCCGCAGCGCGCCCTCGATCTGCAACTGAGCCTGGGGCGGTCGTACCTCGATCTATGGGCGGGCGCGGTCAAGCGCATGGCCGGCGAAAAACCCGAGCCCGTCGCCGAGCCGAGCCCCAAGGACAAGCGCTTCGCCGACCCCGAATGGTCAAGCAATCAGTTCTTCGACTTCCTCAAGCAGGCCTATCTCTTGACGGTGACGTGGGCGAACCATCTGGTCAAGGACGCCGAAGGGCTCGATCCGCTCACGCTGCAGAAGGCCGACTTCTACGTCCGCCAGATCGTGAACGCGATCGCGCCGTCGAATTTCGTGCTCACCAATCCGGAACTGCTGCGCGAGACCCTGGCATCGAATGCCGACAACCTGGCGCGCGGGATGCACATGCTGGCCGAGGACATCGCGGCCGGCGGCGGCGATCTGCGCATCCGCCAATCCAACACCGATTCCTTCGAGGTCGGCCGCGACCTCGCGATCACGCCCGGCAAGGTCATCTTCCAGAACGACCTCATCCAGCTGATCCAGTACGCGCCGTCGACCGAATCGGTGCTGCAGCGGCCGCTCCTGATCGTGCCGCCATGGATCAACAAGTTCTATGTGCTGGATCTCACCCCCGACCGGTCGTTCATCAAATGGTGCGTCGATCGCGGGCTGACGGTGTTCTGCATCTCCTGGGTCAACCCCGACGCCCATCTGGCGGGCAAGACCTTCCAGGACTACATGCTGGAAGGCCCGCTCGCCGCGCTCGACGTCATCGAGCAGGCGACCGGCGAGACCAAGGTGCACGCGATCGGGTATTGTGTGGGCGGCACGCTGCTGGCCGCCACGCTCGCCTACATGGCGGCGGATCGCGACCAGCGCATCGTGTCCGCCACGTTCTTCGCCAGCCAGGTCGATTTCACCCATTCCGGCGACCTCAAGGTGTTCGCCGACGAGGAGCAGATCGCGGCGCTGGAGCGCCAGATGGCCGATCGCGGCTATCTCGACAGCTCGAAGATGGCGAACTCCTTCAATCTCCTGCGCTCGAACGATCTGATCTGGCCCTACGTGATCAACAATTATTTCAAGGGCAAGGCGCCGCTGCCGTTCGACCTGCTCTACTGGAACGCCGACGCCACCCGCATGCCGGCTGCCAACCATTCGTTCTACCTGCGCAATTGCTACCTCGAGAACAAGCTGGCGCGCGGCGAGATGGTCATCGCTGGCGAGAAGCTCGATCTCAAATCGATCAAGATGCCGATCTACAATCTCGCCGCGCGCGAGGACCACATCGCGCCGGCGAAATCGGTGCTGCTCGGCTCGAAATCCTTCGGCGGCCCGGTCAAGTTCGTGCTCTCGGGCTCAGGCCACATCGCCGGCGTGGTCAACCCGCCCGAGCGTCACAAATACCAGTATTGGACCGGGCCCAAGCCCACCAGCGCCAACCTCGAGCGTTGGCTCACCAAGGCGGTGGAGCACCCGGGCTCATGGTGGCCGGACTGGCTCGCCTGGCTCACCGCCCAGGACGCCGCCCAGGTCCCGGCGCGCGCGCCCGGCGGCGGCAAGTTCGCCGCGATCGAGGACGCCCCGGGAAGCTACGTGAAGGTCAAGGGTTGACGTCCGGGGAGTTCCCATGACGCAGCATCGTCGCAATCCCCGCGAGGGCGACGGTATCGCTTACGCCAAGACCCGGGAAGGCTTCGACCTGCCGGTGATCGACGTCACCCATCCCTGGTTCGCGGTTCCGGACGATCCGGCCGCGATCCGCGGCATGCATGACGCCTTTGTCGAGGATGAGCGCAAGCGGCAGCTCATCCCAAAATTCATCATGCGATGGATGCTGCGAGCGGCAGCGAGGAAATCCCGGCTGGTGCGCGCGCTGTTCGAGCCGGATGCCGGGTTCCTGGACGGGCTGAGCACATATGTGATGAAGCTCGGTGCGGATAATCTGGTGCCGCCCTACGATACGCCGATGGACCGCCGGCTGGCGGCCTCGCCGCACGTGGCGCTGTTGCGCCTTCGCACGCAGCAGGTCGCGTATCTGGTCGCCGAAGGGATCGCCGACGATCTCGCCGGCGCAACTGCCGCCACTCCATTGAGCCTGATCAATATCGGGGGCGGTCCGGCCCTCGACAGCATCAACGCGCTGATCCTTTTGCGTCGTGCCAGGCCGGAATTGTTGAGCAGACCCATCGCCATCGAGGTGCTCGACAGCAGCCGGGACGGCGCATTTTTCGGCGCCAATGCGCTGGCGGCGTTGCAAGCAGACCGGGGACCGCTCGCCGGTCTGGCTATCGGGATGCGGCATCACGAATACGATTGGGACCGGCCGGCGGCGCTTGAGGGCCTGCTCGAGAAGCTCGTCTCGAGCGGCGCGATCATCGCGGCCTCCAGCGAGGGCGCGTTGTTCGAGTACGGGAGCGATCAGGCGATCGTCGCCAACCTGCAGGCCTTGCGCGCAAACGGGGCGGGCGCGCGTCTGGTTGCCGGCTCGGTGACCTGTGCGGACGCGACGCGGCGGCGGCTGATCGCGCGGACGCGATTCAAGGTGGTTCCGCGCGGCCTCGCCGGGTTTGCGCCGCTCGCCGAGGAGGCCGGATTCCGGATTGCCAAGACAGAGTCGGCCCGGCTCAGCGACCAGGTGCTCCTGCGGCCGCTTTAGCGGCGTGGCGCGCGGGCGCGCCAAATCGCGTCGTCATGCCGTTGCCCGGTTCAGCGCCTGCTTGGTCTGGGCATAGCCTTCGGCCGCGCGCTTTTCGATGGTCTCGGGCGAGAAATCGCTGGCATCAAAGCCGCCCACCTGTTCCGGTCGTGTGATCGGCACGATGTGCGGAACCCGAACATAGCCACGCTGCTTTACGGTCTTGTATGCGGCGCTGTCCTTGAGAGGATCGCCTTCCGGAAGGCGCTCCAACGCCTCCATCAGCGCCGCGACCTCGTCGAACCGTCGCATCAGCTTCACATCCTCAAAGGTCTTGTTGGAGAACTGGAGATTTTGCACCCGCTCGGTAACCTCCAGCAGCGTGCGAGGGACAGGCATCCGGTTGGGAAACAGATTCACCACATAGACGGTCCGATCGACGCCGGCCGCCGTATCGAGCCGGTCGAGCACGGCGCCGAGCGGCGTGTTGTCGAACAGTCCTCCGTCCCAATAGGGCTTGCCGTCGATCAACGTCATCGGAAACGACGGCGGCAGGCTGCCGCTCGCAACGATGTGGTCCAGCGACAGCTCCCGCTCGCGGCTGTAGAAGTAGTTGATCTGGCCTTCCTCCACGTCGGTCGCGCTCACCAACAGGCCCGGGACGGCGGTGCGATCCGCGAGCGCTTCGAAGTCGACCAATTGCGCCAGCGTCTGGCGCAGCGGCGCCGTGTCGTAAATGTTGGTCCGTGTCGGCAAGGCGAGGTAGTCGAGCCGCGGCACGAAGAAGTTGGGATTGCCCAGGATCGAAGCGTATTGCCGCAGCGCTTGCGGGAACGCCAATCCGGGCACGGCGACCTTTTGCCAGAATGCCTCCAGCGCCTGCAGCGGCTTCAGGCCCCGCGCCGGCCGCGCCAGGAGCACCGCGGTGATCGCCCCGATGGAAACGCCGGCAATCACGTCGGGAGAAAAATCATCGCTCTCGTAGAGCGCCCCGCGGCGCCGAGCTCGTAGGCGCCGAGAGCGCCCCCTCCCTGCAGGACCAGTGCCGAACGTGCCGGATGCGACATCTCGACCTCCTCCGGGCACCTAAGTCGTGGGCAATCTAGCCGGTGCACCCAAGTGCCAAAAGCCGAATTTGTAGGCGGACTGGCGCGATGATCGCCGTCACCTCCGCGCGGGGGACGTGCAGCCCGTTGAGCCGGCTGGGCTGGCCCCGCTATCAGCTATTCTGTGATCGTCATCACGAAAGGCACGGGTGCTCGCTTTGGGGGCAAGCAGGTCAAGAACCGCCGGGATGGCCTCCCGCGGGGGAGCGACGAGCGGCGCCGCGGCCGCTACCGTGCAAACCGCCCATGACGAACTTGCGTTGTCTTGATACTGTTACGGAGGTTCGGTTACTCGCTGGTACGCAAAACCTCGTGGAAATCCAAGGGCTAAGGATGGTCGACGCACCAATTCCATCCGACGAGCTTTCACGACTGATCGGAGCGATCTACGACTGCGCGCTCGACCCGTCCCGCTGGGAGCATACGCTCGATGAGCTCAGGCAGGCGTTCGAGGGCCTGACCGGGGTTTTATATTTGCACGATGTTCGCGGTCGTCGGATGATGATCAACCGGACGGTCGGGATGGCGCCGGCCTGGCTCAAGCTGTTGGATGAGCATACTCCGGAGGTCAGCACACGGCTAATGCGGGATCTCGCCTCGTTTCCGTCGCTCGACCAGCCGCACCTGATGTCGCGCCATATCCCGCCGGCGGACGCCGCTCAATCTCCCTACATCCAACAGTGCCTGAAGCCGAACGGCATATGTGATATAATAAACTACTTCTTGATGCACACGCCAACGCGCTTTGCCGGTTTCGCGATCGGTCGGCATGAGCGGCACGGCATCTTCACCGAGCGTGAGCTCAAGCTCGGCAGCTTGCTGCTGCCGCATCTGCGCCGCGCGGTCACGATCAGCAACGTCCTCGACGCGAGCACGATCGAGCGCGAGCGGATGACTGAACTGCTCAATGGGTTGCGATGTGCGGTGCTGCTGACCGACGAGCGCGGCAAGATACTGCACGCCAACCGTTTCGCAGAAAACATGTTGCGCAACGGCATCCTGATCGAGCGGGTCAACGGCCTCCTGCGGACGAAGAATCCGGCTGCCCGCGCCGAGATGCATGCTGCGATTCGCACGGCCGCGCGCGATGAAGTCTCGATCGGGGCGACCGGCCTCGCGATCTGTCTCACGGAGCCCGGCTCGACATCAGTGTTCGCCCATGTCCTGCCGATGACGGGAGGCGAACTACGCGCCGGGCTGCAGCCGATGGCGGTTGCCTCCGTTTTCATCGGCGCAATACCCGATGGACAGGATGGCGCCAGCGCGATGGCGGTCACCTATGGTCTCACGCCGGCAGAGACGCGGGTGGCCGCGAGCCTGCTCGCCGGGCACACGTTGGCCCAGACCGCGAGGTCATTGCGCATCGCGCCGTCTACAGCCAAGACGCACCTCGACAAGGTATTCCTGAAGACCGGCGTGGCCCGCCAGGCCGATCTCATCCGCCTCGGAATGCAGCTCGTCCCTCCCACTCTGTAGAATTATTGCAGATACTGGATTTCGGCAGACACAACGTATCCCCAAAACCTTCACGACCGAACAGTTACGTGTGCGAGCGCTGGACGCATCCAGGTGTTTAGGCACCTTTGCGCCTCGCCTACACGTCCACGACCCGGAACGGTTGCATGACCTCCAGCCGTCAGGCCGTCTCCACCGTTTGGGGGATGACAAGGTCCGGCGCCCGGACTGTATTGATCTGCAGCGCCTGTCCTCCGCGTCAGCAGGGAAATCACATGCTCAACCCCACTCGTCGAACGACAGTCCACTTCGGGGATCTCGGCAAGGCCGTCGCGATCACCGTCCTCGCGCTCACCGGGACCATTCGCGGCTCGTCGACCGCCATGGCGGACGATGACAATATCGGCGTCCGCCTGGTCACCCAGAACATGTACGTGGGGAGCTCGAACGCAGCGCTGGCTGCCGCACAAACGCCGCAGCAATTGCTTGCCGCTGTCGCGACGATCTACAACAACATCCTGGCCA
>DASYFD010000415.1:0-10018 GCA_036498625.1 Xanthobacteraceae bacterium | reverse complement strand
AGAGGCCTATGTTCCTCTATTTACTACTCACCACTCACTACTCACTACTCACTACTCACCACTCACTATTCCCCCCTACGTCGCCAGCCGGTCCATCGCCTCGGCCAGCTCGATGTCGAGCTCGGTGACGCCGCCGGCGTCGTGGGTGGAGAGCGTGACCTCGACCTTTTTGTAGACATTGAACCATTCCGGATGGTGGTCGAGCTTCTCGGCCACCAGCGCGGCCCGGGTCATGAACCCGAACGCCTCGTTGAAATCCCGGAACACGAATTTCTTGGTGATGGCGTCGCGGTCCTTCGACTCGCTCCAGCCCGCCAGCCGGGCGAGCGCGGCCTGGCGGCCCTCGGCGGTCAGCTTCTGTCCCATGATGTCGTCCTCATGTCATCCGCGCGCAAACGGCGCGCGTACTGCGTTCACGCCCATATGGGTGGCGAGCTACGACGTTGCCATGCGTTGTTCACCGAATATCGGCACCATTTGCCGGCACATCCGTATGTGTGCCCATCACATTCCTGCTATTCCCGGCCTGGATTTCTGCCGCCGACTCCGTTTCCGGCCGGCCGGACGAAGCCCAGGCTCCTGCGAGCCCCGAGAGGAACTTGTCCAAGCTCAGCCCATCCCGCTCGTCCCCGCGCAGGCGGGGACCCAGTCCTCTCGTAAAAATGAGCTGGGCGTACGCCTGCGAGAGCGTGAATGAGACGCTCGTGCTCTGCCGACAAACCGAAGATGCCGCCTGATCTGATCATTTTGCGAAGAGACTGGATTCCCGCTTGCGCGGGAATGAGCGGGTGTGGCGATTCCCTCAAACGCTCTGCGCCGGAATGAGCCGCGCCGCTTGCGCTATGCCGATTTCCTGATCGGCGCCATCTCTGCCTGCGTGGCCGGTTCCAGATCCTTCCTCGCCTGCGAGTAGAACGAGGCGTTCTGCTCGCCGCGGAGCGCCTCGCGGGTGAACTCGATCAGGTGGTAGCCGATGAAGGCAATGCCGAACACGGCGTCGTACTGGCCGCGGTTGAAGGCGTGGCGGGCGGCGCGCAGGAAGGGGCGGCGGTAGTCGGAGCGGATCACCAGGTACCACAGGATGCGAAATGCCAGCACGGCGGCGCCGCTCAGGTTCGACCAGGTGAGCTTGCCGCGCACGGGCGCAAGCTTGCGGTTCACATAGGTGCGGTCGACCTGGTGCCAGAACCGCTCGAACAATTTCTCCGGCTCGTTCGCATAGGCGATGGCGCGCCGCCACATCGCCACCACCTCGTCATAGGGCCGCAGGAACACCACGTTGCTCTCGCGGGTCTGGTCCTCGACCAGACGCGCATCGCGCGCGAGCCGGTCCCACAGCGGCGTCTTCGGCAGCGCCTGCAGCAGGTTGATGGTGAGCATGGGGATTTTCGAGAGCTCGATGAAATCGATGAGCCGGCTCTCGGTATCGTCGGAATCGGTGTCGAGCCCGAGGATGATGCCCGAGGTCACCTCCAGGCCGTAGTCATTCAAGGTCTTGATCGAGTCGAGCATCGGCAGCGAGACGTTCTGCTCCTTGCGCATGGCTTTGAGCGCATCGGCCTCGGGCGTCTCGATGCCCACGAACAGGCCGACGAACTGCGCCTCGCGCATCAGCTCGAGCACCTCGGTCTGCTTGGCGATGTTGAGCGTCGCCTCGCAGGCGAACAGCATCGGATAGTCGTTCTGCTTCTGCCACTCGACGAGATGCGGCAGCATCTCGCGCGTCGCCTTCTTGTTGCCGATGAAATTGTCGTCCACGAAATAGACCGTAGTGGCATGCCCGCTCTGGCGCCGCATGGCGTCGAGCTCGGCGGTGATCTGCTGCGGGGTTTTGAGCCGCGGCTGGCGGCCATAGAGCCCCGGGATGTCGCAGAACTCGCAGCGGTACGGACAGCCGCTCGAGAACTGCACCGTGCACATGAGGTAGCTCTTGAGCGGGATCAGGTCGTAGGCCGGGATCGGGAACTCCGACAGCGGCAGCCGGTCCTCTGTCTTGAAAATCATCTGCGCGGCCGGCGGCGCAACGCTGGCGTCGAGCCGCGCGATCAGCGCATCGGTGGCGTCGCCCAATTCCCCCACATGCAGATAGTCGATCTCCGGATACATCTCGGGCGCAGCCGAAGCCGAAGGGCCGCCCAGCACCGTGACCTTGCCGGCCGCCTTCACCCGCGCATGGATGTCGCGCACCTGCGGGGCCTGGATGTGCATGGCCGAGACCATCACGGCATCCGCCCAGGCGAATTCGGCCGCGGTCGCAGGCCGGATGTTCTCGTCGATGAAGCGCACCTCCCAGGTCGCCGGCATGTAGGCGGCGACCAAGAGCAGCCCCTGCGGCGGCATGAAGGCCCGCACCCCGCGCATCAGCCGGTAGGCATGGTTGAAGGTGCCGAATGACGGGGTATAGCGCGGAAACACGCACAATATCCGGCGCTTGTGCGCGACCGCGATCGTGGAACCCACCCGTGCCCTCGCTGTCTCCATCCCGCCCCATGCTCGCCTCGAGCGGCCCGCAAGGCAAGAGATAAGTGGATTTGCCTATGTTTGGTGTGGTTGCCGACACAGGGCGAGGGCGGTTGGCCATCTTTTGCGGTGGGCCCGGCATTGCCACATCCGCTCATTCCCGCGGACGCGGGAATCCAGACTTTGTCAAATTGCGGGGACTTTCAATGGGGCAAAGGCTGGGTCCCCGCGTCCGCGGGAATGAGCGGGTGAGAGGCCCTGCCCAGCCACCGACCAGGGCAGCCAACCGCCGCGCCCCGCGCCGCTCATATTGCATTGCGTCTTCACAATCGCGCGTTATATACGGGGCACGCGGGCCCCAGGGGCCCGCAATTGGTTTTTGCCCCCTTTTCAACGCTGGTTTTGACCGCCGATCATGAAACTTCGCAACATTGCCATCATCGCCCATGTCGACCACGGCAAGACCACGCTGGTGGACCGGCTGCTGCAGCAATCCGGCGCCTTCCGGGACAACCAGCGGGTGGCCGAGCGCGCCATGGATTCCAACGATCTCGAGCGCGAGCGCGGGATCACCATCCTGTCCAAGGTCACCTCGCTGCCCTGGCACGACAGCCGCATCAATATCGTGGACACCCCCGGCCACGCCGATTTCGGCGGCGAGGTCGAGCGCATCCTCAACATGGTGGAAGGCGCCATCGTGCTGGTGGATGCGGCCGAAGGCCCGCTGCCGCAGACCAAGTTCGTGGTCTCGAAGGCGCTGAAGGTCGGGTTGCGCCCGATCGTCGCCATCAACAAGGTCGACCGCCCGGATGCGCGGCCCTCGCAGGTGGCGAACGAGGTGTTCGACCTGTTCGCGGCGCTCGATGCCAGCGAAGAGCAGCTCGATTTCCCGGTGCTCTACGGCTCCGCCAAGGAAGGCTGGATGGCGGAGACCGCCGAGGGCCCGAAGGTCTCCATGGCGCCGCTGTTCGACCTGGTGCTGCGCCATGTCGCCGCCCCGACCGTCGAGGCCGGGCCGCTGCGCATGCTGTGCACCATCCTGGAGGCCAATCCGTATCTCGGCCGCATCGTCACTGGCCGCATCACCGCGGGCTCCATCAAGCCCAACCAGAGCGTCAAGGTGCTTGACCGCGAGGGCAGGCTGATCGAGGACGGCCGGGTCACCAAGGTGCTGGCGTTCCGCGGCCTCGAGCGGCAGCCGGTCGAGGAGGCGTTCGCGGGCGACATCGTGGCGGTTGCGGGCCTGCCCGAGGCGACCGTCTCGCACACCATCTGCGACCCCGAGGTGACCAATCCGCTGCCGGCGCAGCCGATGGATCCGCCGACGCTCGCCATGACGTTCCGGGTCAACGATTCCCCGCTCGCCGGCACCGAGGGCAGCAAGGTCACCAGCCGCATGATCCGCGACCGGCTGTTCCGCGAGGCCGAGGGCAACGTGGCGCTCAAGGTTTCCGAATCGGCCGACAAGGACGCGGTCGAGGTCGCGGGCCGCGGCGAATTGCAGCTCGGCATATTGATCGAGACCATGCGGCGTGAAGGCTTCGAGCTCGCGGTCTCGCGCCCCAAAGTGCTGTTCCAGCGCGATCCCGCGACCGGCGACATCCTGGAGCCGATCGAGGAGGTGGTGATCGACGTCGACGAGGCCTATTCCGGCATCGTGGTGCAGAAGCTCGCCGAGCGCAAAGCCGAGCTGGTGGAGATGCGCCCCTCCGGCGGCGGCCGTTTGCGGCTGGTGTTCCATGCCCCCACCCGCGGGCTCATCGGCTATCACGGCGAGCTCATGACCGACAGCCGCGGCACCGCGGTGCTCAACAAGCTGTTCCACGGCTACGCGCCGTTCAAAGGCGAGCTGGTCGGCCGCCGCAACGGCGTGCTGATCTCCACCGACATCGGCGAGGCGGTGGCCTATGCGATGTGGAACCTGGAGGACCGCGGCCCGATGATGATCGAGCCCGGCTGGAAGGTCTATCGCGGGATGATCGTGGGCGAGCACACCCGCGGCAGCGACCTCGAGGTCAACGTGCTCAAGGGCAAGAAGCTCACCAACATCCGCACCCATTCCAAGGACGAGGCCGTGCGCCTCACCCCGCCGATCCGCATGACGCTGGAAAAGGCCATGGCCTACATCCAGGACGACGAGCTGGTCGAGGTGACACCCAAATCGATCCGCCTGCGCAAGAAGCTGCTCGACCCCAACGAGCGCAAGCGCGAAGAACGCCGCGCCGAGGCCACGGCGTAGCAGTAAGACGTAGGCGGGCGCCCTTATCCCGGGCGCAGCGCAGCACTTCTTCAGTGGTGCGCTGCAGACCCGGGACCGTTCCGGGCTCTGAGTTTGGAACGGTCCCGGCTCAGCGGAGCACCGCTCCGCAAGAGCTACGCGCTGCACCGCGTCCGGGACACGAGCCTCCTGATTCGCCGCCCCCACCCCCGCCGCTCGGCCACCGGCCCACCAACTTCCCCACCGGTGCAAAATCTCCTGCGAGCGTGTCCTGTTTGCAACAGCGCCCGCAGCCTGCGAGCATTCCAGGCATTTTCTCGCTCGCCGGCCAAAAATTCCGCGCCCGTTGCCGGCCGAACACGCGCGCCATTAACCGATTATTAAACATAGGGCTTGAAGGCCGCCGGGACGCTTGCTTCAATTCGGTCATGAGCACGACCCTGATCGAGGTCCGGCGCGCCAAGGCATCGGACGCAAAAGCAATCGCATCCACCCACGACGAAGCCTGGCGGGCCGCCTACCAGGGCATCATCCCGGGTCCGGAGCTGGACAAGCTCATCAACCGCCGCGGCGCCGGCTGGTGGGACAGCGCCATTCGCAAGGGCAGCCGCATCTCGATCCTGGGGTTCGGCGACACCGTGGCGGGCTATGCCAATTACGGCCGCAACCGCGCCCGCAGCCTCTATTACGACGGCGAGATCTACGAGCTCTATCTGCGCCCCGAGTTCCAGGGTCTGGGCTTCGGCCACAAGCTGTTCGCCTCGGTGCGCCGCGACCTCACCCAGAGCGGCTTGCAGAGCATGGTGGTGTGGGCGCTCTCCGACAACAGCCCGGCGCTCGAGTTCTACCGCTCGCTCGGCGGCAAGGCGGTCGCCCGCTCCTCCGAGCGCTTCGGCACCCGCGTGCTCGACAAGGTCGCCTACGCCTGGAGCAATTGAGGCGGCGTTTCGCATTCACGAGCCAACAGTCGCGCACGCGCACCGCAGCGCCCCTCGCCCCGCGTGCGGGGAGAGGGCCACAAGCACTGCAGAAAATCCGAATTCGGCTTGGTGAGGGGGCCTTTCCGCGAGTCTGAGCTTGTGGAAACGCCCCCTCATCCCACCTTCTCCCCGCAAGCGGGGAGAAGGAGTGAAATGCGCTGCGTCCCTAAAGCGATTTGCAGCCGCCCCTCACTCCGCCGGCACTGGCACGCCGGCGTTGAGGCAGGCGGCCCACAGGGTGTTGGCGAGCAGGCACGCGATGGTCATCGGACCCACCCCGCCGGGCACGGGCGTGATGGCGCCCGCCACTTCGGCCACCTCGGCGAAAGCCACGTCGCCGACCAGGCGGGCGTCGCCGCCGGTGCCCACCACGCGGTTGATGCCCACGTCGATCACGGTGGCGCCCGGCTTGATCCAGTCGCGCTTGACGATCTGCGGCTGGCCGGTGGCGGCGAACAGCAGGTCGGCGCGGGCGCAGATGGCCGGAAGCTTCCGGCTCTTGCTGTGCGCGATGGTGACGGTGGCGTTCTCACCCAGCAGCAGCTGCGCGAGCGGCTTGCCCACCACGTTGGAGCGGCCGATCACCACCGCCTCGAGGCCCTCGAGCGACGCATGCACGCTCTTGGCAAGCCTTATGCAGCCGAGCGGCGTGCAGGGCGCAAAGCCCGGGATGCCGGTCGCCAGCCGTCCGATATTCACCGGCGAGAAGCCGTCGACGTCCTTGTCCGGATCGAGCGCCGCCACCACGGTGAGGGCATCGATGTGCGGAGGCAGCGGCAGCTGCACCAATATGCCGTGCACGCTCGCATCGGCGTTGAGCTGCCGCACCAGCGCGATCAGCTCGGCCTCGCTGACCGTGGCCGGCAGCCGCTGATCAAAGGTGCGCATGCCGACCTCGACGATCGCCTTGGTCTTGCTGCGCACATAGGTCTCGCTCGCGGCTTGCGTGCCCACCAGCACCACGGCGAGCCGCGGCACCAGGGCGTGCGTCTCCGCGAGGCGCTTCACCTGCGCCGCCACCTGCGCCCGCAGCTGTGCCGCGATCGCCTTGCCGTCGATGATCCGTACGCCCATTGCCACCTTCCGCCGCCCCGCCGCGCTGCGGCATAGAGCATTTCGCCGCCGGACGACAAGCTTGCTATCGGGCCGGATCGCCGGGCTTGGCGGGGTCGAGCGTGCCATCGGCAGGCGGGGCGTTCTTGGGCGCCGGTGAAGCGGGCTTGCCGGGGGGTTTTTGCTCTTTCGCGGTCTGCGTCGCCTTTTGGTCCTTTGCGCCCGGGACCGCACTCGGCGGAACGGGTGGCGCCGCGGGTGTCGTCTTCGCTTCCTTTGGCGGGACGGGCGGAGCGGGCGCGGGCGCGACCGACACCTTGGGGGCGACGGGCGGAGTGATTGCCGGCGCGACCGACACCTTGGGGGCAACGGGCGGAGCCGCTGGCGTCACCGGTTTTGCTTCCGTCGGCGTCACTGGCTTGGCCGGCGCCGCGACGGGCGCGGCCGGAGCCGCCGGGGATACCGGCTTGGTGGTCGCAGCGCCGGGTGTGGTTTTGGCTTCCGGCGCTGGACCGCCTTGAGTCGGCGCGGCGGTGGGCGGGGTGGCGGCGGGCGCAGCCGCAGGCGCGGTCGCGACGGCGGGTGTTTGCGCAGGCTTGGCTGCAGCCGGGGCGGTGGCCACGGGGGGCGGCGGTACGGTGCGGGCGGGCGCCTGCTGGACCGGTTGAGCGGCCGGCGCCGCGGGCGCCGCGACCGGCGCCGGTTGTGCGGCTGGCGTTGCGGGTGCCGCGGGCGGGGTGCGGTCGACCGTGATGGTCTCGGCGCGCTGGCGGCGCGCCTCCATCAGGCGCTGCTGATCCTGCTTGCGTTGCAGCGCCGCTTCCTGGCGCTCCTGGTCGATCTGCGCCTGGAGGTGCTCGGCTTCGCGGCGGCGTTCCTCGATCACCGCTGCGCGTTCCTGCTGCAGGCGGGCGATCTGGGTATCGACGGCCGCCGCCTGCTGATTCAAGCGATCGTCCTGCAGCTTCTGGCGCTCGTTCTTGTCGAGCACCGTCAGCAGCACGACCGACGGCGCTCCCGCCACCCGCACCTCGGTGAATTCGCGGATGACCACGCGATCGACCCGGGTCACGTCGGTGACGATGACGTGGGGCGGCTGGCGCGCCTCGCCGTCCTCGATCATGGGGCGGTAGATGCCGATGCGGCCGCCGCGCACGTCCTCGAAGGCATCGCCGTCGTTGCCCACATACACGAGCTCGCGCTTCTCGAGGCGCCGTCCACCGAACCGCTCGATATCCTCGCGGCGGAAGCCGCGGCTGGCATCGACATCGGAAGCCCCGCCGAGCATGGCGCCGGTCTGCCGGATCGGCAGGACGTATTGCCCGAGCGCCGGATCGGCGAAATTGCGATCGTCCACGAACACCCAGCCTTCGACCACGGGGGGAACGAAGCGCCGGGGCGCGCCGAGCGCGTAGCCTTTGCGATCGGGAGCGATCGGCGCCCAGCCGGTGCGGCCGCCGCCATGGTGCCAGGTCACCCAGGCCGGCGCCCAGGTATCGCCCGGCACCCAGAACCAGCCGAGGTCGGGGTCGTAGCTCCAGCGCCCGTAGTGATAGACCGCCCAGGCGAACGGCTCGGCGGATTCCCAGTACCAGCCGTGCTCGTCGGTCCAGAGCCAGCGGCCCTCCTGGTAGGGACGCCAGCCGCGGCCTTGATGCCCGGGCAGCCAGACATAGGAAAAGTCCGGGTGCCGCACCCAGCTGCCGTAGCGGGCGAGCCCGTCGAAGAACACGTCGATGCGCGCGCTCACGCCTGCGCCGACCGTGCGGGTGGCGGTGCGCGGGGCGAGATTGGTCGGATGCAGCAGCCGCGCATTGGGCTGCTGCGCCGCCGCCGGAGCGTCCGGCACGGTGGCAACGACGGCGCCGCCAGCCGGCGCCGGGACGCTCGCCACCTGCTCGGCCTGGCCGGTGTCCTTGGCGACCGGTGCCGCCTCGTCATTGCAGCCCGCGAGCGCGAGCAACAACATCCCGGCGAACGCAATGTCAGTTGCTTTCATGCGCGCAGTCTCCATCGACCGAAACGTCGTACTGCGATTCGCTATCTTTTCTAAGCGGCGGAATTGGGACCCCGCGGCGGTTTTGCTGCGCTGAAGCTGGCGCGGAAATGAGCATTTGTTGTTGAACGAAAATTCTGACGCTTTCGCCTGTGGAAATTGCCAAAGCTCCGACCATCCCGCTCGTCCCCGCGAAGGCGGGGACCCAGTCCGCTCGCAAAAATGAGCTGCGCTTCCGCTTGCGAGGCGAGACGCGAGGCGATTGGGTCCGCGCCGCACGCCGAGGACGCGGCCTGATCAGGCATTTTGCGAAGAGACTGGATTCCCGCGTGCGCGGGAATGAGCGGGTGGGGCAGCTTCCAGGGCCCACCCTACCCCGCGCAAATCCGCTCCAGCATCGCGGCGAGCCCTGCCCCATCCCCCGCCACCCGCAGCCGCTTCACCCGCCCGCGCCGGCACGCCAAGCGCACCCGCCACCACCCGCAGCAGCGCCGCGCTGCGGCATAGAGCATTTCGGGGAAAAACTCTTGTCCCGGACGCGGTGCAGCGCGCAGCTCATAAGGGCGTTCACGCCCGTCTTCCGGCGCCTAGCCGGCGCGCGGGCTATGCGGAGCGGTGCTCCGCTGAGCCGGGACCGTTCCAAACTCAGAGCCTGGAACGGTCCCGGGTCTGCAGCGCACCACTAAGAAGTGCTGCGCTGCGCCCGGGACAAGCCTCCCGTGTCCCCTAACCCAGCGCGCGCAGATCCGCACCGGCAGCGCGGCCAGCGTCGCCCCGCCCCCGCAGCCGCGTCAGAACACGTTCGGATAGATGTAATAAACAATGATCCGCTGGATCAGGATGATGATCAGAAACAAAATGATGGGCGAGATATCGATGCCCCCCATGGCGGGCATCATGTTGCGGATCGGGCGCAGCACCGGGTCGGTGATGCGGTAGAGGAACTCGCCCACCATGGCCACGAACTGGTTGCGCGGGTTGACCACATTGAAGGCCACCAGCCACGACAGCACCGCCGCCGCGATGACGATGTAGATGTAGAGGTCGAGCACGATGAGGATGACGTCGAGGAGCGCGCGCATGGCTGGTTCGGGAGATTTCTGTGCAAGAAGGCCCGAGGCCGAAGGCCCAGGGCCGGGTCAATTCACATAACCCCCCCGCCTTTACCCGGCAAGCCTCCCGCCCCCGGCGCCCGGGAAGTCCCCGCGGCATGGTAACTCCCCGCCGAATCGCCCCTTTACCCCCGTCAGGGGCGCAACGGCGTTTCACTCCTTCTCCCCGCGTGCGGGGAGAAGGTCGGGATGAGGGGAC
>DASYFD010000414.1:0-23640 GCA_036498625.1 Xanthobacteraceae bacterium | reverse complement strand
GCTTCCGCGGCCGCCATGCGCATCTGCTTGCCGCCCAATTGAACACCGGTCGAGCCCGAGGCGCCGCCCTGGTTCACGCTGGTGGCGGTGTTGCCCATGATCACGGTGACGCGCTTGAACGGAACGTCGAGCTCCTCCGCCACCATCTGGCCGATCGCGGTGTAAAGTCCTTGCGCGGAGTCGGTCTTGCCGAAGAAGGCCGAGACCGAGCCGTCCGCATTGACCGCGATGTAGGAGGAAAGCTGGTCCGGAGTGACGGGCGGGCGGGCGCCCTGCGCTTGCGCCTGATTGATCCCGAGCACCGTGTCGAGCCCGATCGGCATCCCGACCGACACCACGAAGGCGCCGCCGGCCTGCAGGATGGAGCGGCGGGAGAATGTCGAAGCCTTTTCGATCTTGGTCATGTTCGCCTCCCTCAACCCATCATCTCGGACGCGCGCTTGACGGCGCGCATGATGCCCATGTGGGTTCCGCAGCGGCACTTGAGGCCGGTGAGGGCTTCCTTGATCTGGGCGTCGGTCGGCTTCTTGTTTTGGTTGAGGAGCGCGGCCGCCGTCATCAGCCAGCCGTTGATGCAGTAGCCGCATTGCGGCACCTCTTCCTCCACATAGGCCTTCTGGATCGGGTGCGGCTTCTCGGGCGTGCCGAGCCCGGCCAAGGTCACCACCTTGCGGGTGCCGACGGCCGACAGCGGCGTCACGCAGGAGCGCACCGCCTGCCCATCGATATGCACCGTGCAGGCGCCGCATTGCGCGAGCCCGCAACCGAAGTGCGGATTGTTGAGCCCGAGATCGTTGCGCAAGGCATAGAGCAGCGGCATGTCCGGATCGGCATCGATCGTGTGGGCGCTGCCGTTCACGTCGAGGGTCATACGTGCCATGGGTGCATTTCTCCCTGGTATGGCGCAGTTGAGAGGCGGGCCGCGCCTGCGCGCAAGCTCCGCCGGACACGGGTGTCGGCCGTGACTGGGACTGTCCGGCAGGGTAGTCCAAGCGCCTGCGCTTGGAAACACCCCTGCGGCGATGGCAGCATCGAGGCGCTTCGGCCCGCGCTCAGCCCTTCTTCACCGCCGGAACCGGGCAGCCGGGAATCTTCACCTTGACGGCGTTCAAGGTGGTGCGGCTGGTGAAGTAGAGGGTTCTCCAATCGTCGCCTCCGAACGCCATGTTGGTGGTCTGGGGCTGACCGTGCACGATGCGGCCGAGCTTCTTGCCGCTCGGATCCATGATGTAGATGCCGCCCGATCCACCGCAATAGACATTGCCGGCGGTGTCCACCTTCATCCCGTCGGGGCCGCCGGGCTCGCTGCCGCGCAGATCGACGAACACCCGTTCGGTCTGCCGTGCCAGCATGCCGCTCGGCAGAAGGTTGTAGGCGAGGATTTGGCCGCGCCGCGAATCGTTGATGTAGAGGACGCTTTCGTCCGGGGAGAAGGCGATGCCGTTGGGAATGAACAGCGTGTCGATGAGCAGGCTGATGGTGCCGAGGTCGGGGGTAACCCGAAAGACGCCGTTGAAGCTCAAATCCGTCTGGTCGGGCGCATAGGTGAGGTTCCACGGATCGGTGAAATAGACGCAGCCGTCCGACCTGACCACGACATCGTTGGGCTTGTTGAGGCGGCGGCCCTGGAAGCTGTGGGCGATCACCGTCATGCTGCCGTCGTGCTCCTGCCGCGTCACCCGCCGGGTCAGGCCTTCGCAGGCGACCAGGCGGCCCTGCAGGTCGCGGGTCAGCCCGTTGGCCCCGTTGGTTTCCTCCTTGGCTACCGAGAGGCCCTGCCCAGGCGTGTATTTCATGCGCTTGCTGTCGCCGATCGAGCTGAACAGCAGATAGCCGCCGTCCTTCCACCAGACCGGCCCTTCGGCATTGGCGCCGCCGCCCAAGCCGGTTGCCAGCTGCTCGATCGGCTCGGATGTCGAGATGATCTTGTCGAGCTCGGGGGCGAATTGCTCGATGCGCTTGGCAGCCTGCGCATTGGCGCCGCGCATGCCGGCCGTGAGCGCGAGGCCGCCGGCGCCCGCCATTCCCAACAGGTCCCGACGCGATACGGCTGATAGATCATGCATGGTGAGCCCTCCCTGACCACGGCGGCGCGTCGAGCCTGATGGTCGCGCACCTGTTGTGAGGCACTCTACCACGTCACCGGTTGGCGGACAGGTCGGACGAGGGCGTCGCGGTCAGCCGCCCGCGGTGCCGGCCAGCGACCGCACGGCCCGCAACAGGGCCCACACTTGGTCCTCTGAAATATTCCGGGTGATGAAAACCAGGCGGCTCGCGTGGTCCGGGTCCGGCCAGGATGCGAGCTCGAGCGGCGGATGCGCCAGGTGCTGCACGATCTGCACCAGCACCGGGCCGCTGCAGCCGGCCACGCTGAGAAAGCCCTTCACGCGCAACAGATCGGAGCCGCGCACCGCGATCAAGGTCTCCATGGCGCGCTCGAACGGCTGCCAGGCAAGCGGCCCGGCCTCGCTCAGCACGAAGCTCTGGATGCCATCGCTGTGCCCGCTCTCGCCGATGAAGCCCGCATGCGGCTGCGGCCGGTCGGGACCTGCTTCGATCAGGCGGCGCGGATCGAGCGCGCCGCCGATGGCGGTATCGATCGGGGCGTGCTCATTGAGCGCGCGCAGGCGCGCCATCAGCTGCGCGATCGCCTCCTCGGAGCAGAGATCTGTCTTGGAGACCACCAGGCGGTCGGCGAGGATCACCTGCTTGCGCGCCTCCGCCGACCAATCAAGCGTAGCGAGGCCGCAGCTGGCATCGATAACGGCGGCCACCACCTCGACGAAAAATTCCCCGCCCAGCGCCCGATCGGTCGCGAAGGTCTGCAGGATGGGTCCGGGATCGGCGAGCCCGCTGGTCTCGATCAGGACCCGGCCGAACGGCGGCAGCGTGCCCTGCTCGCGTTCGGACACCAGGCGGCGCAGCGCGATCTGCAGGTCGGAGCGCGTGGTGCAGCACAGGCAGCCGTTGCCGAGCAACGTCACCTCGTCGGTGCTGGCACGAATGAGCGCATCGTCGATGCCGACCGCGCCGAACTCGTTGACCACCACTGCGGTGCCATGACCCTCCGGGCTTTCCAGAAACCGCCGCACCAGAGTGGTCTTGCCGGCGCCCAGGAAGCCGGTGACGATGGTCACCGGAATGCGGGCCCCGCGCGCATGCTTGAGCTTGCGCCCGAACGGCCCGGCAGCGCGGGAAGGGAAGAGATCGAGCATCAGGCGGACCACGAGCCGCAGCGCGCTCCTTCTCCCCGCGCGCGGGGAGAAGGTCGGGATGAGGGGGCGTTTCCGCGAGTTTGAGCTTGCGGAGACGCCCCCTCACCGGGCCGAGATCCGGTTATCGCTCGCCGGGCTTGGCCCTCTCCCCGCGCGCGGGGCGAGGGACGCTGCATGTCGCTCGGCCTCAAAAATCCATCTCCAGGATGTACAGGCCGCCGGAGAAGCGATCGACCGTGTAGACGATCTTGCGCTCGTCCACGAACACGTCGTTCATCTGGATGCTCTTGCAGGCCGACATCGCCGGCGCCGGCGCGATGAACGTGCCGACCTCCTTGGGCTGGAACGGGTTGGAGATGTCGTAGGCGCGCAGGCCGCCGTTGAAGAAGGTGCCGATCACGATCTGGTCGGAATGCCAGGCGGTCGGCCGCGGCGTGTTCTCATGGATGTTGTGGGCCCCGAAGCGGCCGCCGCGATTGGCGAAGGTCTCCGGGCTCGGCAGCGGGCAGGTCGCGATCGGCATCAGGTGCCTCTCGTCGCGGGCGTCGAGAATCCAGATCAGCTTGGGCCAGTCGGCGGCGTTGTCGATGGTGGATTCGTCGGTCACGATCATCAGCTTGCGATCGAACAGCGGCAGCACCGTATGGGTGAAGCCCGTATAGGGCGGCGAGTTGTCCCATTGGCTGATCGGCTTGGGCTTCGACTTGTCGGAGATGTCCATGATGAACATGCCGGCATCGATATAGCCGAGATAGCAGCGGTCGGGACGGTCCGGATAGACGTTGGTGTTGTGGGCGCGGTTGCCGCGGTCGAGCAGCGGCTTGGGATGGCGCGGCGGCGGCGGCGCCGAGTCGCCCACGCGCGTGCCGGGCAGCCACCAGCGCCCGACCTCGACCGGCTTGCTGATATTGCGCACGTCGAAGATGCGGTAGAACTGATCGTCGTTCGGATGGGTGGGGGTGAAGTCGGGCGCGCCGGCGGAGAGGTGGATGTACTCGCCGTCGCAGAACCAGAGCTGATGCACGCCGCGCGAATTGGGACCGGAGCAGTCGAAGAAGGCGATCGACTTCGGCTGCTCGGGCACCGAAATGTCGAACAGCTCGAAGCCCGCCGGCTTCAAGCCCACCTTCTGGGTCTGGTAGGCGACCGCCATCACGTTGTCGGTGACCTCGAGCGAGTTCGAGCGCATGTGAGGCTGCGGCAGGTCGGTCTGCACTACCACCTTCGGCTTGCGCGGATCGGACACGTCGACGCCGGTGAAATTCTTGGGCGCGCTCTCGTGGGCGAGCCAGAGGATGCGGCGGCCGTCCGGCGCGATCTGGATCGACATGCCTTCGCCCATGCCGCCGAAGCCCTGCAGCTCATGCTGGGCCAGAAGCTTGAAATTCCAGGCAACCGGCTCATAGCTGCCTTTGGCCAGCGGGCTCGTATCGGTAACCGACATGTCGTGCTCCTTGTAATCGTGCGCCTGCCCTTAGCGTGTTTTGGCGAGGGATGAAATGGGTGCGGGGCGGGATTCGCAGGCGCGTAGCCCGGATGGAGCCACCAGGGCGTTCACGCCCGCCTTTCGACGGGCTATGCGCAATCCGGGACGGCCGCTCCCGCATTACGCAAGGGCTCCATAGCCGTCGAAGAGGGGCGTAAACGCCCTTGTGCGGGCTACAGGCCCTACGCGCTTGCCTTGGCCCACAAATCCGGCCGCAGCGCCTTTTTCCAATCCGGAATGGCAGAGATGATCTTTTGCCGTAGCAGGATGTCGGCCTGCTCGCGCAGATAGGGCTCGAGATCCGCCGGCGAGCCGGGATTGACCTCGACCAGCGCCAGCGCCTTGGCGAGCGTCTCGCGCGGCACCGCGTAGCCCTTCGAGGTGTAGTAGGCGTGGACGGCATCCGCCACCTTGGCGGGGCTGTCCTTGAAATCGCGCGCGACGTCCTGCCAGGCCTTGAGATAGGCCACCACGGTATCGGGATTCCTGGCGACGAAATCGGGCGTCGCCGCCATCAGCACCGGCATCCGGTCCACGTTCCAGAAATCCATGATCGCCGTCGCGATGCCGTCGGCTTCCGCGATCGAATTGTAGGGCTCGACATTCACCATGGCGTCGACCGTCTTGGCGGCCAGGGCCGCCACCATGTTGTTGACGTCCATGCGGACTTCCTGGAAGTCGCCCTTCTTCAGGCCGTGCGAGGGCACCACGGTATCGGTGAACACGTTGGCCATGGAGGAGCCGGTCTGGCTCGCGATCTTGAGGCCCTTGAGCTGCTCCACCTTGGTCAACCCGAGCTCCTTGCGCGCCATGATGCGCACCGTCCGGCCGACCTCCTCGATTCGCATCAGCCCGACCAGATCGCCCTTGTCGATCCCGATGATGAAGGATTGGCCCGCATAGGTGCCGAGATCGACCTGGCGCGCTACCATCTGCTGCATGGTGAGGTTACCGGAGGCGACGGCGAATTCCTGGAACTTGATGCCGCGCTTCTCGAGCGCACCCGACTGCAGCAGATAGTAGGTCGGCATGCCCCAGATGTTGGTCTGGTAGCCCTGCCGGATAGGCTCGAGCGCGCGCGCCGGGCGCGGGCGCAGGCCGGTGGCCAGCATGCCGACGGCGGTTGCGGCCAGGCATTGCCTGCGGGTCATTGCGGCTTGGGTCATGGCTGCCCCCTCATGCGGGTTGGTTCGCGCCGATCGTATCCGATCCGCTCATGCGGGTCTCGTGCCCGAGCTCCCGCAGCAGCCTTTTCTGAAATTCGAGAAAGTCCACGCTGAGCGGATCGCGCGGCCGCGGCAGCGTGATCGGCACCTGCGCCTTCACGGTTCCGGGATGCGGCGTCATCACGATGACGCGGTCGGCCAGGTAGACGGCTTCCGCCACATTGTGGGTCACGTAGATCACGGTCTTGCGCGTCTCCCGCCAGACGTCCGCCAGCAGACGCTGCATGTCGTCGCGCGTGAGCGCATCGAGCGCGGCGAACGGCTCGTCCATCAGCAGCACTGAAGGATTGTAGGCAAGCGCGCGCGCGATGGCGACCCGCTGCTGCATGCCGCCGGACAGATGGTGCGGATAGGCGCCGGCGAATTTCTCCAGCTTGACCAGCGCCAGCTGCGCGAGCGCGACCCGATCGCGCTCGACCTTGGGCATGCCTTTCATCTCCAGCCCGAAGGCGACATTGCCGAGCGCGGTGCGCCAGGGAAACAGCTGCGCGAAATCCTGGAACACGATGCCGCGGTCCATGCCGTGACCGGTGACCGGCTTGCCGCCGATGCTGATCTCCCCGCCGGTCGGCTTGAGAAAACCGGCGATGATATTGAGGAGCGTCGTCTTGCCGCAGCCCGAGGGGCCGAGCAGGCAGAGGAACTCGGAGGCCGCGATATCGAAGCTGACGCTGCCCAGGCCGGTCACGCTGCCGCTCGGCGTGTCGTAGACGAGCGACACATTGCGGACCTCGATATGCGGCATGGCGGCGTCCCGGCGGAATTTGTTCGTGTTTGTAGGATGGGTTGAGCTCTTGCGAAACCCATCAAACGCCGCTGATGGGTTTCGCAAAAGCTCAACCCATCCTACACCCGCATCAAACGCGGAATTCAACTACGCAAGAAATCCGCGATAACGGGATCCGCCGCAAGCCGCGCCAAGTCCTCGGCGCTCGGCAGCTGCGGCTTGTCCCGCAACGCGTTGACCATGCACAGAAAGCCGAGCGGCTCGCCCTTGCTGGCGCGGAACTGATGCCAGGTGAGCGCCGGAACGGTGACGAGGTCGCGCGTTTCCAATGCTCTCACCTGATCCCCGATCAGGCAATCGCCGCGCCCGCGCAGGATCAGCACGGCGTGCATATGCTCGTGCCGCTCGAGCGTCGAGAAGCCGCCGGCCGCGACCTCGAAATAGCGCAATTCGCCGTGCAACTCGGGATCCGAAAACAGCACCTGCCGGGTGATCGACTTGAACAGCGCCCGCTCGTCCTCCTTGTAGGGAAGCTCATCGACGCCGTCCCAGCGATAGTCGTCGCGCGCCCGGCGGTGGACCGGTCGCTCCACCTTGCGGTCAGCGGGCTTGCGCTCACTCATGTTCCGCTCACTCAGTTTGCGCCCTCTTGGCGATATCTCTGCACCTCGGTCACGAAAGCCGCGGTCGCCTCGACCAATTGCGCGCCGGCCTCGAGCAGCGCGCCGCCAATCAGCAACATGATGTCGACGCCATAGAAATCAAGCATTTCCGCAACGCGGTCGCGGGTCATGCCGCCGGCCGGCACCGGCACGGAAGCATGCAAGCCATGCCAGTCCGCCAAGGCCGTCGCGGCAAGGCGGCGGCAGGTTTCCGGCGCATAGCCGAAGCGTCCTCCGTGATTGGGAAAGATGACCGCATCGGCACCCAGCATCCGGAACAGCTTCCCGAACAGGAGCGGCGGCGCGATCGCGGCCCCCGCCATGGTGGGATGGGCGAAAAAAGCGATGTCGGGATGCTCGCGTACCAGGCGGTGGAAATTGGCGAGGCCCGCGATCATCGGCGCCACCATGACGGCATCGATGCCGGCGCCGCGCGCGAGCGCGATCTGCGCCCGCATGGCGTCGAGATCGCCCGACAGGCTCGGCACGTAGCGGGTGGCGCTACCGCGCAACGCTGCCGCAACGGCCTCCACACGGGCCGCAAACCGGGAATAGGCCTGGTCGGCGAGGCCGTGATCGTCCTTGATGTAATCGATGCCGCCCTTCGCAAAACGCCCCGCCAGCGCGGCGAGCTTGGCGGCCGACAGGCCCTGCGGCTTGAGGGCCGTGCAGGTCAGGGCCCGAGCCGGCGCCCCGACCCGGCGCCGCAGCCCGTGCAAGCCGTGGCGGGGACCGCCGAAGGCCTTGACCAGCTCGCCCGGCAGCTCGACGTCATGGAGCGCGATATCGGGGTGCAGCGAGGTGTTGCCGAACAGCATGTTGATGAGCTGGCCGGGATCGTGCCCGATGGTCTCGCCCGCAAGCGCGATGCGAACCTCGAACAGGCCGTGGGATTTTTCCGCGATCGCAACCACGCGGCCCACGATCTGCGCGCGCACGAACTCGTCCGTGATGGCCGCAACCGGCATCTCCACGCTCTGCTCGATCGCGATGGCGCGGGCACGCTCCTCGATCGAGCGCGCGTCGCAGCGCAGCAGATAGGTCGCTTCCACGACCGAATGGACCAAGTCCGAATGGACCAAGCCCGAACGGACCAAGCCTGAATGTGCGATGTCGGGATGCACGCAACCAGCCCCTGACCGGCTCAGCCTTGATCGAGCCGGTGATCAATTCATCAAGGGCCGGTGAATGGTCAGCGCCCCGGATAGCCCAGCGCGCGGTGATCGAAAGGCCCGAAAAATCCGCCCCGCCGCCACCAGCGGCCGACCTGATCGACGATCACGGTGCCGGTGAAGAGCACCCCCACCACGCACAGCCACACCACGAAAATGGCGAGCAGCGCGAGCAGGATCACCACGGTGAGAGCCACGAACGCCGGCGCCAGCACGATGATGCCGGCCATCTCGAGCCGGGGATCATGGGCCCGGTAGGCCCGGCGCTGCTCGATGGTGTTCATCGATGCAGCCAGCATGGATCTCCAGACCGCGATCGGGGAGGTGATCTCGGGCTCGGCAAATCGCTTGGGGCGACGCGGCGTTGGCTGGACCATTTTCCTGCTTCGCTCTGATCTGTTTCCGGCTTCGATCGGCAGTGCCTACGCGGTGACGTGACGCCGTCACCGCAAGCCCGTTCAGGATACGCTATTCCACCTGAAAAGTATGTTCCTAAACGGACACTGACGCCTTGATCCACATGAATAATACCCGATTCGGGCCATTTGCGGGCACTTATCGGTCCGCCCCCCGCATCATGCCCCAGCGCAGGACCGTGGCGCGCTCGAGCGAGCCGAACACCAGCCGCTCGAACCCGAAGCCGATCGCCCCGATGACCGCCAGGGAGGCGAGCATCGCGTCGGCATTGAGGAACTCCTTGGCGTCGTAGATCACCCAGCCCAGGCCCCAATCCGAGGAGGTGATCATCTCGGCCCCCACCACCGCTATCCAGGACCGCTGAAAGGCCTGCCGCAGCCCGGTTATGATGAACGGGGCCGCCCCGGGCAGCATGACCTTCCAGAACAGCGCCGCCTCATCCGCCCCCATGGCGCCGGCCGCGCGCAGCCAAAGCTGGTTGACGGAGCGCACCCCCGACCAGGCATTGAGCACCATCGGGAACAGGGCCGCATAGCAGACCACCAGCACCGCCACCGTGTCGCCGAGGCCGAACCACAGGATGAAAACCGGCACCCAGGCGAGCGAGGGGATCGGCATCAGGGCGCCCACCAGCGGCAGGAAGAAGCCTTCCATCCTGCGCACCCGGCCCATCAGGATGCCGAGCGGCAGGCCGACCGCCACCGCCAGGGCAAAACCGGCGAGCATGCGGGACAAGGTGTAGGCGGCGTGGCGCAGCATGCTGCCGTCCGCCAGCATGGCGAGGAGGGTGTCGGCCACCTTCGGCAGCACCGGCAGCAGGGCCCTGGGGAAAATGCCGCTGCGCGCAGCCGCCTCATAGGCGGCGGCCGCCGCAATAAGCGCGAGGCTCCCACGCGCGATCGAGCGTAGGCGCTGCGGGCTCATGCCGCCATCATGCCCCAGCGCACGACGGTCGATTGCTCGAGCCGCCGAAACACCAGGTTTTCGAGCCCCAGCCCGATGACGCCGATCACCACGATCCCGGCCAGCATCACGTCGGTATTGAGGAACTCGCGCGCCCCGAAGATGAGCCAGCCGAGGCCCCAGGGGACGGCGGCGAGCAATTCGACCACCACCAGGATGCGCCAAGCCTGCGCCAGGCCGAGCCGCAGGCCTGTCAAAATGTAGGGCAGGGCTCCCGGCAGGATCACCTGGCGAAACAGCCGCCCCTGGTCGGCGCCCATCGCTTGCGCCGAGCGCACCCAAATTTCCTTGACCGCCTTCACGCCGGCCCAGGTGTTGAAGATGATCGGAAACGTGGAGACGAATCCGACCAGCAGAACCGCCGAGACATTGCCGAGCCCGAACCAGAGCAGGAACAGCGGCGCATAGGCGACGCCCGGGATCGGGGCTCCGATGCTGACCAGCGGCAGCAGCATGTCCTCGGCCAGGCGCGAGCGCCCCATGGCGAGGCCGAGCCCCACACCCACGATCGCCGCCAGCCCGAAGCCCGCCATGAGGCGCAGCATGGTCTCGGCGGCGTGGCGCGGCAGAATTCCCGCCACCGTCAATCGCAGCAGGGCGGCAGCCACATCCTCGAGCGGGGGAAACAGCCGCGGCGGAAACAAGCCGAGATGCGCGGTGATCTCCCACAGGGCGCCAACCACCAGGAACGGGAACGCGGTGCGCGCGGCGGCCCGCCATCGCGCCTGTGCGTCCGATGCGGCGCGCGGCGGTCCAGAGCCTGAGCGAACGTCGAGGGTCTCCTGCATTGCGTCCCGCCCCCGGTTGGCCCCGTCGTCGAGCGATGGCGAAACCTATAGGGTCGGCGGGTTGCATCCGGCAAGCCGGCGCGACGCGCGGCGGCGGCGCTGTTGAAGCGCCCGCGATACTGTCATAAAGCCCCCAAGCGTGGTCCCAACAGCGGCCGCTGCGGACACGGAATCCCTGGAGGAGAGCCCATATGGCGAAGAACGAGCAAAAGATCGGCTGGATCGGCATGGGCCGCATGGGATTTCCCATGGCGGAGCGCCTGCTCAAGGCCGGCTACGACCTCTCCATCTGGAACCGCACGCGCGCCAAGGCCGAGCCGCTCTCCGCCAAGGGCGGCAAGGTGGTCGACAAGCTCGCCGACCTGGCCGGCCTCGACGTGGTGTTCTCGATCGTGTCGACCGGCAAGGATCTCGAGGAGATTTACTTCGGCAAGGACGGCGTGGCGAGCGGCGGCAAGGGCCCGATGCCCAAAATCCTGGTGGACTGCTCGACCATCGCGGTCGAGGAATCGGCCGCCATCCGGGCGCGCCTGCGCGGGCTCGGCAGCGACTTCGTGGCCTCGCCGGTGAGCGGCAATGCCAAGGTGATCAAGGCCGGCAAGCTCTCCGCCGTGGTCTCCGGGCCCGAGCCCGCCTGCCGCGCCGTGATGCCGATGATCGAGGTGTTCGCCCCGCAGGGCGTCTCCTATGTGGGCGACGGCGAGCTCGCGCGCGTGTGCAAGATCGCGCACAATGTCATGCTCGGGGTCGTCATCGAGAACCTGATCGAGATCACGCTGCTCGCCAACAAGATGGGGGTGCCGCGCCATGCGTTCCTGTCCTTCATGAACAACAGCGTGATGGGCTCGATGTTCACGCGCTACAAATCGCCGGCCCTGGTCAACCTCGACTGGACCACGACGTTCACGCCCGAGCTCCTGCGCAAGGACCTCGATCTCGGCCTCGCGCTCGGGCGCGACTTCGACGTCACCATGCCGGTGACGGCGGCCGCGCGCGAGATGTTGCAGAGCCACTTCGGGGCCGCGACCCTCAAGGCCAAGCCCGACGAATATCTGCAGAAGGATTTCGCCGCCCTGATGGAGACCATGGGACTGGCCTCGGGCATGAAGCTTGAAAGCGAGAACCAGAACGTGCCGACCGGGCTCGAGGGGTAGGGTGA
The DNA here is from genome assembly GCA_036498625.1 of Xanthobacteraceae bacterium. Taxonomy (GTDB): domain Bacteria; phylum Pseudomonadota; class Alphaproteobacteria; order Rhizobiales; family Xanthobacteraceae; genus VAZQ01. The sequence goes on along the minus strand of DASYFD010000414.1, from coordinate 11,825 downwards.
CGCCCGTATGTGCAAGCCGAGGTCTCGACACTTTTCCCGGACGCAGTGCAGCGCGGAGCGCGCACTGCAGAGCCGGGATCGTTCTGCACTCCGCGCGTGGAACGGTCCCGGACCAGCGGTGCACCGCTCTGCAAGAGCTACGCGCTGCACCACATCCGGGACAAGAGCTCTCAAGGGAGGCAAATCGTGCTGAGCGCTGAAAACAACCGGCTGCTCACGCAGGTGGGGCCGGGCACCCCCATGGGCGATTACCTGCGGCGTTACTGGATGCCGATCGCCGGCGTCACCGAGCTCGACGATGTCGCCATCAAGCCGATGCGGCTGTTCGGCGAGGACCTCGTGCTCTACCGGGACGGCGGCGGCACTTTCGGGCTCATCGACCGGCAGTGTCCGCACCGGCGCGCCGACCTCGCGCTCGGTTTCGTCGAGGAAACCGGCATCCGCTGTCACTATCACGGCTGGCTCATGGATGCGGACGGGCGCTGCATCGAGCAGCCCTATGACGACATCGCTAATCCGTCGCGGCGCGGCCGCGAGCGCTGCCGCACCCGCGCCTATCCGATCCGGCAGGCCGGCGGCCTGCTATGGGCGTATCTCGGGCCCGAGCCGGTGCCCGAGCTGCCGGTCTGGGAGCCGCTGACCTGGCCGAACGGCTTTGCCGAGATCGTGATCTCGGAGGTCCCCTGCAACTGGTTCCAGTGCCAGGAGAACTCCTGCGATCCGGTGCATTTCGAATGGATGCACGAGAACTGGAACACCCGCCTCAAGGGCGAGGCCGGCCCGCCGGCGCCCCGGCATCTGAAGCTCAAGTTCGAGGAGTTCGAGCACGGCTTTCTCTACAAGCGCGTGCGCGAAGGCTCGAACGAGGCCGACACCAACTGGACGATCGGCCGGGTGGCGCTGTGGCCGAACGGTTTCTACCTCAGCGATCATTTCGAATGGCGGGTGCCGATCGACGACCACAACACGCTCAGCGTGTGCTGGTTCTACACCCGGGTGCCGCGCGAGCGGGAGCCTTACGTTCAGGGCCCGATTCCGACCTGGCATGGTCCGATCAAGGACGTGCAGGGGCGCTGGATCTCGACCCATGTCATCAACCAGGACATTATCGCCTGGGTCGGGCAGGGCGTCATCGCGGACCGCGCGAAAGAGAATCTGGGCGCCAGCGATGTCGGCATCACGATGATCCGCAAGCGCTTCTTCGATGAGCTGGCGGCGCTGGCCGAGGGCCGTGAGCCCAAGGGCATCATCCGCAATCCGAATGTGGCCAGATGCGTCGAATTGCCGAACATGGAGCGCCAGCGCTGCGTCGAGGGGGTCACCCTCAAGGACTTCGAGACCATACCGATCCTCAAGGCGCGCCTGCAGGGCTTCCGCTGGCAATACGGCCAGCCGCCGGAGGTGCGCCGCGCCTTCGAGGAGGCCATCGGGATCGCGAGCTGAGCAGCGGCCGAGGGGCGGTTGATCGGGTTGCGGCGCCGACTCAGCCACAATCCTCCGCCCGGCAGCTCAGCAGGGCGCCCGATTCCGTGGTTACCAAACGGTTGCGGCGATCGGCGGCCAAGTCGAAGGACCAGCGCCGAGCACACCAAATGGGAAGGCCGGCCAAAATCCATCAACCTGGACGGATGGTCGGCGAACGATATCGCCCGGATTTTGTAGCGGAAAAAGCACAGTCGGGAGAATAATCGAGCCGGGGGCACCTACTTACCGACAATCTTCTTGCCCGCGAAGCCGCCCGCTGGTTCTAATCACGACGGTTCTGGGGATTCAAGGAAAAGAGGGGCTGAGCGATGACGTACAAGGGCTTTTTACTGGCAACCGCCGGCGGATTGGCTATGGCCCCGGGGGCGCAGGCCGCCGACATGCAGCTCAAGGCGCCCGCCCTGGTGCCGCCGCCCCCAACTTGGACCGGCTGGTACATCGGCGGCCACGCCGGTGCCAACTGGCAGCAGGCGAGCTCCATCAACAATTATACCAGCACTTCGGCAAACTCCGCCCACACCGACGGATCGGGTTTCATCGGGGGCGGCCAGATCGGATACAACTGGCAGCACGGCAATTCCGTATTCGGCCTTGAAGGCGATATCTCGTGGCTCGGCGGCGGCGGCTCGTGGACGGGTCGTGCAAATCCCGGCAAAATTGCACCGTTTGCGTCGAACAAGGTCGATTGGCTGAGCACCGTGCGTGGCCGCATTGGCTTGGCGGTCGGCGATACGATGGTTTACGCCACCGGCGGTGTTGCCATCGGTCACGCGAACAACGCCCAAGCGCCGTTCGATACCAACGTGGGATTTGTCCAGCACTCCAAGTCGGAAGCCAAGACCAAGGTCGGCTGGGTGGTGGGCGGCGGCATCGAGCACATGTGGGACCAGCATTGGACGGTCGGCCTGGAAGGACTGTTTGTCGATCTCGGAAAGTCGACGGCTTCCGTCACGCCCCTGTCCGGCTTCACCAAGAGCACCACCTTCAGCAACCAGATCGTCATCGGCCGGGTGAAGCTCAATTACAAGTTCTGACCGCTCGCGGATGGCGTCCGCGGCTTCAGGCTAACCACGACAAGGCCCCGGAAGATTCCGGGGCCTTTTCTCATTGCTGGTGCTGCCACGGCGATGGGCACGCAGATTGCGGCCCCGTCCGGGATCCGGCATCGGCTCGGACCCGGCGTCAGGTTGCGCGCACACGGATGCATATCGGATGCTGAAATCCCGCAACCTGAACTGATCGATCGCCATGGCGATTGTAGCCGAAATGGCACAGTCGGATGGATAATCGAGCTGCGGGCGTCTACTTGGCGACAATTCTCTTGTCAGCGCGCCGAGCAGTGGTTTAATCGCACCGGGTTCTGGAAGATTCAAAGGGGGGGCTAACCCATGAAGTACAAGGGCTTTTTACTTGCAACCGCCGGCGGACTGGCGATGGCCCCGGGGGCACAGGCCGCCGACATGCAGCTCAAGGCGCCCGTCATGGTGCCGCCGCCCGCGACCTGGACCGGCTGGTACATCGGCGCGCACGCCGGCGCGAATTGGCAGCAGGCAAGCAATACCAATAATTATACCAGCACGTCTCCAAGCCTTGCTCACACTGACGGATCGGGTTTCATCGGGGGTGGCCAGATCGGATATAATTGGCAGCACGGCAATTCCGTATTCGGCATTGAAGGCGATATCTCCTGGCTCGGCGGCGGTGCTTCCTTCACGGAGAACCCGGGGATTCCCCAACCCGGCAAGATGGAACGGTGGGCTTCGAACAAGGTTGATTGGCTCAGCACCGTGCGCGGCCGCATAGGCTTGGCGGTCGGCGATACCATGGTCTACGCCACCGGCGGTGTCGCCATTGGCCACGCGAAGAACAGCCAGCAGCCCTTCGATGTGTTTGCCGGGGATGTCCCGCACACCAAGTCGGAAGCCAAGACCAAGGTCGGCTGGGTGGTTGGCGGCGGCATAGAGCACATGTGGGACCAGCATTGGACGGTTGGCCTGGAAGGGCTGTTTGTCGATCTCGGAAAGTCGACCGCTTCCATTACGCCCCCGTCCGGCTTTACCAAGAGCACCACCTTCAGCAACCAGATCGTCATCGGCCGGGTGAAGCTCAATTACAAGTTCTGACCGGTTGCGGATGGCATCCGCGGCTTCAGGTTAGCGACGACAAGGCCCCGGAAGGTTCATCCGGGGCTTTTTTCTTGATTCCTGGCGCTATTGTTGATTGCTGTCACAAAAATTGGCACGCAAGCGGCTCGGGTCCATCTGTCATCGGCTGCATCCGGCGCAGCGCCAGCCACCTGTTCGCTTTGAAGGTCTGAATCCATGAACGTCGTCGATATGGTTTTCTTTTGGGCGAGGACCGATCCGCATCGGGCCGCGGTCATCCAGCCCGAGATGATCACCACCTTCCAGGGACTGGCCGACGCAGTCGAATCGATCGGTGAGCGGATCGATCGCCTGGCTCTCGACAAGAGCGAGCCGATCGCCGTATCGCTCGCCAATCCGTCCTTTTTCATTGCCACCGCCTTTGCGGTGCTGCGTTCCGGCTACGATGCCGCGCTGGTCAATTCTCCATTGTTTCCGCAGCTTCAGCCCGCCGGCATCAGGAACCTCATCTACGATACCCAAGGCCTGGTCCTCTCGGGGGGCAGGAACATCCGATTCGACATGTCGTGGCTGCCGGGGGCCGCGCCCTCCGCGCCCCGGAAGCCGTACCGGCACCGGCCCCTCGGCGACGTCAGCCTCATCCGGTTCAGCTCGGGAACGACCGGTTTGCCGAAAAAGGACGTGATGCGGAGGGCGGCTTTCGATCAGCGACTTGCCTCTCCGGCGTCGAGCTGGGCCAACGGTGATTACAAGCGCGCATTGGTCATGCCTGGTATCGCCGGCTCGTTCGGATTCAATCGCGCCTGCGAGATGCTGTTCGCCGGGAAGTCGGCGTGCTTCGCGCCGTCCGTCCAGGATGCACTTTGGCTGATTGATACGTTCAATATCGATGCCTTATTTGCGTCTCCGCAACAGGCCCTGGCGCTTGCCGAGATACAGGAGAAAAAGGCCCGGTCTCCACTCGCCTCGGTGAAGGCGCTGAGACTGGGCGGTGCGACCGTTCCGCCCGAAATGGGCCGCAGATTGCGCAGTTACGTATGCCGGGACATCATGACCGCCTACGCCTCGACCGAGGCTGGAACGGCTGCCACCGCCCACTACGATGCGATCGAGAAGATCCCGCAGGCGGTCGGGTTCGTGGTGCCGGATGTCGACCTCGAGATCGTCGACGAGGCCGGCGCCGCGCTGCCGGCCGGCTCGGAAGGGTTGATCCGTCTGCGCAGCCCGCAATTGCGATTGAACGCGGACCCGCGTGCGCCCGCGCCGTCATCTGGAGCCAAAATCAGCTGGTTCTATCCGGGCGACATCGGTCGCCTCACCGAAGAAGGCGTTCTTTGCGTGACGGGGCGCAGCTCCGACGTCATCAATGCGGGTGGCGCAAAGGTTTCCGCCACCAGGATCGAGGAAATCCTGCAGGCGCGGCCGGAAATCCGGGAAGTGGCCGCCTGTGGCATGATGGGGTCGAGCGGGCTCGAGGAGCTCTGGCTCGCTGTCGTTGCCTCCGGGAAGCTCGACGTTGCCGAGATCAAGCACTGTCTGCAGGAGCACAAGGACATCGGCCTCGTCGCCGCTGAGGTGTTCGTGCTCGATGCGCTTCCGCGCGGCGACATGGGCAAGGTTCAGCGGTATCGGCTGAAAGAGCAACTGCTCAAGCTCAAGAAGGGCGGCTAGGATCATGCACATCGTCGACATGGTCTACTTCTGGGCACGCACGACGCCGCGGCGCCCGGCCATCATTCAACCTGATGGCATCGTCACATATCTGGCGCTGGCGCAGGGGGTCGAAAGCGCCGCGGAATATTTTGCCGCCAGCATATTGGACCGGTCGAAACCCGTTACCCTCTCGGTGCCGAACGCTGCCAAGATGCTGGCGGCGGGCCTGGGCCTGCTGCGCGCCGGCTTCGACGTCATCATGGCCAGCAAGGCTGACCTGGAGCACCTGCCGGCCGCCGAGACCCATACGCTGGTCTACGAACGGGGCGACGACACCCTCGATGGCCGCACCAACATCCTGTTCAACGAGTCCTGGCTCTCGACTGGGGCCAACGTTTCCGACTCCGGAAAGCCGCTGCCCCAGACCAGGACGAAGGACACCGACGTGTTCTTCTTCACCTCGGGCACGACCGGGAGGCCGAAGCGAATTGTGCGAACGCAAAAAGCCTGGGAGCAGCGCATCCTGTTCAACGGCACGTCGGCATTCACCGACTACGAGCGGGCGCTGATCGTCACCGGACCGGCGAGCGCATTTGGGTTCACCCGCGCCTATGAGGTGCTTTATGCGGGCAAGACCGCTTGTTTCGCCGCCATGGGGCAGCCCTTATTGTGGCTGGCCAACACCTACGATGTCGATCTGATCATCGCCTCGCCCCAGCAGGCCCTGGCGCTGGCGGAGACCCAGGAGAAGCACACCCACTATCCGCTCGCCGGCCTCAAGACGATCCGGCTCGGCGGTTCAATCATCGCCCGCGACGGCATCGAGCGGATCCGGAATCAGCTCTGCCGAAATGTCGTCATCGCGTATTCCTCGACCGAAGCCGGAATTATCGCGACGGCGCCTTATGACATGATTGCCCATATTCCGGACGCGGTCGGGTTCGTCATTCCGGGCGCCGAGGTGGAGATCGTCGACGCTGCGGACCGGGTGCTGCCGGTCGGCTCCGAGGGATTCGTCCGGGTGCGATCGAAACAGTTCGTCTCGAATTTCGGCATCGATGATCCGAATACCTGGTTCCACCCGGGCGATTTCGGCTGGCTGACGCAGGAAGGCGTGCTGTGCATCGCCGGCCGCAAGGGCGATGTCGTCAATCGCGGCGGCGTGAAGTTGTCGGTGGTGGACCTGGAGAGCTTCTTGACGTCCTGCCCCGGGGTGAGGGATGCGGGGGCCTGCACCCTGATGGGAAAATCCGGTTTTGAGGAAGTCTGGGTCGCCTTGGTGTTCGAGCCGTCGGTCGATCTGGCCGAGCTGCGACGACAGATCGATGCGAACAAGGAGTTCGGCCCCAACATCGATAAGCTGTTCGTCGTCGAGGCCATCCCGCGCGGTCAGCTGGGCAAGATTCAGCGTGCGCAGCTGAGCGAGATGCTGCAGAGCATCAACCAAGACGCCTTTTCGGCGACCGCACCGGGATGAGGGACTTGCGCATCATGTTGCACGGCCGAGCGCGCGCTTGCAAAGCTCCGGCAGCTGTCGGCGGTCGATTTTTCCCATCTCGTTGTGCGGCAGGCTGTCGATTGGCAGGAACTTGACCGGGACGAATGTCCTGGGCAATCGGGCCTCGCAGTGGGTCCGCAGCTGCCGCTCGTCGAGCTTCTCCCGGCTCACCACCAGGGCGAAGATCTCGTTGTTGCCGAGCTCATTCGGCGCGCTGCACACCGCCGCTTCGACGATTCCTTTGAATTGGGAAAGAGCCAGCTCGACGGTCTCCGGATTGATCTTGTCGCCGCCGAGATTGAGCACCGTCTGCTCGCGCCCGGAAATTGCCAGCAGACCGTCCGGGCTCAATGTCCCGATGTCCCCCGGATAAAACCATCCGTCGCGGAATATGTTTGCCGACGCCTCCGGCTTGCCGAGATACCCGTCGACCGCAAACTCGCTCCGGATGCGGATGTAGCCTTCTGCTCCGGCACCCAGCATCGTCCCGGTTGCGTCGACGACCTGCACCGCGACGCCGGGCGTGACGAACCCGACCGCCCGCGCCATATCGGCGATCTCGTGCGCATGCGCGGTCGCGCTCATGCTGGCCTCGGTCGATCCATAGGCGGCGATCAGATGCGAGCAGATGCGGGAGCGCAACCGGTCCGACAGCGAGCGCGACAGGACGTCGCCGCCGCAGACCAACAGCTCGACATTGCTCTGATAGGCCGGAATTGTCTCGAACCACCGCAGGAGATTCTCGAATCCGCCCGGTGAGCCGACCAGGCATTGGACCTTGTATTCTTCGAAAACCCGCAGCGTGCCCGCAAAGTCATTGCCGGGAAAGAATGCCGTGCCGCCGCGCCACAGCGCGTAGATCAACGATTGGAAGCCGAGCGAGGACGAGATCGGCACGTCCGAGTAGATGCACTGGCAATTGGCGAACCGATTGCCGAACACCGTCCAGTGGCGATTGATGCGCGCAGCCAGCAGTCGTTGGCTGAGAGCGACCGCCTTGGGCTCGTTGGTGGTTCCGGACGTCAGAATGATCCGGCAGATGGCGTTTTCGTCGGCGCGGGGGAGATGATGCGGCTCGAGCGGCTGGCCGTCCCCCTCGGTCCATGACAGGTCGGCCAGAACCACCCGCCCCACATCCGTGAAACTGGACTTGGCAGCGGTAATCAGCGCCGCAACATTGATCGGGAGCGAGACGTTGTCCTGACGCAGCGAGATCGTGACCATGCCGAGCCGGGTGGCAGCGAGCAGCACGACGGCATGAAAAATGACGTCCTCGATGTTGACCGCAACGATGCTTCCTGGCGGCAGTCCCAGCGACAGCAGTCGCCGGCTGACATTGTGAATGAAGGTCTCCAGCCGCCGGTAGCTGATGAGGCCGATGCCCGGTCCCGGCACGCAGATTGCGGCCGTCGGCGGCTGCCGCCGGCATTGAAACAGGATTGGGTCAACGATGTTCATCGAACGTCATTCCGGGTTCGGTTGCTTTACCATCGAGCCGCATGGAGCCGCGATCCGCACTTCCTTCAACCTCCTGCGATCGGCGGCCCAGGACGCTCAGGTGGAAATGGTCTTGGCGGCTGCGACGTCTGGCAGGCGCTGTCAATCGATCTTGCCCTGTCCGGCGCGCGGAAGCGCATCGACGCTGATGAAGCGAACCGGGACACAGGAGGGCGGCAGTCGGCGGACGCAATGATCGCGAAGCCGCGACTCATTTATCTGAGAGCGGGTGACGATCAAGGCGGTGAGCTCCGCTATTCCCAGTTCGTTGTTGAGGGCGAATACACCGGCTTGCTCGACATTCTCGAACGACGTGATGACGGCCTCGACCGATTCCGGACTCACCGTGTCGCCGCCAATATTGAGCGCGGTCTTCTCCCGGCCGGTGATGACCAGCAATCCTTCCGGGGTGGTATATCCGACATCGCCCGAATAGAAATAGCCGTCGCGGAAGAATGCCCGCGTGGTTTCGGGGTCGCCGACATACCCCGAGACCATGTGATGGCTGCGAATTCGCAGCGCTCCGGTTTGTCCCGGCGGCAACGCGTTTCCGGATTTATCGAGGGCCTCGACGGTCACGCCCGGCAGGACGTAACCGACCGCTCCCGGGACGGCGTCGATGAGGCTTGCCGGTCCCAATGCGACCGTCGTGGTCTCGGTTGCGCCGTAGGTACTGTACAGGTTCTGGCACATCCGGGCGCGCGCGCGGCGCGAGAGCTCGCCCGACAGCATCGCGCCCTGACAGATGATGTGATCAAACCCGACCTCGAACGCACTGTCAGCCTCGAAGAATTTCAGGAACTCGCCGAGGCCATACGGCGATGTCGCCATGCCCTGAATCTTATACAGATCGATGGTCTGGAGGATATCGGCGGGCTCCGGACCGAGAAAAAAGATCGTTCCGCCGCGGCTGAGTATCACCATCGCGTAACGAAACCCCGGCCCCGTCGCGATGCCGAGGTCGCAGAATAATCTCGAGCAATGCGCGAAGCGGGCGCTCTTCGAGTACGCGTAGTTGGACAGCCGCTCCGAAAGCAATTTGTGGGAGAAGGCGATGCCCTTGGGCACGCCGGTCGAGCCGGAGGTCAGGACGATCCGGCAAATATCTTCTTCGTTGGTCGGGACCTGCGGACGCGCCGGCGGCTTTCCGTCGCCCTCCATCCACGATTGATCGACGCTCAACACGGTGCCCTGGCCGGAAAAACGGCCCGGGACGTCGGTCAGGATGATGTCGGGCGCAGCCCCACCGGCGTCGCGGGATCCGCGCAGCGACAAGGTGGTCACGCCAATGTGCATCAAGCCCAGAATAAGCGCCGCGTGCAGAATCGTATCCGTCACCAGGATGGCGGCAATATTCCCCGGTACTATTCCGGACTCCAGGGCGTTGCGCGTCACATTGTGAATGAGCTTCTCCAGGCGGCCGTAATTGACCGAGCCGATGGTCGAGCCAGGCACGCAAATTGCCGTCGCCAGGGGATTGAGCTTGCACTGGAAAAGGATCGGTTCGACGATGTTCATGGATGATTTCGGCGGCGGCGCCGGATACCTGGGAGCGCGCATATTGGGGAGGGGGGCGCGGGAGTCAAGACGAGCAAAGAATCCGGTGGTCCGGCGGCCGCGCCGGGTGGCCACCGCCGGCCGGAAGCGTATAGTCCCGATTCGCGTGTGCTTGAGGGGTAGGCCTTCCGTTTGCGAGCATCTGGCTTGCACGCCTTCGTTCTGATGGAGAGCATCCATGCGGATTCGATGTCGGGGCACGGTTTCGGTTTGCGGATTGCCTGGCGGTCTCTTGGCCGCGCTGCTGCTCCTCGCCACGCCCGGCGCCGCCAGCGCCCAGTCGCGGGCGCTCACCGAGCTGCTCTCCGGCGTCGTGCAGCTGAAGACCTTCATCAATCCGGACGGGCGCACCACCAAGACGATGGGGCGCGAGCGCGAGGGTTCCGCCATCGTGATCGACGGCAATGGGCTCATCCTCACCATCGGCTACCTCATGGTGGAGGCGCACTCGGCCGAGGTGGTGACCAACGACGGCCAGGACGTGCCCGCCAATATCGTCGGCTACGATTTTCAGAGCGGCTTGGGCCTGTTGCAGGCGATCGCGCCGCTGAAGGTGCAGCCGCTGGCCTTCGGCAAATCCACCGAGATCAAGGAGCGCGACGCCGTGGTGGTGGCGGGCTTCGGCGGTCCGCAGAACGCCGCGCCCGCGGTCGTTGTCAGCAAGCGCGAATTCGCCGGCAATTGGGAATATCTGCTCGACGAGGCGATCTTCACCGCGCCCCCGCAGGCGGCCTGGAGCGGAGCAGCGCTGCTCAATCATGAAGGCAAGCTGGTCGGCGTCGGCTCGCTCATCGTGAGCGACGCGAGCGGAAAGGCTGACCGGACGCCTGGCAACGTGTTCGTGCCGACCGACCTCTTGCCGCCGATCCTCGCCGATCTCATCGCAAACGGCCGCACGGCCGGGACCGGACGGCCGTGGCTCGGAATTACGACCGACGAGACGCATGGCCATTTGCTCGTCAGTGCCGTGACCCATGACGGGCCCGCCGAGCGGGCCGGGATCAAGCGCGGCGACATGATCCTTGGCGTCAACGGTGCACCGGTCAATCATCTTCCGGATCTGTATCGCAGTATTTATGCGCAGGGCGACGCCGGCGCCGTTATCGCGCTCGACATGCTCAAGGACAACGAGAAGCGCCGCATCGAGGTCAAATCGATCAACCGGCTGGATTTTCTCAGGCTGAAATCATCGTTTTGAGAAATTCGGAGGCCAAGCCGCTCCCCATCAATCTGTCATTGCCTGGCCTGTCGCGGCAATTTCGGCAATGATGGCCGGGCAGTGCCAACCTCAGCCAGATGGGCGGGACATAGGGTCGTTTACGCCCGGCTTTGCCGGCCATGCCGGCTATGACGCGCCCCCTCCGCTATAAATGGTCAACCCCGCTACGAAAGTGACTTATGTTCACCCTCTACAACGCGCCGCAATCGACCTGCAGCCAGCGGGTTCGTTTCGTCCTCAATGCCAAGCGGCTTCCCTTCGCGGAGGTGAAGCTCGACCTCTTGGCGGGCGACCAGCTCAAGCCCGATTACCTCAAGCTCAATCCCAACGGCGTTGTTCCCACTCTCGATCATGACGGCAGCATCGTGATCGATTCCGCTGTCATCAGTGAGTATCTCGATGAGATCGCGCCGGAGCCGGAATGCTTCACCCCGCCCGCGCCGCTCGCCCGCGCCCACATGCGTGCCCTCATGCATTTTATCGACGAGATGCCGGCAGCGGCGATCCGGGTTCCGACCTTCAACCTCGCCTTCCTGCCGCGCTTTGCCGCCATGAGCGGACCGGATTTCGTGGCCTTTGCGGATTCAAAACCATTGCGCAAGGAATTCATGCTGGCCATGGGCCGCAAGGGCTTCTCCGATGCGGAGATGAAGGCCGCCCTCGACCGGCTGGGGCGCACACTCGTCCGCATGGACGACGAGATCGCCAAGAGCGGCGGGCCCTGGCTGTTGGGCGCGCTCGCGAGCCTCGCCGATATTTGCGTGATGCCCGCGATCGTGCGCATGGCCGATCTCGGGCTCGACACGATGTG
>DASYFD010000413.1:0-1596 GCA_036498625.1 Xanthobacteraceae bacterium | reverse complement strand
GGGGCCATGCGTGCTTGGGGCGTCCCGCAAGCTGGGGTATTCTTGATGAAGCGGATTTGAGGAGCTGAGCCATGAAGCTGATGTGGTTTCACCTGATGCCCTATACCGAATTGCCGGAGGACTTCCGCGAGAAGCACCCCTCGGTGTGGGTCGACATCCATTCTTCGCTGTTCGACCCGCGGCGTGCGCATCTGATGTACAACGACTTCATGGACGAGCTCGAATTCGCCGCCGAATGCGGGTTCGACGCGGTCTGCGTCAACGAGCATCATTCCAACGGCTACGGGCTGATGCCGTCGCCCAATCTGATCGCCTCGGCGCTCTCCCGCCGCACGACGGATACCGCCTTGTGCGTGATGGGCAACTCACTGGCGCTCTACAACCCGCCGACCCGCGTCGCCGAAGAATTTGCGATGATCGACTGCATCTCCGGCGGGCGGCTCATCGCTGGGTTCCCGGTCGGGACGCCGATGGACACGTGCTTTGCGTATGGCCAGAACCCGAGCATGCTGCGCGACCGCTACTACGAGGCGCACGACCTCGTGATGCGGGCGTGGACCGAACAGGACACTTTCGCATTCAACGGCCGCTTCAACCAGCAGCGCTATGTCAACATCTGGCCGCGGCCGGTGCAGAAGCCGCATCCGCCGATCTGGATTCCGGGCGGCGGCTCGGTCGAGACGTGGCAGTGGTGCGCGCAGATGGACTACGTCTACGCCTATCTCTCCTATTTCGGCTTCAAGGACGGCCGCGCCACGATGCACGGCTTCTGGGAGGAGATGGACCGGCTCGGCAAGGAGCGGAACCCCTATCGCGCCGGGTTTCTGCAATCCGTCGGCGTCGCCGAGAGCCGCGACGAGGCGATGCGGCTCTACCGCGAGCCGGCGGAGTACTTTTACGGCCGGTGCCTGCGCGTCGACCCCCGTTGGGCGATGCCGCCTGGGTATATCACCGAGGCGACGCAGCGCGCCGGCATCATCGGCCAGATCGGCCGCGCCGCGAGCCTCCAGGCCCGCCAGGCGGCGCGCGCGACAACGCGGATGGAGGACATCGTCGAGCGCGGCTACGTCGTCATCGGCTCACCCGAGGAAGTCGCCGAGCAATTGACCGAGCTGGCAACCGACCTCAATGTCGGCCACCTGATGCTATTGATGCAGTTCGGCAGCATGGGCAAGGACCTCGCGGCCCACAACACCAGGCTCTTCGCCGAGCAGGTCTTGCCAAAGCTGCGCGGCTTATTCGGCGAATGGGAAGACCGCTGGTGGCCACAGCCGATGCCCCGCCCCGAACGCGCCGAGATCCCGGCCTTTCAGGCCTCCCTAGCCGCCGAATAGCCCGGTCGGACGATCGCGGGCTTGCCCAGGGACAGGATGGGTTGAGCCTCCAGGCTGGGCGAGAAATTGCTATCGGCTGGATCGGCGCATTGCGTCCTTCGAGACGGCCGCTGTCGCGGTCTCCTCAGGATGAGGAATTTCCTCAATGTCATCAAAGCCTTACCCTCATCCTGAGGAGCGCCGGAGGGCGCGTCTCGGTGCGCCGGGAGACCGGCAAGGAGTAGGTGGTGAAAGTCCACTGCAGTGAAGGAGTAGCGATCCA
>DASYFD010000412.1:0-9089 GCA_036498625.1 Xanthobacteraceae bacterium | reverse complement strand
GACCTCGTTCTCCGGGCCATTCTGCTTGACATCCTGCATGCCTCCGAGCGCAAGCGCCCACACCATCCGCAGGTCCTTGACGGTATCCCTGTTGATCTGCGTGAGCTTGGAATATCTGGAGGAAGCGTAATCGCCGTTCATCATGAGCCAGTTCTGCGGCTCATTGGCGGCGTTGAGCAGCCGCTCCTTGTTGACCGTCATCTTGTACTGCGCCTGCGGCTGTCGTGGGCGCTCGCGCTCGGCGGCATGCAGGACGTCGGGCAGAACGGACCGGAGAACGAGGTCAATCCGCTCATCGACAACGGCTTTATGTACACCACCGATGGCTGGGGCACGGTCTACAAGATCGACGCGCGCAATCCCAACAAGGGCGAGTTCGTCTGGGTCAGCGATTCCGGCGTGCGCCACGAGGGCAACGTGCCGCGCACCCGCGGCATCGCGCTGTGGGAAGACCTGGTGATCGCCAATCTGCCGGACGGCCGCGTCATCGCGCTCAATCGCGACAGCGGCGAGATCGTGTGGGACAAGAAGGTGGCGGTCGCCAACGAGTTCGGCAGCCGCGAAAAGTTCTTCACCGCGCCGCTGGTAGTCGAGGGCAAGGTCATCGTCGCCAACGGCGCGGGCGACGCCGCCACCCGTGGCTGGCTGGCGGCGCTCGACGTCAAGACCGGCAACGAGCTGTGGCGCTGGTACGCGGTGCCCAAGCCGGGCGAGCCTGGCAGCGAGACCTGGAAGGACAGCAACAATGCCTGGAAGACCGGCGGCGGCGGCCTCTGGCAGACCGGCTCCTACGATCCGGCTACAAGGCTGACCATCTGGGGCACCGGCAACCCGATCCCGCAGATGGATCCGGAGGCACGACCGGGCGACAATCTCTACACCAACTCGGCGGTCGCGCTCGACATCGATACCGGCAAGCTGGTCTGGTATTTCCAGTACACGCCCAACGACGGATGGGACTACGACGAGATCGGCGTCCACATGCTCTACGACACCGTCGTCAACGGCGAGACCCGCAAGATGGTCGGCCATTTCGGGCGCAACGGCTTCTTCTATGAGCTAGACCGCGGCAATGGCAGCTTCATCCGGGGCTCGCAATACGTCAACGACTTGAACTGGACCAAGGGCCTCGATCCCAAGACCGGCAAGCCGGTCGAGTACGATCCCAAGCTCGACGTGCAGAAATACATCCCGGCGGCGCGGCAGCTGCGCGGCGACGGCATGAAGCGCACCTGCCCGACCTGGCATGGCGGCGTCGCCCACCAGCCGCCGGCCTACAATCCGGTCAAGCACATCGCCTATGGGGTCGGGGCCGAGGGCTGCTTCTCGCAGAACGGCGCCAAGGTCGCGTTCAAGGGGCCGGACGGCGGCATCGATGCCAAGGCGAGCGAGAAGCGCACCTTCACCAGCGACCTCTACTACGGCTCCATCACCGCCTACGACACCGTCAACAACAAGATCGTGGCCAAGGCCATCACCGACATCGAGATCCGCTCGGGCGCGCTGGTCACCGCCGGCGGGGTGGTGTTCACCGCCACCCAGGACGGCTGGGTGATCGCCTACAACGACGAGACGCTCGAGGAGCTGTGGCGCTTCAATCTCGGCACCCCGCTCAAGGGCGCGCCCGTGACCTACGCGATCGGACCCAAGCAATATCTGGCGGTGCAGACCAGCGGTCGCCACCTGCATCCGATCAAGTACGACAACCTGATGGATTCGAGCTACCTCTACGTGTTCTCGCTGAACTGATTGAGCTGTAGGGTGGGCATGCGCCGGCTCGGCGGTGCCCACTCATTCGGTGCTTGGGCGTAATGCCCACGCGGCGGGGTTCCGCGTGGGCGAAATCGTAGTCAAGGCTCAAGCCAGCCTTGTCCGCGGCGCCGGCGATTTTGCCCACCCTACGTCCCGAGGCCCGGTCGCGGCCGCCCCTACTTCGCAAATTCCTTGCAAGCCTCGACGTCGGCGCCCCAGAAGTCGATGCACTTGGCATGGTCGAGCGGTCCCTTGCCGATGACCTTGGCCATGAGGAAATCGGCGAGGTAGCCGACCTCGTTGGGCGCGAGCGTGGCGGGCGGATCGAACATGCTCAATTGCCGGGCCTTGAGATCGGCGGCCTTGAGACCGAAGCAGCGGCCGTCGCTATAGGCGAATTTGTCGAAGGCCGGCATGCCGGTCCCGGGCCGTCCGCATTTGATGGTGAGGATCAGGGCGTCCCGGTCGAGCGTGCTGGCGCGCAGGTCGGCGCCGTCAGGCATCTGGCTGTCCAGCTTGTGCCCGTCGCCCGACCAGCCGTGGCAGGCCTGGCAATGGGCCTTCTGATGAAACAGCCCCATGCCGGAGGCGATGTCGGCCGGATCGGCGGTTTGCGCCAGCGCGGCGCCGGCCAATGCGCAGGCAAGGGCGAGGACGTAGAAGGAGAGCGGGTTGTGGTTGAACACGCACGTGCCTCATTGTTTTGCGTAGGATGGGTTGAGCGCATAAGGGCGTTTACGCCCGTCTTCGCGGGCTATGCAAAACCCATCGGCGGCGGTTGATGGGTTTCGCAAGAGCTCAACCCATCCTACAATAGCGAAATGATCGCCCGAATGCATCTCGCCGTCCTCATGGCTGCCCTGCTCTGCTGGAGCGGCGCCGCCGGGGCGCAGGCATTGCGGCGCGCGAGCGTGTGGGACCTCAAGCTCGGCCAGCCGATCTCCGCGCAGCCCTCCCCGAACGAGTTCCGCGGCTTCGCCTGCGGATCCAACGGCGGACCGCCGCGCCAGCGCCTCACCGGCTGGAGCGACTATGCGCGCTGCCCGGCGGAGCCGGGCGGCCTGCACGAGGTCTATTTCGAATACGACGACGAGTACGAATACATCGCGCGCGCCCGCGACCTCGAGCGCGAGGTGGCGCGCTGGGCCGGCACCAGCGAAGCCAACTTCCCGGTGATCGTATCCGCCCTGTTCGACTCGAGCGGCGTGCTCAGGGGCACCCGGGTGGTGACCGATTCCCGCCCCGATCATCGCATCGATACCAGCGATGCCGATCTGCGCAAGCGCGACGACGCGTACCTCTTCGGCGGCCGCATGGCGTCGCGCTTCAACATCGACGGCAAGCGCGATTGCACCGCCTTGCCGGCAGCCGAGGGCGAGAGCGCGGTCGGCGGCCTGTTCGTCAAGCAATCCTGCGAGCTCGCTGACCCCGCGCACGGCCGCAAGATCACGCTGCGGGTGAATTTCTTCCGCAAGCCCGGGCAGAACGCGTTCAATCCGCAAATGGCGACCCAGCTGACGCAAGGCCAGTTCGAGAGCTCGGCGCGGCTGGAGGTATTGGATGCCGGCCCGTAGAGTGGGCAAACTTGCCTATCACAGCGATCACGGCTTGCTCGGTGCCGCGCAATTTTGCCCACCCTACCAACTATTCGCTATTCGCCGGGAGGCTACGGCTGCGTCGTGCCGTCCGGCATCACGGTGTCGCGAAAGACCGCCTCGTCGAGATGCGCGCCATACAAATCGGCCTTGCGGAAGCTCGTCCCGGCCAGATTGGCGCGGGCGAAATTGGCGCCGCGAAAATTGGCGCCCGCGGCATCCGCGTCGGTGAGGTCGGCCCCGATCAGGCTCGCCTCGTTGCATTCCGCCCCGGTCAGCCGGGCCTGCGCCAGCACCGCGCCGTCGAGCTTGGCTGAGCGCAGCACCGCGAAGTCGAGCGCCGCGGTCGTGAGATCGGCGCCCAGCATGATGGCGTCGGCGAGGCGCGCCTTGCGCAGGTCGGTGTTGCGCAGAATGGTCTTGGTGAGATCGGCGCGCGTGAAGCGGGCGGTGCCCATCAGGGCGTCGGTCAGGTCGGCGCCCGGCAGCCGCGCGCCATCGAGATTGGCGGCATAGAGCAGGGCCTCGTTCAGCTTGGCGCCCGCGAGATCAGCGCGGCGCAAGTCGGCCTTGTTCAGATTGGCGCCCGTCAGGTCGGCGCCGGCGAGGTGCGCGCCGCTGAGATTGGCGTCGTGAAAATTTGCTTCATGGAGATTGGCGCCGGTGAGCTCGGCGCCGGACAGATCATGACGCTTGAAATTGGCGCCCGAGAGGTCGCAGCCATGGCAGTCGCGGGTGAGGCCGCCGAGAAAATCCGCGCGCTGGTCGGCGGCCGCGGGGGCGAGGGTCAGTGCCAGCATGGCCGCGACAGCGGCCGGGCGAATAGCGAATAGCGAATAGCGATCAGACCGGGAGCCGGCGCCCCCTATTCGCCATTCGCCACGCGCTATTCGCTTCTTCTCTCTCATTGATCCATCGTGCTGGCTGCGAAAATCTCGTCGAGCTTCATCAGGCGCGGGGTGAGCCCCTGCTCGACCGAATAGGCCGCCGCGGTCTCGAGCGTATGGCGATTGGCCTTGATGCCGTGCCGGATGATCGGCTGGCGCAGCGCCTTGGCGGTCTCGGGCGGGATCAGGCCGGCGGTGAGATGATAGTCCACGTGCTCCATGCGCTGCTGGTTGGCGATCTCATTCGCGGCTTCGAACGCCTTGAGCAGGTTGAGCACCGCCCAAGGATGCTGGTCGGCGAGCGCGCGCCTGATGACCATGCCGTGGTTGATCGGATAGATGCCGGTCTTGCGCAGGAAGCGCACGCCTTCCGCCGCCGGGTCCGGAAACAGAGTCTTGATATCCGGATGAGTGGTCAGATCGATGGTGCTGCGGTCGACCAGATTGCTCTTCTGGATATAGTGGATGACACCTTCGATCTCGCCCGACAGCATCATGGAGCCGATGCTCTTCTCCGGCGGAATTTGCTTGATGGTGACGCCCGGGGGCGGCTTGAAGGAGGTGGCGCCGGCGTGGCTGTGGGTCGGCACCCGCTCCATCCAGAACTCCATCTCGGTCGCCGGCACCCCGAACTCGTGCTGCAGCACGCCGCGCGTCCACAAGGCCGCGGTCTGCTGATATTCCGGCACCCCGACCCGGCGCCCCTTGAGGTCGGCCGGCTTGTCGATCCCGGAATCGCGCCGCACCATGATCTCGGTGTGGAAGAATTTCCGCGTGGTGAAGATCGGCAGGCCGAGCCAGCGCTCGTCGCCGCCGGCCCGCGCCATCATCAGCGAGGAGACCGACATCTCGGACAGATCGAAATCGGCGAAGCGCAATTGCCGCCAGAACATCTCGGAGGGATGCAGGATGGTGGGCACAAGCTCGATGCCGTCCGGCTGCACCGAGCCATCGAGGATCGGCCAGGTCCGCGGATTGGAGGTGATGGCCAGACTGAGCTGCAATTTCATGGCTTTGCGACGCGGCCTTTCCGGATCGAGACGCCCGAGCGGGCGGGACTTCTGACGCTTGATTCGCAGGTTCAACAATGCGGGGCGGTCTCCTTCTCCCCGCGCGCGGGGAGAAGGTCGGGATGAGGGGGCGTTTCAGCGAGTCTGAGCTTGTGGAAGCGCCCCCTCACCGGGCCGAGTTTCGGTCGTCGTTCTGCACGCGTGGCCCTGTCCCCGCAAGCGGGGCGAGGAACGCCGGGTCTAGCCGATCCGCCGGTTCCCCTCAAGTTAGGCGAGCTACTGAATCCGCAGGCCCTGCTTGCGCATCATCGCCTTGGTGTAGTCCACCGCCTCGCCGGGCGTGTCGGCCAGAGTGCCGACCACGGTCTCGACGTCGGGCGCGGACATCGGGGTGAATCCCTCGCTGATCTTCTCGCCCTGCGCCAGGAAGTCCGGCTCGGCGCGCAGCTTGTCGAAGGCGTCGCGGTAAGCCGCCAGGATGGCGTCCGGCGTGCCTTGCGCCAGCGCCAGCCATTTGTCTCCGGTATTGAGCGTGGTCCAGAGATTGAAGGCCTTGCGGGCGATCGGATCGGTGATCTTGCCCTTCATCAGGTCGGGAAACAGCGGGGCCGCGCCGAAATCCGCACGGCCCACGATGCGGCCGTCCTTGAGGGCGCCGGTCTGATAGATGATCTTGAGCAGCCCGCTGCTGACCCGATCCTGGATCTGGAAGATGTTGCCGGTCGCCGTCATGTCGATCTCGCCGCGGTCGAGCGCGAACATGGTCTCGTTGGTGCCGCGATAGCCGCCGACCCAGGCGCCGTTCCAGCCCAGATACTCGATGCTCCACAGGATCGGCTGCGTGCCGGGCCGCGGCATCGACTGCACCGAGCCGACAATCACGGGCTTCAACGACTTGTCGTAGAGCCGGGACTCGGCTGCCTTGTTGACAAAGATCACCGAGCCGCCGCGCCCGAGCCCGCCGATGAACCGGAAGGTCTTGGGATCGTATTGCGCATTGGCGTTGCGGAACACCACCGGATCGATGGTCGAGATCGAGCCCATCAGCACGGTGAGGCCGTTGGGCTCGGTGCGGCGAACGAAGTAGTTCATCGCCACCATGCCGTTCGCCCCCACCATGTTCTGCACCACCACCCCGGGCTCGCCGGGCAGATATCTGTGCAGATAGAGCGCGATCAGCCGGCCGGAGATATCGGTGCCGCCACCCGGATCGTCGCCGATCAGCATGGTGATGGTCTTGCCCTTGAAGGAAGGGGCCTGCGCGGCGGCGCTGGAAGCACCGGTACCGAACGCCGCGCCGCCGACGATCATGAGGGCGACAATGCTCCTGATCGGCCCCGGCATGCGACCACCCTTGTGATACCGCTCCCGCTCAAGAGAATAAACCAGCGCGCTTCTCGTCGCCGCAAGTATCGCCGACCATTTCCGCGTCATCGAACCGCGCTTCTGACGGCTGAGAACACATGTCAGCCACCTTTGGCTGCCCATGCTCACGCGATCCTGGTTGACAGACTCAGGCTACAGGCCTAGAGAGCGAACGTTCATTCTCATATACGGCACTGCAATATTCGGGGGCGGGGTTCCACCAAGGGGTGGAGGGGGGTTCCAAGATGCGTCGCGCCAATGTCCAGCGGCAATCCGATCGCCGGCTGGAAATCCTCGATGCTGCCCAGCGCTGCTTTGCGCGGTCGGGCTTCCACGGCGCCTCGATGCAGGAAATCTGCGCCGAGGCCGCGATGAGCCCGGGCAATCTCTATCGCTATTTCCCCTCCAAGGAGGTGCTGATCGCTGGCATCTGCGAGCGGAACCGCGCGGAGGCCGCCGACAGCCTCCTCACGGTCGATCAGGCGCCCGGGTTCTTCGAGGGACTGGCGGCGCTGGCGCGGCATCACCTGGTCGAGCGCCCCGAAGAAGAGGCCGGGCTGTGCGCCGAGATCATGGCCGAGAGCCGCCGCAATCCGGAGATCGCCCGGCTGCACACCGAGCTGGAGCAGGACATCAAGACCCGCCTCATCGAGATGCTGCGCCGTGCCGCCTCGCGCGGCGAAATCTCTTCAGCGGCCGATCTCGATGCCGCCGCCACCATGCTGATGGTGCTGTCCGACGGCCTGTCGTGGCGCCGCGCCTGCGATCCCTCGTTCAAGGCCGAAGCCATGCTGCCCCACGTCATGAACATGGTCGAATGCCTGCTCATGCACCCGCCTGCTGCCTCCCCGTCCCTCCCGCATCTGCGGGAAAGGGTCGGGAAGAAAGAAAAAGAAGGAAGCGGACAATGAAAGCCAGCCGCATCACTGCGCTCGGCCTGGTCGCGGCCGCCACCCTGTGGATCCTGTCCGGCCATCTGCTGCCGCGGGAGACTGCGGAAAGCAGCGCCGCCATTCGCACCAACGAAACCGAGGGCAAGAAGCTGTTCCGTGTCGGCGTGACGCAAACCAGCCTCGTGCCCCATAGCCGCAAGCTGGTGCTCTCCGGCCACACCGAGGCCGACCGCAGGGTCACCCTGACGGCGCGCACCGGCGGCGTCCTGACCGAGGTGCGGGTTCGCCGCGGCAGCGTTGTCAAGGAGGGCGACATCGTTGCGATCCTGTCCGACGAAGCGCGGATTTCCCAGGTCGCGCAGGCGAAATCCCTGGTGATCCAGCGGCAAACCGAGCTCGAAGCCAAGAAGCGGCTGATCGCGACCGGCGCCAATCCCAAGCTCGATCAGGTCAATCTCGAGGCGCAGCTCGATGCCGCCAAGGCCGCGCAGGCCGCCGCCGAGGCCGAGCTCGACCGCGGCGTGGTGCGTGCGCCCTGGGCCGGCGTGGTGAGCGACATCACGGTCGAGGTCGGCAAGGCCGCGTTCTCGTTCGCGGGCGCGGATCTGTGCACCATCGTGGCGCTCGATCCGATGCTGGCGGTGGTCGAGGTGTCCGAGCGCAAGCTCGCCGGCATCAAGGTCGGCGACATGGCCGAGGTGCGGCTCATCACCGGCGATACCGCCCGCGGCAAGGTGCGGTTCGTGTCGAAGACCGCGAGCCAGACCACCCGCACCTATCGGATCGAGATCGAGCTGCCCAACGCGGACGGCGCGATTCCGGACGGGATCAGCGCCGACGTGGCGATACCACTCGCCCCCATCGCCGCCACCAGCGTGCCGCGCTCGGCCCTGACGTTCTCCTCCACCGGCACGATCGGGGTGCGCGCCGTCGACGACGACGGCGTCGTCGGCTTCCTCCCGGTCAACATCATCGAGGACGAGCAGTCCATCATGTGGGTCGGCGGCGTTCCGGACGGCAGACGGGTGATCGTGCAGGGCCAGGACTTCGTGCGCGAAGGGCAGCACGTCGAGGCGGTCCCGGCCACGGAATATTCGGCCAGCCGATAACATCGGCCTCAAGGCAAGAAACGCGCTCATGTCCAAGCTCATCGACTATGCCATCGGCCACGGGCGCCTGACCATTGCGACGCTGATCTTCCTGTTGTGCGCCGGCATGGTGGCCTATGTGACCATACCCAAGGAGGCCGAGCCGGACGTCCGGGTGCCGATCATCTACGTGCAGCTGTCGCAGCGCGGCATCAGCCCGGAGGATTCCGAGCGGCTCTTGCTGCGGCCGGTCGAGACCCAGCTAAAGTCGGTCGGCAACGTCAAGGAGATGCGCTCGACCGCGTTCGAGGGCGGCGGCTTCGTGCTGCTCGAATTCGAGGCCGGCTTCGATTCCAAATCGGCGCTCGCCGACGTGCGCGCCAAGGTCGACCAGTCCAAGCACGACCTGCCCAAGGACGTCGACGAGCCGCAGGTGCTGGAGGTCAACCTATCGCTCTATCCGGTGCTGGTGGTGGCGCTCTCGGGCGACGTGCCCGAA
>DASYFD010000411.1:0-12364 GCA_036498625.1 Xanthobacteraceae bacterium | reverse complement strand
GTTCTACGAGAAGGTGCTCGGCTTCAAGGTGTCGGACTGGATCGGGGATTTCTTCGTGTTCATGCGCTGCAACCCGGATCACCACACCGTGAACTTCATCAAGGGCCAGACCGTCAAGCTGCATCACATGGCGTTCGAGCTCAAGGATTTCATCCACATCCAGAATTCCTGCGACCTGTTCGGGCAACGCAATGTCCCGATCATCTGGGGCCCGCTGCGCCAGGGGCCTGGCCACAACATCGCCACCTACCACCGCAATCACGACGACCAGGTGATCGAGCTCTACACCGAGCTCGACCAGATGAAGGACGACGCGCTCGGCTATTTCGATCCGCGTCCCTGGCACCGCGACCAGCCGCAACGCCCGAAGGTCTGGGAGCCCGGCAAGACCAACACATGGGGCACGCCGCCGACCGCTGATTTTCACCGGGACCGGTTGTGAGATCGGTCGGCCGGATGCGGTGATGCACCAGTAGCCCGCATGGAGCAAAGCGCAATTCGGGAGCGGCTTCCCCTGATGCGCGGTTGGTCCCGGATTGCGCTTCGCTTCATCCGGGCTACGGCCGCACCGCCGGCGCTTCCAGCTTGAGCCCTCGGGCGCGCCACATCAGGTAGAGCTCGAGATCGACGTTTTCCGCCGAGCCGAACGCGTAGGGCTCGGCCCGCATGCCGGACATGCAGTTGCGCAGCCGCCGCTGCAGCGAGCCGAGGCTCTGCCATTCCAGTCGGTAGACCGGATAGCCATTGGGATGGCCCTGCGGCACCGGGGCGCCGGCGAGCTTCTGGCCCCAGTTGTCGTCGTGGCATTGGGCGCAGGACATGTTGATCTGGCCCTGCCGGCGGTTGAAGAGCTCGCGGCCGGCCGCGATGAAGGGCTGGGTCTTCGCATCGTCCGCGATGTCGACCGGCATGCCGCGCGATTGCAGGGCGAGGTAGGCGGTGAGGCCAAGCAGCTCCTTGCTCTCGAACGGCAACGGCGGCGTCTTCTGATCGTCGGTGCGGCTTTGATTGATGCGCTGCTCGAGATCGATCGGTCGGCCGAGTGCGGGGCTAAAGGCCGGATAGCGCGCCGCCACGCCCTTCATGCTGGTGCGGGCATCATTGTGGCAATCCGCGCAGGATTTGTTGGTCGCGCCGTCGCGCCGGTTCCACAGCGCCTCGCCGTCGAGCACCCACAGCATGCCGGGGTTGGCGGTGTCGTCGTCCTGCATGGCGCGGGTCTGCGCGCCCATGAACTCGGAATCGGAGCGCCGCTCGGCAGGCGGGATTTCGGTGGCGAGGGCGGGAAGTGTGGCCGCGAGCATGGCGATGGCGGCCGACACGGAGAGGTGCTTGGACAACAAGCCTCTCACGTTGTCATTCGACCGTGATGGGGGTCGACTCGGTGGCCGCAAAGCCATCGTCGCCGGTCCATTGGAACTCGATGGTACCGGTCGCGGTCGCGACCGTGAAGAAGGTCAGGAACGGATTGGCCGCGATCGCCGGCGAGAAATCGGCGCGGAAAATCTCCTCGCCGTTATAGGTGCACCGGAACGTGGTTATGATGTCGCGCGGGATGAGCGCGCCGTTGAGGCCGACCCGGAAGCCGGTCTCCATCGGATGGGCGATCAGGGTCTTGATCTCGACGATCTCGCCGCGCCGCGCCTTCGCCGGCACATTGATGAGAGCACGCGCCGTCATTGCAGATCCTCCACGCAGGCCGCGATGGTGACGATGACGTCGGCCTCCTCGGACCAGAACGAGCCGTCGCTAAGCTCCGCCACCGCCACGATCTTCTGGGCATCTGCCAGCTTGATCCGGGTCGAGAGCGCGGCCTTGCCGGCGCGCGGCCCGAAGTGCGCGCCGATGATGTTGGGCTGCGGGTTCTTCTCGTTGAAGACGTGAATGGCCTTGACGTAATCGGTGGCGGTCATCGGGCTCTCGACCGACACCGTGAGCGGGACGGTGTTGCCGTTCTCCACCAGCGGCGGCACATCGATCACGACCTTGCCCTTCCGCAGCGGCGCCTCGCCGACGACCTTCTTGATGGCGGCCAGCATGGTGGCGGGCGTGGCGCGGCTGGATTTGGTCACCAGCACGCAAGCAAGTGCGATGCCTGCGGTCAGAAAACCGCGCCGGGTCGAACGTGTCTTCTCGCTCATCAATCTCATTCGCTTCTCACGTCCTATTCGCGCAACGTGACCAGATAAGCTACCACATCCTCGATCTGCTCGGCAGTCAGGATGGGCTTGCCCTGAAACGAGGGCGCCACCCGCTCGAGACCATCAACCCGGTAGTAGGGCGGCATGATGGTATCGGGCTTGAGCTTCGACGCATCGACAATCCGCAGCCGCAGCTGGCCTTCGGTCGAGCGCGCCCCGGCGCCTTTGAGGTCGGGTGCCAGGGTGCCCTGGAACCGCTCCTGCGGAAACGGCCCGCTATGGCAGAGCAAGCACAGCCCGACCTGTCGGTTGAGCACGATGCCCCGGCCACGCTCCGGATCGCCGCTCACGCCGGTCAGCGAAGCCGGGATTGCGTCGCCCACAATGATATAGGGTCGCAATGCCGCTTCGGCGAGGGCGCCATCGGCGGTCCCGCCCGCCAAGACCGCGAGCACCGTCGCGCAGGCGGCACGGCGGCAACGCTCAGCCGAACATCTCGCCGGTGATGGTATTGAACCAGCCATCCGCGAATTTCGCTTCTTGCTCACGGGTCGACTTCGGAGCCTCGACCGGGCTGGTGCCGGCCGAACCCTGGACCTCGACCAATTGTCCATTGACCGGGCGATAGACCGCCGCGACCGTGATGCCGTATTCGGGCGCCACGATGGTGTAGCAGGTGTTGATCAGTCGCGGCTCGTCCGGTTTCTGGCCGTTCATCAGGCGCAGCACCGCGGCCGCGCAGACCTTGGCCTGGGCGTTGGCGGCGAAGCCGGCCTTCGGCATCGCGCCCGCCGCGCAGGCATCGCCGATGACATGGATGTTGGGCTGCAGCGTGGATTCGAAGCTCAGCGGATCGACCGGGCACCAGCCGGTGCGATCGGCGACGCCGGCGAGCTCGGCGATGCGGCCGGCCTTCTGGGGCGGGACGATGTTGGCGACCGCGGCCTTGTGCTTGGCGAAATCGGTCTCGACCGTCATGGACGCGGGATCGACCGCCGTGACCTTGCCGCCGCCCGACAGCGACACCCATTCGATGATGTCAGGATAGAGCTCCTTCCAGGCGTTCTGGAACAAACGCTGCTTGGAGAACGTATCCTTGGCGTCGAGGATGATCAGCTTCGACTTCGGCTTGTGGGTCTTGAGATAATAGGCGATCAGGCTCGCCCGCTCATATGGGCCGGGCGGGCAGCGATACGGATTGGCCGGTGCCGCGATGATGACCAGGCCGCCGTCCGGCATGGCCTCGAGCTGGCGGCGCAGCAGCAAAGTCTGCTCGCCAGCCTTCCAGGCATGGGGCATGCGCTCGGTTGCGGCTTCCGTATAGCCGGGCAGGCTGTCGAACCGCAGATCGATCCCGGGTGCCAGCACCAGGCGGTCGTAGGGCAGGCGGGTGCCGCCACCCAGCGTCACCATGCGGGCGTGCGGATCGACCGCAGTCGCGGAATCGAACGCCATGACGACTCCGTCGGCCGCGACCTTCTTGTAGTCGAACTGCTGGGCCTTGATGTCGCGCAGCCCGGCGATGACCTCGTTGCTGAACGGGCAGGCGGTGAAGGTCTGGCTCGTCTCGACGAGAGTGACGGCGGTGCGCGGATCGAGCCGCCGGAGCATGCGGGCGCAGGTCGCGCCCGCAAAGCCGCCGCCCACGACCACAATCCGGCCGCCGGCGGCCTGTGCGCGGGCAGGCATTGGCAGGGTGGCGGCGGAAGCCCCGGCGGCTGCCGTCTTGAGGAAATCACGCCGGCTATGTGAGCGGTTCATGGCTCGCCTCACGGGTTCTTCTGGGCACCGTACCAAGCCGCAATGGCCGCGATCTCGTCGTCGGTGAAGCCTTTGGAAATTCGATCCATAACGGTCGCCGGACGCTGGCCTGAGCGGAATGCTTGCACGGCGGCGACAATGTCAGCCGGGTTGCGGCCGATCAGCCGCGCGACCGGCGTGTCGACCGATGTCGAGGCCGGATGGCAGCCCGAGCAGGACGAGGCGCCGGGCGGCGGCGTGCCGGCACTGCCGATGGCGGTGCCGTATCGTTCCGCCGGGGCCGGCCGATCCGGCGCCTGCGCCAAGGTCACGCCCGCCAGCACGGCGAGTGACAGCGCCGAGATCACAGCAAGTGCCGCGCGTCTACGCGTCATCGTGTGCCTCTTGAGTGGTGGGCGGCGGCAGCGTGTGCCGCCGCCCGATCGGTCAGGCCGACCGCAGGTCGGTGCTCTTGAGCGGCACCGAGCGGAACCGCTTGCCGGTCGCCGCCGCGATCGCATTGAGCACCGCCGGCGCCGCCACCGCGATGGTGGGCTCGCCGACGCCGCCCCAGACCGGGCCGCCGGACGGCATCACGATCACGTCGACCTGCGGCATCTCCGCGATGCGCATCACGTTGTAGGTGTCGAAGTTCTTCTGCTCGATGGCGCCATCCTTGACGGTGATCTCGCCGTACAGCATCGCCGACAGGCCGTACACGAAGGAGCCCGCGACCTGCCGCTCGATCTGCGCCGGATTGACCGCGTAGGCCGGGTCCGTTGCCGCCACGATGCGGTGGACCTTCACCCGGCCCTGATCGCTGATCGACACTTCCGCAATGGCCGCCACATAGCTGGCATAGGCATGGTTCTGCGCCATGCCGCGGAAGATGCCGGGCGCCGCCGGCTTGTCGTAGCCGATCTTCTCGGCGCAGGCGTTGAGCACGGCGAGGTTCTTGGGCTTGAGGAACTTGCGCCGGAACTCGAGCGGATCCTGGCCGACCGATTTTGCCAGCTCGTCGATGAAGCATTCGACATAGATGGTGTTGTGATTGACGTTCACGCCTCGCCAGAAGCCCGCCGTCAGGTGGGTGTTGCGCATGGCATGATCGATCAGGACGTTCGGAATATTGTAGCCGAACTGGCCCTCGGGGCCGGCCGCATTGAGCCCCTGGAACACCACCGGGTCCATGCCGTTCTGCAGGTTCTGCGGCGCCAGCGAAGCCGAGATCGACTGGCCGGCAATGCGCATATGCAGCCCGACCAGGTTGTTGTTGGCATCGAACGCGCCGGTCATCTTGCATTGCGTGATCGGATGGAAGGCGCAATGCGTCATGTCCTCCTCGCGCGTCCAGATCAGCTTGACCGGGACGCCCGGCATCTCCTTGGCGATCAGCACCGCCTGCTTCACATAGTCGGTGCGGCCGCGCCGGCCGAAGCCGCCGCCCAGGATGACCTTGTAGAAGTCGCACTTCTCCGCCGGCAGGCCGGAGGATTCGATGATGGTCGCGAGCGCCGCCTCGCCGTTCTGCGACGGGCCCCAGACCTCGCAACGGTCGGCGGTGTAGCGCGCCGTCGCGTTCATCGGCTCCATGGTGGCGTGGTTCTGGAACGGATAGTTGTAGACCGCCTCGACCTTGCGGGCGGCGCCCTTGATCGCGGCCGGTGCGTCGCCGGTCTTGTTGCCCACATAGGCCTGCTCGGCATCAAGCCCGGTCTTGACGAATTCCGCGATCGTGGCGCTCGACGCCTTGGCGTTCTCGCCCGGATCCCAGACGATCGGCAGCGCTTCGATGGCGGTCTTGGCGTGCCAGAAGGTGTCGGCGATGACGGCGACGCCCGAGTCGCCGACCTGCACCACCTTCTTCACCCCGGGCATGCCGCTGACCTTGGCGGCGTCGAAGCTCTTGATCTTGCCGCCGTTGACCGGGGAATCCTTGACGGTCGCGACCAGCATGCCGGGCATCTTGATGTCGATGCCATAGACCTGCTTGCCGGTGAGCTTGTCGAGCGTATCGAGGCGCTTGACGCCCTTGCCGGCGATCTTCCAGTCCTTGGCGTCCTTGAGCTTGATGTCCTTGGGCGGCGTCAGCTTGGCGGCGGCTTCCGCCACCTTGCCGAAGGTGGTGGTGCGTCCCGACGCCTTGTGGGTGATCACGCTGTTGGCGGCGCTGCACTCGGTCGCCGGAACCTTCCATTCGGCGGCGGCGGCCTCGATCAGCATCTCGCGGGCGGCGGCGCCGCCCTGGCGGACATATTCGTGCGAGCCGCGAATGCCGCGGCTACCGCCGGTCGCGAAATCACCCCACACGCGCTTGCGCGCCAGATTCTGTCCGGGGCTGGGAAACTCGGTGGTGACCTTCGACCAGTCGCATTCAAGCTCCTCGGCCACCAGCTGGGCGAGGCCGGTGAGCGTGCCTTGCCCCATCTCGGAGCGGGCCACCCGGATCACGACGGTATCGTCAGGCTTGATCACCACCCAGGCATTGACCTCGGGCGAGCCGTCCGCGGCGCGCACGACCTGTGGGCCGAACGGAAGCTGGAGGCCGAGCGCCAGCCCGCCACCGGCGACGGCGGCACCGACCACAAAAGAGCGGCGATTGATTCGCGGCATATGATTCATGGCTGCCTCCCTGATCAAGCGTTGGCAGCGGCGTGAATCGCCGAGCGGATTTGTTGATAGGTGCCGCAGCGGCAGATATTGGTGATGGCTGTGTCGATGTCGGCGTCGGTGGGCTTGGGCTTCTGCTTGAGGAGCGCCGTCACCGCCATGATCATGCCGCTCTGGCAGTAGCCGCATTGTGGCACGTCGCCGTCGAGCCATGCCTGCTGCACGGCGGAGAGCTTGCCGCCGACCGCGATGCCCTCGATGGTGGTGATCTGCTTGCCGGCGACCGCGCTCACCGGGATCGAGCAGGAGCGCATCGCCACCCCGTCGATGTGAACCGTGCAGGCACCGCATTGGGCAATACCGCAACCGTATTTGGTGCCGGTCATGCCGATGGTGTCGCGCAGCACCCACAGGAGCGGCGTCGAGTCTTCCACATCGGCATTGTGGGATTGGCCATTGATGGACAGCGAGATCATTCTCAATCCTCCCATTCCGTCGTTATCGACGAGGCGAAAAAAATGTCGGGCGCGGGCGGAGCAGGGGGCTCCGCTGGGACATGAAGCCGCGCTGGCGGCACCCTAGCGTGACTCCGGCCGGAACGCGAAATCGCAAGTGCGCGACTGGGCGGAGGCGCCCGGCCGACCCGGAATAACCATTTTGGTTCAATGCATTACACGGGAGCAGGGCGGGCCGGCCAAGTCCGGCGCGCGGCCGAAATGGCGGATGGGGCGGAAATTTGCCATCAAGGGACGCCGCCGCCCCGGCGAGAGGGCGCGTGCTAGGGTGACGGCGAGAAGGCAGCTTCGAAAAGCTGCCGCGACAAAAGATCGGGGAAACACCATGCAGGGCCATACCTGGATCATCGCCGTCGCGATCGCGGTTCCGCTCGGCTGTGGTCCAGCCCATGTCACCAACGCCTATGCGATCGACGCCGCCGTGATTGCGGCTGCCAAGAAGGAAGGCGAGGTGGTCTGGACCTCGACCCAGATCGTCAATCAGCTGGTGCGGCCAATCGCGGCCGCCTTCGAGAAGAAATATCCGGGCATCAAGGTGCGCTACACCCGCGCCAATGCCAACGAGGTCGCGGTCAAGATTCTCAACGAAAGCCGGGCCGGCCGGCCGCAGTCGGACGTATTCGACGGAACCTCGTCGGTGGTGCCGTTGAAGCAGGAGGGCTACGTGCTGCAGTGGCAGCCCGAGGCCGCCAAGGACTATCCGGACCTCTACAAGGATCCGGACGGCTACTGGATCGCCAGCAACCTGTACATCAACACGCCGGGCTACAACACCGCGCTGGTCCCGAAAGGGACGCAACCGCAGACCTATCAGGATCTGCTCGATCCGAAATGGAAGGGCAAGATCGCCTGGAACGCCTTGCCTTCGACCTCAGGCGGGGTTGGCTTCGTTGGCACCGTGCTGGCCGAGATGGGTGAGCAGAAGGGCATGGACTATCTGCGCGCCTTCTCCAAGCAGAAGGTCGCCAATGTGGCGGCCGCGGCGCGCCAGGTGCTCGACCAGGTGATCGCCGGCGAATACGCGATCGCGTTGCAGATCTTCAACCATCACGCCGTGATCAGCGCCAAGAAAGGCGCGCCGGTCGATTGGATCAAGATGGAGCCCGCCACCGGCACCCTGTCCGTGGTCGGCATCCAGAAGAACGCACCGCATCCCAACGCCGCCAAGCTGCTGGTCGATTTCATCATCTCCAAGGAGGGCCAGCAGGTCTATCGCGATGCCGACTATCTTACCGCGGATCCGGCGGTGCCGGCGCTCGACCCCTCGCTCAAGCCGGAGGAGGGCCATTTCCGCGTGCGCTTCTTCTCGCCCGAGACGATCGAGAACAACCTGCCGAGATGGAAGCAGATTTTCGATGAACTCTTCGGCTGAACCAGTCTCCTGGTCGCGCGCGTCGGCACGCCAGACCAGCTGGATCGCCGGCCTGTTGATCGTGGTGCTCGGGGCGCTGGTGGTGCCTCCCCTCATATTCCTGCTGCAAGGCAGCGTGATCATCGCGGGTCCCGCCAACGAGGCCACCCGCTGGGGTCTGGAGAATTTCCAGAACGTGCTCGGCGGGCGCCGCTTTGTGGCGACCACACTCAACTCGCTATCGTTTGCGGCCGGCAGCGCCGTCATCGCGCTCGTGGTCGGCTGGATCATGGCCTGGATCGTCGAGCGCACCAACGCGCCGCTCAAGGGGCTCGCCTATGTGACCGCGATCATCTCGCTCGGCACCCCCTACATTCTTTATGTGTCCGCCTGGCTCCTGGTGTTCGGCAAGGCCGGGCCGGTCAATCAGCTCTATCGGACCCTGTCCGGCTCGACCGACGTGCTGATCAACATCTATTCCATGCCCGGCATGGTGCTGGTGGAGGGCTTTCTGTGGTCGCCGCTGGCGTTCCTGCTGGTGGGAGCGACGCTTCGCAACGCCAATCCGGAGCTCGAGGAGGCGGCGCGGGTCAGCGGGGCCGGGGTCTGGGCCACCATCCGCCGTGTCACCATGCGGCTCTCGCTGCCTGCCATCATGGCGCTCGCCATGCTGGTCTTCATCCGCGCCATCGAGGCCTTCGAGGTTCCGGCGCTGGTCGGCTTGCCGGGCCGCATCTCGGTTCTGACCACCGACATCTACACCAACATGATGGCGCGGGCGCCGCCCGATCTCGGCGGCTCGAGCGCGCTGTCGGTGCTGATGCTGTGCCTGGTGCTGGTGCTGCTCTATGCCTATGGCAAGCTGTCGCGCCACGCCGAGCGCTTCGCCACCATCACCGGCAAGGGCTTCCGGCCGCGGCCGTTCGACCTCGGGCGCCTGCGTTGGGTCGCGGCCGCCATCCTGGTCGTCGATTTCGTGCTGCTGCTGGTGGTGCCGATAGCGATGCTGGGCTGGATCTCGCTCCTGCCGTTCTTCGCCCCGGTGAGCGCCGCCTCCTTCAAGCTCATCAGCCTCAACAATTATCGCACCGTGCTCGCTTCCGACCATGTCGAGCTGATGCTCAACACCATGCTGGTCGCGGTCGCCACCGCCACCGGTGCGGTCGCGCTCACGTTCTTTGCCGCCTGGCTCGCGGTGCGGCGCGCGCCGGGCGGCTGGCTGGTGGAGCGGCTGGCCACCATCCCGCTGGTGTTTCCGGGCCTGGTGCTGGGCATCGCGGTTATGCAGGTTTTCCTGCGGCTGCCGATCCCGCTTTACGGCACCATCGGAATCCTGATCTGGGCTTTCGTGATCAACTATCTGCCCTACGGGATGCGCTACAGCTCGTCCGGCATGCTGCAGATTCACCGCGAGCTGGAGGAGGCGGCGGCGGTGTGCGGCGCCTCGGCGCTCACGCGCCTGCGCCGGATCGTGGCGCCGCTGTTGGCGCCTGCCCTGGTGGCCGGCTGGCTGTTCATTTTCCTGATGGCGACACGCGTCCTGTCATTGGCTATCCTGCTCGCCGGCCCGCGCTCGCAGACCATGGCGGTCGCCATGTTCGATCTTTGGGGCAACGGCCAGGGTACCGAACTTGCGGCGCTCGGGCTGATGTGGTCGATGCTGATGGCGATGATCGCGGTCGTGTTCTATGTGCTGGCGCGCCGTTCCGCGGCCGGCGCCATGGGTCGGGCATAGTGGGCCGTGCATAATGGGTGGGACATAATGGTCGGGAGACGCGCGTGAGCCTGGTGGTCGAGCCGTCTCCCTTGCTGCTGCATTCGCTCGGCAAGGTCGATGCGCTGCTCAATCCGCGCAACGTGGTGATCCTAGGCGCCAGCGACACGCCCGGCAATTGGTCGCAGCGGGTGTGGCGCAACGTGAACCGCTACAAATTTCCGGGGCCAATCTATCCGCTCAATCCGCGCCGCGACCAGATTTGGGACACTCGCTGCTATCGCTCCTTTGCCGAATTGCCGGAGCCACCCGACCACGTGGTGGTAGTGATCCCGGCGGCTTTCGTCCCCGATGCCTTGATCGAGGCGAGCCGGGCCGGTGCCCGCAGCGCCACCGTACTCACCGCCGGCTTTGCGGAATCACTGGATCCGGCCGCCCGGGCCTTGTCGGTCCGGCTCAAGTCGGTGATCGCCCAGACCGGGCTCGCGGTCTCGGGCCCCAATTGCTTTGGCAACTTGCATGCCCGCGCCAGCCTCATGACCATGCCGGACGACCGCATGCAGCGGCTGGTCAACGGACCGGTCGCCATCATCGGGCAATCCGGCGGTCTCGCCATGGCGATCAAGCGCTCGCTCGAGGAGCGCGGCATCGACGCCGGCTCGGTGGTCACCTCGGGCAACCAAGCCGGCCTCTCCGGCGCCGACTACATCGCGTATTACGCCCTGAACGACGACATCAGGGTGATCGTCGCCTACCTGGAAGCGGTGCAGAATCCCGACACCTTCATGGCGGCATGCCGCATGGCGCGCTCGGCCGGCAAGCCGATCGTGCTGATAAAGCTCGGCGCGTCGGCGGAAGGCCGCGCGGCCGCGCTCGCCCATACCGGGGCGCTGGCCGGCGCCATGGAAGCTTTCGATGCGGTCGCGGGCGCTGCCGGCGTGCTGCGGGTGCGCACCGTGGATGATGTGGTGGAAGCAGTCGAATACGTCCTGCATGCGCCGCTGCCGCGCGGCTCCAGGCTCGGCGCCATCACGTTCTCGGGCGCGCTCCGCGGCCTCCTGCTTGATGCCGCCGCTGCCAATGGGCTTGCCTTTGCGGCGCTGGCCGACACCACCGCGGCGCGGCTCGCGGCCGTGCTTGGGGTCGGCACCATCGTGGGCAATCCGCTCGATTCCGGATTCACCGGGCTCACCAACCGGGAAAGCTACGTGCAATGCGTCGAGGCCATGCTGGACGATCCGGGCATCGACTTGGTGCTGCTGCAGGCCGAATTGCCGCGCGCGCCCGGCATGGACCGGGCCGAGGCCAATATGCGGGCCGTCGAAGCGATCGCGGCGCGGGCCAGGAAACCGATCGTACAATTCAGCATGGGGTCGCACGGGCTCTCCGACTACAGCCGTGCCTTTCGCATGCATTTGCCGCGCGTGCCCTGCCTGCAGGAGGTCGACAAGACCTTGCGCACCCTGCGCGCGCTCAGCGACTACGCCCGGCGCGCTACCCAGGCCTCTGCCGCCGTGCCCGCGGTCGTGTCGTTGCGGGGCAGGGCGCTCTTGGAGAAAATCCTGGCGCGCTCCGCCAAGCAGGCGTCCCTGGGAGCATTGAACGAGGTGCAATCCAAGCAATTGCTCAAGGCCTATGGGATTGCGTGTCCCAAAGAGGGGGTGGCCCATAGCGCCACGCAGGCGGCTGCGATCGCCAAGCGCATCGGCTATCCGGTGGTGGCCAAGGGCGTGAGCGCGGCGCTGCCGCACAAGTCCGAGGCCGGCGCCGTGATGGTGGGTCTCGATTCCGCGAAGACGGTGCGTGCCGCTTATGAGCAGATCGTCGAAGCCGTCACCCGCCACAGCGGCAGCGCGCCGCAGGGTGTGCTCATTGCCGAGCAGGTCGCCGATGGCATCGAGCTCGTCCTCGGCGCCAATCTTGATCCGGAGGTCGGGCCGGTGATCCTCTTCGGCACCGGCGGGGTCGAG
This sequence comes from Xanthobacteraceae bacterium, assembly GCA_036498625.1. Classification (GTDB taxonomy): domain Bacteria; phylum Pseudomonadota; class Alphaproteobacteria; order Rhizobiales; family Xanthobacteraceae; genus VAZQ01. The sequence goes on along the minus strand of DASYFD010000411.1, from coordinate 323 downwards.
CTCGAGCTTTATCGCGACGTGGCGCTGGCGCCGCCGCCGCTCGACGAGCGCCGCGCGCTCGCCTTGATCGAGGCGACCCGTGCCGGCAAGCGCATTGCCGGCTATCGCGGCCGCCCTGCGCTCGACGTCAAAGCCGCCGTGGCGGCCCTGATCGGGCTTTCGCGCCTGATGCTCGATGCCGGCGGCCGCATCCAGTCGATCGACGTCAACCCGTTCCTGCTGCGGCGGCGCGGGGGCCTCGCCCTTGACGGGCTGGTCGTGCTTGCCGACCATGGGGCGTGAGGATTGCGATGTTGCGCGTCGAGCGTCTGAGCAAGATTTTC